>JAZSOK010000036.1:0-19455 GCA_045536865.1 Eubacteriales bacterium
GCAAATATCGGCGGCGAAGTTCTCGCCTTTGTCTGGTAAGCGGGGAGGATAGAATTATGTCAAGAATTGGAAGAACACCTATCACCGTTCCCGCAGGTGTGACCGTCACTGTTGCAGACGGCAACGTTGTGACTGTTAAAGGCAAACTCGGCGAGTTGACCGAGACCTTCAACACCCGCATCACGATTGCACAGCAGGACAACACCTTGACGGTTACCCGTCCGACAGACGAGCCCGCAGATCGTGCGATGCACGGTTTGACAAGAACGCTTTTGAACAATATGGTCGTGGGCGTCACGGAAGGTTACAGTAAGAAACTGGAAATCGTCGGTGTCGGTTACAAGGCAGAGAAGAAGGGTAAGCAGTTGGTTCTTAACCTCGGCTATTCCCACCCCGTTTTCTTCAACGAAGAGAATGGTATTACCTTTGAGTTGCCCGACAACACCACCATCATTGTGAAGGGCATCGATAAACAGTTGGTTGGTCAGATTTCCGCGCAAATTCGTGCAAAGAGACCGCCTGAACCCTATCTTGGTAAGGGCGTGAAGTACGAGGGCGAAAGAATCCGCCGCAAGGCCGGAAAGACCGGTAAATAAGGAAGGGAGTAAACGCTATGGTTAAGAGAACAGACAGTAACGCACAGCGCCTCAAAAGACACAAGAGAGTGCGCGGCAAGGTGTTTGGCACCGCAACGCGTCCCCGCCTGGCTGTGTATCGCTCAAACGCACACATCAGCGCGCAGATCATCGATGATGAAGCACGCGTAACGCTTGCCGCTGCAAGCACCTACGAGGCATCCTTTGAGGGCATCGGCTCTAACAAGGAAGCCGCAAAGAAGATTGGCGAGATCATCGCCAAGAGAGCATTGGAAAAAGGTATTACCGCAGTCGTTTTTGACCGCGGCGGCTATATCTATCACGGTCGTGTATCGGAACTTGCTGCTGGCGCCCGCGAAGGCGGCTTGCAGTTCTGATTCCGGTTTATACACATTTCAAAGCAATTTGAAATTTATTTGAAGGAGAAAACACATGGCAAAAAATATTGACGCGGCGACGCTCGATTTGAAAGAGAAACTCGTCGTTCTCAACCGTGTTTCCAAGACAGTAAAGGGTGGTCGTATTGCTCGTTTCGCCGCTATTATGGTAGTGGGCGATGAGAACGGTCACGTCGGATTTGGACTTGGAAAAGCTGCTGAAGTGCCCGATGCTATCCGCAAGGGAATTGAGGATGCCAAGAAGAACATGATCGAAGTATCCATGAACGGCTTGACCATCCCCCATGAGATAGTCGGCGAATACGGCGCAGGTAAGGTGCTTCTTAAACCCGCTGCACCCGGTACCGGTATCATTGCCGGCGGTGCTGTTCGTGACGTGCTTGAGCTTGCAGGAATTAAAAACATTCGTGCAAAGTGTCTCCGTTCCAACAACCCGACGAACGTTGTTAAGGCAACGTTTGAAGGCTTGAAGGCATTGAGAACCCTCCAGCAGGTTGCCGATTTGCGCGGAATCAGCGCAGATCGCGTGAAATAAGGAGGCGCGAAATGGAACAAGTAAAAGTTGTATTAAGCAAAAGTTTGATCAGTGCGAAGCCGAATCAGAAGGCAACGGCAAAGTCCCTCGGTCTTTCGAAGATCGGTGACAGTGTCGTTCATGCAAACGACGCAGTTCTTGCAGGTAAGATTAAGGTTCTCAAGCACTTGGTCCGCATTGAAACCGTTTGATCGGAATTTGGAATAAGGAGGAAACAACATGAAGCTCCATGAACTTTCGCCGGCGGAAGGCGCAGTAAAGGCTAACTTCCGCAAGGGCAGAGGACCCGGTTCCGGTAACGGAAAAACGGCCGGCAAGGGACACAAGGGACAGAACGCACGCTCAGGTGGCGGCGTGAAGCCCGGCTTCGAGGGCGGCCAACTTCCCCTGTACAGAAGACTTCCGAAGAGAGGCTTCTACAATAAGTTTGGTAAATCTTACGCCATTGTCAACGTTGCGGCTCTCAACCTTTTTGAGGACGACGCCATTGTTGACGATATCGCGCTCTTGAAAGCAGGTCTCATTGATAAGACACTGGACGGTGTCAAGATTTTGGGACGTGGCGAAATCACCAAAAAACTTACTGTAAAGGCGTCGGTCTTTTCCGGCTCCGCAAAGGAAAAGATTGAAGCAGCAGGTGGAAAGACTGAGGTGGTATAATGCTTCAGACTTTAAGAAATGCATGGAAAATTAAAGAGATCAGAAGAAAGATGCTCGTTGTAGTATTCATTCTTCTCCTATACAGAGTGGGTACGGTTATCCCCGTTCCCTTTGTGGATTCTTCTAACTTCGATGCACAGTTCGGAGATACGATTCTTGCATACATGGACACCCTTTCCGGCGGTGCGTTGGGAACGGCAACTCTATTTGCTCTTGGTATCTCACCGTACATCACGGCGTCCATCGTGATGCAACTTCTTACCGTTGCGCTCCCGTATTACGAGAGACTTGCAAAAAGCGGTGAAGAAGGCAAGAAGGTCATCAACCGTCACACTCGTGTGGCAACGGTCCTTTTGGCTATCGTGACGGCAATCGGTTACTACTTCCTGCTTCGCGGCAGGGCGGGTGAGCCGAGCATGCTTCTTCCCGAGGCAAGGACAGGGTTGATGCGTTGGCAGGTCCTTTATGCGGCAGTGATCGTTACCTGCTTCTGTGCAGGTGCTGCCATCATCATGTGGCTTGCCGAAAAAATCAACGAGAACGGTATCGGAAACGGTATCTCACTCATTTTGTTTGTGAACATCATTTCCGGCGCACCCTCCTTCATTTCGAAGATGGTGCAACTCGTTAAAACGGCATCCGGCAATCTTGATATGGGAGCCAATACCTCCTATTATCTCATTTCCGGTCAATACAATTCGGACGCAGCCGTGTCCAAAGGATTGTATATCACTCTTGGTATTTTCTTCGCTTTGATGATTCTCTTCGTTGTTCTTGCAATGACGGTCTTCTCCGTCTTTGTCACGGGCAGTGAGCGTAAAATCAAGATTCAGTATGCCAAGCGTGTCGTCGGCCGTAAAATGTACGGCGGACAGAACAGTGAACTCCCCTTGAAGTTGAATATGTCGGGCGTTATGCCTGTCATCTTCGCCAGTTCCATTGTGTCGTTGCCCGGTACCATCATGATGATGACGGGTGCATCGCAGAAGGGCTTCTGGTATAACTTCTTCTCGGCGGACGGATGGTTCTATCCGTTAGCACTGTTCGCTTTGATTATCGCCTTCGGTTACTTCTATATTCAGATTTCCTTCAACCCCGTTGAAGTATCGAATAACTTGAAGAAGAACGGCGGTATGATTCCCGGTATCCGTCAAGGTAGACCGACCGCGGAATTTATCTCACGCATTTTGTCCAAGGTGACACTAATGGGTTCTTTGTTCCTTAGTATTGTGGCAATTCTTCCGATTATTGCCAAGCCTCTGGTGCTTGAACCTATCGTGAAAAGATTGCTTTTGCCTTTCTTCGCAAATCCTGAGGCACTGACCAATGCGGTTGCCTACTTCACAGGTAGTTTTACGTTCGGTGGTACGTCACTCTTGATCGTCATCGGCGTTGCTATCGAAACGGCACGCGAGTTGGAGGCCCAGTTGACCATGAGAAACTACAAAGGCTTTCTTTCCTAAGCCTAACAGGAGAACTGTATGAAACTGATTTTTTTAGGAGCCCCCGGAGCGGGCAAGGGCACACAGGCGGAATTGGTTGCGGAGCGCGCAGGCATTCCCACCATTTCGACGGGTGCTATCATTCGTGAGGCCATTAAGTCGGGCACAGCCATGGGGCTTGCCGCAAAGACTTATACGGATGCAGGAGCACTTGTTCCCGATGACGTCGTTATCGGCATCATCAAGGAACGCTTGGCACTCCCCGATTGCCAAAACGGTTATATTTTGGATGGCTTCCCGCGCACCGTGCCGCAAGCAGAGGCACTTGACCAAATGGGCATTCAAATGGATGCGGTACTCAGTCTTGAAGTTGCCGACGAACGGATCGTAGAGCGCATGAGTGGCAGACGCGTTTGCGAATGCGGTGCTTCTTATCACACCCTCTATAAGCCGTCCACCGACGGTACGCACTGTGATAAGTGCGGTAAAGAACTGACTATCCGCCGCGATGATGCGCCCGAGGTCGTTGAGAGCCGTTTGCGTGTTTACCACGAAACGACAGAGCCTCTGAAAAGTTTTTATGCCGCAAAAGGTATCTTAAAGTTAGTAGAAGGACAAGAACGCGTAGAGGATACGACGGCGCTTGTTCGCGCCGCACTCGGAGTGTGACATGATTGCGTTAAAAAATTCCGAACAACTTAGGTTGATGAAGGAAGCCGGTCGTATCACCGGTGAAGCGCTATTGGTGGCGAGGGAAGCGATACGCGCAGGCATTTCGACAAAGGAGTTGGATGATAAGATCCGACAGTATATTGAGAAATGCGGCGCGCGTCCCTCCTTCCTCGGTTACGGAGGATTTCCCGGGAGTGCCTGTATCAGTATCAACGATGAGGTCATTCACGGTATTCCTTCTCCGAAAAAAATTCTGCAAGATGGCGATATCGTAAAGGTTGACGTCGGCGCCTGTTACCGTGGTATGCACGGAGACAGTGCCCGTACCTTTGCGGTAGGTAAGGTGTCCGCCGATGCCGAACGCTTGATTGAAGTGACCGAGGCGGCCTTCTTCGAGGCGGTCAAAATGGCCATTCCGGGAAAGCGTATCGGAGATATCGGGCACGCGGCACAAGCGTGTGCCGAGAATGCAGGTTTTAGCGTGGTGCGTGCCTACGTTGGTCACGGCATCGGTACGGAACTGCATGAGGAGCCCGAGGTCCCCAACTTCGGTCACGAAGGACGCGGTGTTCGCTTGTATCCCGGTATGACCATCGCCATTGAGCCGATGATCAATGCAGGTGGATACGAGGTTCGCTCACTTTCCGACCATTGGACGGTGGTGACGGCGGACGGAAGCCTTTCCGCCCATTACGAACACACAGTAGCCATCACAAACGACGGCCCGATCCTGTTCACGGACATTCGATGAGCAAGGGAGGACGCAACATGACGACCCCGAACGGTCATTTTCCCGACACTTGGGTTGGCAGTATCGTGCTGTCCCTCGCAGGGCGCGACAGTAAACGCTTGTTTTTGGTCGTGTCTGTTGATGAGGACAATGGGTATGTGTACATTGCTGACGGCAAGTTACGGCAAATCCAACATCCGAAAAAGAAGAAATGCAAGCATCTGAAAATAGTGCAATGCGGTTGCGAAACACTCGTACAGGCCTTGTCTGACGGCAGTTTAACAAATCGCCAACTGCATGCGGCACTTGCCGATATTTGCTTCTAAGAAACGGTAGAGGAGGGATTATTCTGCCTAAGGACGATTTGATCGAATTTGAAGACGGCGTGGTTGTAGAAGCACTGCCAAACGCCACCTTCAAGGTGAAGCTCCCGAACGGTCACATTGTGACTGCCCATATTTCGGGTAAACTTCGTATGAACTATATCAAAATTCTTCCCGGTGATACGGTGACGGTTGAGGTCTCGGTTTACGACCTGACCAAAGGACGTATTACTTGGAGAAAAAAATAATTGAAAGGAACGGTATTCAACAGTGAAAGTAAAGCCTTCCGTTAAAAAAATTTGCGACAAGTGCAAGATCATCAAGAGAAAAGGTAAGGTCATGGTGATCTGCGAAAACCCCAAGCACAAACAAAGACAGGGCTAATTGCTCTGACAATCAAAGAAAAAGGAGAGTAACATCCAAATGGCTCGTATAGCAGGCGTTGATATTCCGAACCACAAGCGTGTGGAAATCGCACTGACTTATATCTACGGTATCGGTCTGAAGAGCGCAAAGGATATCCTTGCAAAGACAGGGATCAATCCCGACACGCGCGCTAAGGATTTGACCGAGGGCGAGATCGCGTTGCTCCGTGAGGAGATCGAAACCAACTATCATGTAGAAGGTGATCTCCGCCGCGAGGTAGCGTTGAACATTAAGAACATGGTAGAAATTAACTGCTACCGTGGTATTCGTCACAGAAAGGGACTGCCCGTCAGAGGACAGCGCACCAAGACGAATGCAAGAACAAGAAAAGGTCCGGCAAAGACCATTGCCAACAAGAAGAAGTAAGGAGTGAGAATCGATGGCTAAGACAGTTAAAAAAGTAGTCAAGAGACGCCGTGAGCGCAAGAATATCGAGAAGGGCGCGGCGCACATTCGTTCCACTTTCAATAACACCATTGTAACCATTACCGACGTTGCAGGCAACGCCATTTCTTGGGCATCTTCGGGTGAGATGGGCTTTAAGGGGTCGAGAAAATCCACTCCTTATGCCGCACAGACCGCCGCAGAGCACGCCGCCAAGTTGGCAATGGATCATGGTATGAAGACCGTTGAGGTGTATGTCCGCGGCCCCGGATCGGGACGTGAGGCAGCCATCAGAGCACTTCAAACCGCAGGCCTCGACATCACGCTTATCAAGGACGTCACACCCATTCCTCATAATGGTTGCCGCCCCCCCAAGCGTCGTCGTGTCTGAGTTGAAAGGAAGGTAAAAGCATATGGCAAGATATACAGGTCCGAGTTGCAAACTCTGCCGCAGAGAAGGCGAGAAGCTTTATCTGAAAGGCGATCGTTGCACGACAAAGTGCACGTTGGAACACAGAAGTTCCGCACCCGGTCAGCACGGTGCTGCCCGCAAGAAGATCGAAGAGTACGGTATGCAGTTGCGTGAAAAGCAGAAGGCAAGACGTTACTACGGTGTTCTTGAAAGCCAGTTTGAGAAGTATTACGTCATGGCGGAGAAGAAGGAAGGCTTGACAGGTGAAAACCTCCTCATCCTCCTTGAACGTCGCCTTGATAACGTGATTTACAGAATGGGTATGGCAGAGAGCCGCAAGGAGGCTCGCCAACTCGTTTTGCACGGTCACTTTACCTTGAATGGCAAGAAAGTAAACATTCCCTCTCTTCTCGTTAAGGTCGGTGATGTGATTGCTGTTAAGGAAAGCCGTCGTGATGGCGCAAAGTTGAAGGCACTTGCAGAAACAATGGGCGAGCGCGTAAAGCCGAAGTGGCTTGATGCGGATGCCGCCAACGTTACGTGCAAGGTCGTGGCAATGCCCGTTCGTGACGACATTGACTTCCCGTTCAACGAGCAGTTGATCGTCGAATTCTACTCCAAATAATCCGACCTCCGATTAGGGTACACCGCAGAGGCAGGATTGCGTTTGCGGCGTAAACCGCCAATTTGGACAATAGCAGGCCCCCCGATGGGGATATGTGTACTGTAAAATTGAAATAGGAGGAATATCGTATGTTAGCATTTGATCAACCGATAGAAAAGCCGAACATTACGTTCAATCCCTTGAATGAATCAGGGAGCGAGGGCGAATTCATTGTAGAGCCTCTTGAAAGAGGTTACGGAATTACCCTCGGCAACTCCTTGCGCAGAATGCTTTTAAGCTCTCTGCCCGGATTTGCCGCTACTGCGATCAAAATTGATGGCGTTTTGCATGAGATTTCAACAATATCGGGCGTCAAAGAGGATGTTCCCGAGATCGTGTTGAACGTTAAGGGCATTGTGGCAAAACTGCACGCCGCAGGTCCCAAAACCGTCGTCATTGATGCAACAGGTCCTTGCGAGGTGTGCGCGGGTAGCATTACCCCCGATGCGGACATCGAGATTTTGAATCCCGATCACCACATCTGCACTTTGAGTGAGGATGCACACTTTTTCATGGAATTGACCTTCAACTCCGGTCGTGGTTATGTTTCTCAGGAAAAGAATAAGCAGAACTACGTTTCCAGATTGGAGTCCAATGTAAGCGCACCTATCGGACTCATTTTCGTGGATTCCATTTTTAGCCCCGTGTATAAGGTGGAGTACCGCGTAGAAAACACCCGTGTCGGCAATATCACGGATTACGACAAACTCGTGATGCACGTTCAAACGAACGGCACTATTGCCGCAAAAGAAGCGGTTTCTCTCGGTGCCAAGATTCTCAATGATCACTTCAGTCTCTTCGTCAACATGTCCGACGAAGCGAAAAATCTTGTGACAACAGTTGAGCCTCCAGAATGCCAGAGAGATAAGATTCTTGAGATGGCCATTGAGGATCTTGACCTGTCTGTTCGCAGTTTCAACTGCTTGAAGCGCGCAGGCATTGATACGGTTGGCGATTTGGCCGAGCGTACCGAAGAAGATATGATTAAGGTCAGAAATCTTGGAAGAAAATCGCTTGAAGAAGTCATTCAGAAGCTTCACTCGTTAGGTCTTGCGCTCAAGACTGTCGAAGAGTGAGATACTTGATAGGAGGTAAAGAAAATGCCCGGAACCAGAAAACTCGGCAGACCGACTGCACATAGAAAGGCCATGCTGAGAGGTTTAGTTACCTACCTTCTCGAAAATGGTGAAATTGAGACGACATTGACAAGAGCAAAGGAAGTGCGTTCCGTTGCCGAGCAGATGATTACGCTCGGTAAAAAGAACACCTTGGCTTCTTATCGTGAAGCGCTCGCTTATATCACTAAGGAATCGGTTGCAAAGAAGGTATTTGACCAGATTGCACCGTCCTATGAGAACGTGATAGGTGGTTACACAAAAATTTACAAACTCGGCCCGCGCCGCGGAGATGCCGCCGAGATGGCCCTCATCAGATTGGTTAAGCCCGAAGAGGCCGCCGCTGATAAGGAAGCAAAATAAGTTCTTTTAGAAAAAGGGTACTGCTTTTGCAGTACCCTTTATTTTTTGTATAGGCACGGTATTTATCAAAAGAATATTTTCTCTGCAATTGCCGCTGCTTTTTAACTCATAAAACTGTTAACGAAAGGAGCGGTGGGGGCGAAAGCGCCTACCCCGTTTTTGCATTTCTTATAAAAAAGATGCGTTCCGAAAAAGAACGCATCTTTTTATATCAGTCAACCGAGCGTGCCGCCAAGCGGTCGCGGTAACTTTGGTAGAAGGACTGAAAATGACCGTTATCCAAGGCATCGCGGATTTTCTGCATCAGTTCGTTGTAGAAATAGAGATTGTGCAGAACGCACAGGCGCATACCGAGGAGTTCGCGCGCCTTGAAGAGATGGCGGATATATGCGCGACTGTAACTTCGGCAGGCAGGGCATTGGCAATGAACGTCAATGGGGCGGTCGTCTGCAAAATACTGCTCGTTGTTGATGTTCATTTTTCCGTGCCACGTAAAGAGGTTGCCGTGACGGGCGTTGCGACTGGGCATGACACAATCAAAAAAGTCCACGCCGCGCGCAACCGCCTCTAAAATATTTTGCGGTGTACCGACACCCATAAGGTAACGGGGCTTGTCCTTCGGCATGTAGGGCTCGACCGTTTCGATGATGTGATACATGACCTCGGCTTCCTCACCGACCGCTAAGCCGCCGATGGCGTAGCCGTCCAGATCCATCTCCGCCGTGCGCTGCATGTTGTCAATACGCAAGTCCTCATAGGTGCTTCCTTGGTTGATGCCAAACAGGAGTTGTTGACGGTTAATGGTGTCCTCCAAGGAGTTTAGGCGGTCCATTTCGTCTTTACTGCGTTTGAGCCAACGAAGCGTGCGCTCACTTGAATTTTTGGCATATTCGTAGGAGGCGGGGTTTTCCACGCACTCGTCAAACGCCATGGCAATGGTGGAGGCAATGTTTGATTGGATACGCATGCTTTCCTCGGGACCCATGAAAATGCGCTTGCCGTCCATGTGAGAGTTAAACTGCACGCCCTCCTCACTGATTTTTCGCAGTTTTGCCAAGGAAAAAATCTGAAATCCGCCGCTATCCGTCAAAATAGGCTTGTCCCAGTTGAAAAAGCGGTGCAAGCCACCCATGCGCCGAATGAGGTCGTCACCCGGGCGGATGTGCAAATGATAGGTGTTGGATAATTCTACTTGGCAGTTCAGTTCACGAAGGTCGTCGGTGGAGATACCGCCCTTGATGGCGGCACAGGTGCCGACGTTCATAAACACGGGGGTTTCAATCACGCCGTGTACCGTCGTCATGCGTCCGCGGCGTGCGCCGCCTTCTTGCTTTAATACTGTAAACATACTTTCTTCTTTCTGTCTTCTTTTTGCGTATCCTTCGTATTATATACGGTTGAATTGATGGTCAAGTTCGCTTTTGGTGAGCGTGATGGCAATGGGGCGTCCGTGCGGACAGACCGTTATATCGGGCAGGGACAATATCTTTTTGCATAGCCAGTCGATGTGCGCCTCGTCATAACTTCTGTGCCCCTTGATGGCGGCCTTGCAAGCCACCTGATAGAGTGCGCGCTCACGGCGTGCGCTTTCCGTTGATTGCGGATTGCCAATGCCGCGCGATAATTCATCCACCATGGAAACGAAAAGCGATTCGGCATCGTAAGGGGTGATTGCGTTTGGAATGGCGGTCAAATAAACGAGGGAGGCACTCCCCACGGCTTGCCCTTGATTGCACTCAAAGTGCATGCCGACCGCCGATAGGTCATCACGGTATTCAAGCGCCGCCGCGTATTCCTCCGCACTCAATCGCACGGAAAGCGGAATCATCAACTCCTGCGAAAAGGCGGCGCCCGATGATTGCTTTGCCTTCAATTCTTCAAAGAGAATGCGCTCGTGCGCGGCGTGTTGGTCAATCAGTAAAAAGCGATCGTCAAGTTCTAAAATCACGTAGCACCGGAAAAGCGTGCCGACGTAGCGATAGTGCGGGAGCGCTTGGCTTTTCGGTGTTGCCGCCTCGTCACTTTGCACGGCGGTGTCTTCTTTGCCAAAAGCATCGGTGGGCGCTATGCCCTCACTTTCATTCGGTGCGGCATCCGTTTTCGTGCGGTCGTGCGAGGGTTCGGTAACGGGGGAGATGGCAATACCGTCTTTGTTCGGGGGGCATACCTTTTCAATGTCCGCGCGAATGGAAACGCACTCACGAGTGGGGGCTTCCAGCGGATTTGTCTTCAAAGCACCACTCACCGCTTGCACGCCTTGCGCGGATGCAAAAAGCGGCTCGTCCACGCGCGTGGGCGTTGCACTTTCGGCCGTTTTTACAACGTCAAGGGGGCTTTGATTTGCCGTTTGCAGGGTCAATTGCTCTATATTTGCCTCCGTCGGTGACGGCATGCTTTTCAGTTTTAAGCCCTTTTCTTCCTTGGTTTCGTGTCGCTCGGCAAGTGTTTCCAAGGTCGGCCGTTCGGTGTTGTTCTCTAATGCGGCGCGCACGGCGTAGTATACCGCCTCAAAAACGCGGCGCTCATCCGAAAATTTGACTTCCAACTTTGCAGGATGCACGTTGACGTCCACGGAAGACGGGTCAAGCGTGACGTACAATGCACAAATGGGGAAGCGTTCGGGCGCGATGTAAGACACGTAAGCGCGTTCAAGCGCCGCCATCATCGTTTTGCTGCGGACGATACGTCCGTTTAGGAAAAAGTTTTGCTCGTTGCGGTTGTTTTTGGTCGCGTCACTTCTGCCGACGTACCCCTCGACGCGAATACCGAAGGTCTCGCCCGACACGTGGAGCATGCGGCTTGCCACCTCGCCGTATAGGGCGCGCAGAACGTGGGGGAGTGAGCCATCGCCCGGGGTGACAAATTTTTCCTGCCCGTCAACGGTGAAGGAAAAGGAAACGTCGGGACGGGACAGTGCCGCCTTTTCGACGACGGCGCCGATAGCCATTGCCTCCGTCGCATCCTTTTTCAAGAATTTGCGGCGCGCAGGGAAGTTCTCAAAGAGATGCTCGACAAGCACGGTCGTGCCGTCCGCACAACCGACCTCCTCAATATCAATGACCTTGCCGTCCTTGGCGGTGAGAACGTGTCCCACGTCGTCATTACGGCGCTTGGAGATGATATGCAGGGTGGACACGGCGGCAATCGCCGCCAACGCCTCTCCGCGAAAGCCGAGCGTGGTGATGCGTAAAAGGTCGTTTGCATCTTGAATTTTGCTCGTTGCGTGGCGTTTGAGCGCGATGGGCAAATCATCGGCACTCATACCGCACCCGTTGTCGGTGACACGCATCATGCGCACACCGCCGTTACGAATGTCTATGGCAATGCGCGTGCCGCCTGCATCAATGGCGTTTTCCACCAGTTCCTTGATAACGGAGGCAGGACGGTCAACCACCTCGCCTGCGGCGATGAGGTTGGCAACGCTAAAATCCAATACGTGAATGGCTCCCATGGGCGCTCCTTTCTTTGTTTGCAACGCCGCCTTTATGCGTGGGGCGAAGCGTCAAGTGTTTTCTTCCAAGTGTAAATGAGGTTCATCGCTTCAATCGGGGTGAGCGTGTTGATGTCAACTTTACGCAACATATCCGCCACCTCGCGTGAAGCCTCGTCCGCCTCGTCGGTGATGGCAAGGTCTGCCAATCCGCCCAACTCTGTGGCAGGGGCTATTCTCGCCCCCTCGGCGGTGGGCTTGCCGTTTGCTTCAATGTCCGACAAAATCTCGCGCGCACGGCGCACCACGGCATCGGGAACACCTGCCAGTTTCGCTACCTCAATACCGAAACTGTCGTCGGTTGCGCCGCGAACAATGTTGCGTAAAAACGTCACGGTGTCGCCCCTCTTTTTCGCGGCGATGTGATAATTGACAATGCCGTCAAATTCGTTTTCCATGACGGTCAATTCATGGTAGTGGGTGGCAAACATGGTCTTTGCACCGATTTTTTTGCTGTGTGTATATTCGACGACGGCGCGGGCGATGCTCATGCCGTCATAGGTGCTTGTGCCGCGCCCTACCTCGTCGTAGACGATAAGTGAGCGTTCTGTCGCGTTTTTCAAAATGTGCGCCACCTCGGTCATCTCCAACATGAAGGTGGATTGCCCCGATGCCAAATCGTCCGACGCGCCGATACGGGTAAAGAGTTTATCGACGATGCCGACGGACGCCGCATCCGCAGGGACGAAGGAGCCTATCTGCGCCATGAGCACAATGAGCGCCACCTGACGCATGTAGGTCGATTTACCTGCCATGTTGGGACCTGTAATCAACATAAGACGGTTGTCGCCCGTATTTAATAGGGTGTCGTTCGGCACAAAATAACTGCCGAGGACAAAACGCTCGACAACGGGGTGCCGTCCGCGTGTGATAGAGAGGGCGGTGTCGCCGTCAATGTCGGGGCGGACGTAGTGGTAACTCATGGCTACTTCGGCAAGCGAGAGATAAACGTCAAGCTCGGCTATGCGCGCCGCCGTTTGTTGAATGGCGGCGGCGTTGTCAATGACGACATGTCGCAGTTCTTCAAAGAGTTCAAATTCCAAATTGCAAAGTTTGTCCTGTGCGCCGAGAACGGTTGATTCCATTTCCTTCAATTCTTGGGTGATGTAGCGCTCGCAGTTTGTGAGCGTTTGCTTGCGAATGTAGCGCGCAGGCACGAGGGAGGCGTTTAACTTGGTGACTTCAATATAGTAGCCGAATACTTTGTTAAAGCCCACGTGTAGGGTTTTGATGCCCGTCTTTTCGCGCTCCTGCGCTTCAATGCTTTCCATCCAACCCGTGCTGTTTTCCTTCAAGGTGCGGAGATAATCCACGTCCGCATTGTAGCCTGTGCGGATGATGTTCCCCTCACGAAGGGAAAAAGGAGGATTGTCCGTTAAGGCACGGCAGAGCAGGTCTGCAAGCGCCGTCAAGGGGCCCAATTTGTCGCGCAAAGCACGGACAACGTCGCAATCAATGGATGAAAGTTGCTCTCTGATGGCGGGGATTGCCGACAGGCTCTGCCCAATGGCACGCAAATCCTTTGCGTTGGCGGTGCCGTACACCGCCTTGGCGGTCAGGCGCTCCAAGTCAAGAATGTGGTCTAACCCCTTTTGCAGTTCCTCGCGCGTCAGATAAGCGTCTAAGAAAGCGGCAACGGCGGCTTGACGGCGGAGAATGGGGGCGGGATGAAGGAGTGGCTTCGTGAGCCAGTCGCGTAGCATACGCGCGCCCATAGACGTTTTCGTGCGGTCAAGCACCCACAAAAGAGAGCCCTTCTTTTCCTTCGTACGCATGGACTCCGTCAACTCCAAGTTGCGACGGGTGTTGAGGTCAATTTCCATATATTGTCTGCAATCGTAGCGGCGAAGTTCGCGCACGAAGGCGTGACACATTTGCGTTTCGCGGATGTAGGAGAGCAAGGCACTGATGGCAACGGCGGCATCGGTTTCATGCTCGCCAATACAGGAGGCGGCATCCCCGAAGGTTTCCTTCACCGTGTCCATGGCGGTCTTTTCGTCAAAGGTGCCGTGCGTTTTTGAGGTGATCATGGTGCGGAAGCGCTCTTGCATAAAGCGGCAGATCGTCGGGCAGGCAGTTGACGGCACGTTAATGAGCAGTTCCTTCGGCGCATAAGTGCCAAGTTCGGAGAGGGCATCCTCTTCGCGGTTGCCGCCTGTCAGGACGGTAAAGAAGACTTGTCCCGTGGACACGTCGGCAAACGCCAAACCGTCACCGCGCACACCGCGATAGTAAGCGGCAAGGTAGTTGTTTTCCGTGTCGGAAAGGAGAGAGCCGTCCGTGACGGTGCCGGGCGTGACAACGCGCACGATATCGCGGCGCACGATGCCCTTAGCCGCTTTCGGGTCTTCCGTTTGCTCACAAACGGCGACCTTGAAGCCCTTTTCGATCAGTTTGCCGATATACAGATCCACCTTGTGGAAGGGAACACCGCACATCGCCGCGCGCATGCCGTTACCGCAATCGCGGCTCGTTAACGTCAGTTCAAGCGCGCGAGAGGCTTGCGTGGCATCTTCAAAAAACATTTCAAAGAAATCACCCAGTCTGTAAAGGAGAATGTGGTCTTGATAGGCAGATTTGATGTCCACGTACTGCTGCATCATGGGGGAGGGTGCTTTCATGTCCGCTATGCGCTCTAAAACGTTGGATGTTTCCGTAGCCATGGGTTATCCTCTTTTCGTTTCCGTTTTCATTTCTGCGTGTTTTTAGTGGCAACCGCTACATGTTGAGCAGTCGTGCGTGCAGGGGCGCTCACCAAAGGCGTAAAAACTGATTTCCGAGTTCACCCGATCCATGAGTTTCTTTAAGCCCTGTTGTGCCTCCATAAAGCCCGTGTAGGCGGGATGAAGCACTATCTCGTTTTGCAAAACGTCAATGCGCTCTTTGACTTTGGCAATGAGGTCTGCATCCTGTTTATCAAGTTCCTTTGAAAACTCCTCGCCGAGCAAGGCGCGTTGTGCGTTGTATTCCTGCATGGCGCGGCGCAGTTCGGTGTCGTTTTCATAGGCGATTTTTGCCGCGTTTAAGGCAAGGACTGCCTCGTCCTTTGCAAGCGCCTCACCAAGCGCCTTTGCTTGTTCCAATACTGTCATGGTATGTCCTTCTTTCGTTTTACTACTTTTGTCTATTGTTTATATTGTGACGGTGGTCAGTCTTTTATGAGTGTGCCGCGCAGGGTGTACGGCTCTGCACGGTCGATACGGACGTTGCAGAATTCACCAATCAGGCGCTCGTTGCCGACGAAATGCACGAGTTTTCCCGTGTCGGTGCGCCCGTTGCAAACCGTCTTTTCATCCGTGCACTTGGCAGAATCAACAAGCACGCGCAACGTTTTTCCCACGTAAGGCTTGTTTTTTTCAAGGGATATTTCATCCTGCAAGGCAAGCAAGCGCGAAAAGCGCTCGTGCTTAACCTCCTCGGGAACTTGGTTGTCCATCTCTGCGGCGGGCGTTCCTTTGCGCGGAGAATAGAGAAATGCGTACACGGAGTCAAAGGACACCTCGCGCAAAACGTCAAGTGTTTTGGAAAAATCCTCCTCCGTTTCACCGGGGAAGCCCACGATGATATCAGACGTCAAGGCGGCGTCGGGCATGACGGCCCGGACGTGCCGAACGATTTGCATATAACGATTTAAGTCGTAATGACGGTTCATCTCTTTTAAGATGCGATCGCTCCCTGATTGTAGGGGCAGGTGCAAATGCTTTGCAATGTGCTTGCCGTTTGCCATCGTGTCAATGAGGCTCTCCCGCGCATCCTTCGGATGACTGGTCATAAAGCGTAGGCGAAAATCGCCGTCCAAACGGTCAAGGCGTGCAAGAAGTGTGGAAAAATCGCAACCGCCGTGAAAGGAGTTGACGTTTTGACCAAGTAAGGTGATATCGTGACACCCCGCGTCAATCAGTGCGCGCACCTCGCTTTCAACTTCATCGGCATCGCGGCTTCTCTCGCGGTTTCGTACGTAAGGAACGATGCAGTAGGAGCAGAAATTATTGCACCCATACATGACACTCACCCATGCACGGTGTTTAAGCGTTCTTGCAATAGGCATGCCCTCAACGGCACAGTCGACCGTCGGCTCGGAAATAAAGCGGCGCTTGCGCCGTGAAAAGAGCGAGGAAAGTACGACGGGCAAGAGATGAATGGAGGAGGGCTCCAAGGTAAAGTCAACGTAGGGATAGCGGTTTTTTAACTCCTCGACACGGTGTGCCTCTGCCGCCATGCAACCGACAACGCCCAGTATGCGGTCGGGATGCTCCTTTTTTAATTTCTTGAAGCCGCCAATGATGGAGAGCGCCTTCAATTCGGCATGCTCACGAATGGCGCAGGTGTTGACAAGAATGAGGTCTGCCTCCTCGGCGGCGTTTGCGCGGACGTATCCCATCTGCAATGCCATGCCGTACAGTTTTTCACTGTCCGCCTCGTTTTGTTGGCATCCGAACGTGAGAACGAAAACCGCCGCGTGCCTGTCGGAAAGGAGAGAGGCGACGTGCGCGTTTGCCAAAACGATATCTTGATTTTCAAAAATGTGCATGGAAAAATCTCCTGAAAATAACGGTTTCCTTTTTTTGCCGTAACTGTGCCATTAGGGAGCCATCTCGGTAAAAGAAACGTCACCGAGGACCTTTTTCGTGCCGTCGGCAAAGAAGAGAATGGCGCCAAAGGCATCCTTTTGCATGTTTTCTTCACAAAAGGCGGTGGCTTTTTGTCCGCCCATCACCAAAAAGGCGGTGCATAATGCATCGGCTTTTGCGCCGTCTTCGCAAATAACTGCCACGGAAATCAAATCCCCCTTTGCGGGGTATCCCGTTTTGGCGTCAAAGATATGACCGTAGGTCACACCGTCTACAACCTTGTTTCGCTCGTATAATCCTGCCACGGATACGACGGTCGGTGTCGCCCCCGACAAGGTCAGGTAACCGATGGGCGATGTGGCGTTTGGTTGATAGGGGTTTCGTATGCCGATGCGGAAAGGCTCACCCGAGGGCTTTTCGCCAAATATTGTGATCGTACCGCCAAAGTCAAGCGCGCCGCCCGCAATGCCCGCGTTTTCGTAGTATTCTGCCAAGCGACTGACCGCCCATCCCTTTGCAATACCGCCAAGGTCAAGACGGATTTCGGCATCATCGCGGAAAAGCGTTCTCTTTTCTTCGTCAAGGCGGAGTTTTGCAAAGCCCGTATGGGAGAGGGCTTTTGTCACCTCATCGCTTGTCGGCAGGGGGGCGTCTTGCTCGTCAATGCGCCAAAGCTCGCGCAGAGTGCCGAGCGTGGGGTCAAACGCGCCGTCCGTCTTTTCTGCAAGTAAGAGAGCATCGGCAAGCAGCGTTGTCAGTTCATCCGAGTGAAGTGCAAGAAGGTTGTCCCCGCTTTCGTTAAGAGCATACAGGGCGGCATCCTCCCTCGTTGCCGAAAAAAGCGCTTCGTATGCGGCAATGAGAGCAGTGGCGTCGCCACCCTTTTTTTCGTCATCACCGTATAGCGTAAACTGGTAATAGGTATCAAAGGCAAGCCCCGTCATCGTTTCCGGCGGTGTTTCCTTCTGGCAGGAAGTAAGCCCCAAAACGAGTGGTAGGCAAAGAAAAATCAAGCACCGTGCAAGGTGTTTAGAAACGAGTGTTGGCAAAAAGGGCGCCTCCTTTGACTTCCAAAAATCGAAGCAACAGACCGCTTAACGCACCAAGCGGCAACGACAGTAAAAGCAGAAGGGGATAGTAGGTGAATAAAAGACCCGTCGTTTGATAAACAAGAAGGGCGGCAAGCATTTGCCCCGTGACGTGCGCGGCGGCGCCCGCAACGGATAGGCCGATGCGCCCTGCAAAGCGCGAAAACAAAACGAGTGTCAAATAGGAGAAGGTGCTCCCCAAAAGCGCAAAGAAGAAGGATACAACGCCAAAAAAGGGCAGGTGCGCGAGTAGCACACGGAGTAACGACACCGTCGCGGCGTCAACGGGCGATACGTGCAGGTAAACCAACATGATGGCAACGTGCGGTAAACCAAGATGCACACCCGGTAAGAGCGTGATAGGAAGGAGTGCCTCCACGTAGGAAAAAAGGAGCGAAACTGCCAGAAGGGCGGCATCGAGTGCCACGCGCAACGAAAGGGGGCGCGAGGTCTTTTTGCCTCTATTTTGCCATTGCATCGTAAAGCCCTCCCGCATGTGAAACGATTTGTACGGAAAGCCCTGCGGGCGCACACAAAATCTCTTGACCGACACGGGAAATTTTTCCCATGTGGCGGCACTGCCCGTCCTTGCAGGTACTGTCAACGATATATGCCGCACCGTCCTCTACGCCAACCGTTACGGTGTAACCTTTTGTTTGCACGGTCCACGCCGCATCGGTGTCAAGCGGCAGAACTACCGTTTCTCCTTCGGGGTACGTGATTTTTGCCGCGTAGGCATCCTCGGTTTTCGAAAAAAAGGGAAGAAGGAAGAAAAAAACGGCAAGAAAAAGGACGAAAGCGATAATGGCACAGTCAAGCGGTCGAAACAGTTTTTTTGCCTGCGCTTTTTTCATTTTTCGCTCTACCTCCGCTTTCCTTCTTTTTTCAAAAAACTTCTCTTAAAATTATATCATAAAATCTGTTTTTTGTCAAGATAAAGACGGCCCCTTTCGCCATTTATTGCCCTGCCTTTTACGGAACTGCTTTTTTTCGTCTTCTTTTGCTTTGCAAAAGAAAACTTTTGCTTTGCAAAAGAAAACTTTTGTTTTACAAAAGAAAAAATAAAGGGAGGTATTGACAAAAAGGCTTCGTTCGTGTATAATGAGTTATCACAAGGGGCGCTGCCATTCGGGTTTATTTGGCGGCGTCTTGATTTATTTGTTTTTATCACTTGTAGTTTTCGTACTTTTGTACTGTAAGGAGAACAAACATGGAAAATGCGAAGCACATTCCCGAACTTTTTGGCGCGTGCGTCTTTAACGATGACGTGATGCATGCCAGATTGCCGAAGGATGTCTACAAATCTCTTTCCAAAACCATTGCAACGGGCAAGGAAATCGATGCCTCTATTGCCGATTGCGTGGCAAACGCCATGAAGGATTGGGCCATTGAAAACGGCGCCACACACTACACCCACTGGTTTCAACCCTTGACGGGTGTGACGGCGGAAAAGCACGAGGCGTTTATCTCCCCCGTCGGCAACTGCAAGGTCATTATGGAGTTTTCGGGCAAGGAACTAATTAAAGGCGAGCCCGATGCCTCCTCCTTCCCCTCGGGCGGCTTGCGCGCCACCTTTGAGGCAAGAG
>JAZSOK010000133.1:0-3616 GCA_045536865.1 Eubacteriales bacterium
GGGTATGGAGGTTGCTGTTTGCGCCAATTTGCCTTATTACATCACCACCCCTATACTCATGCGCCTGTTAGAGTCGGGCATTCCTTTTTCATCCATGACCGTCATGGTGCAGGCGGAGGTTGCCACGCGCCTAACGGCAGAGGCGGGAAGTGCAGAATACGGCGCGATCACCGCCGTCATCGGTTATTACGGGATGGCAAAGCGCCTGTTCACCGTGTCGGCAGGCTCATTTATGCCTGCGCCGAAGGTCAATTCGGCGGTGGTGCGGATTGCGCTTTACAAAGAGCCGCCGTACAGACCGAAGGACACGAAACTTTTCTTCTCTTTAATACGCGCCGCCTTTGGTCAACGGCGCAAAACCTTGGTAAACGCCGTCAATGCGGCACTGCCCGATATTGATAAAAATACATTGGCAGAGGCACTTGCCAAAATGAATCTTTCGCCAAGCGTGCGTGGTGAGCGCCTTTCTACTGCCGAGTTTTCGCATCTTTCTGACTTGCTTTCAAGGGAGGCGTAAGGCGGTAGAATGCAAATAAAAGGTCGCGGGACATCGTTATACAGTCATCGGGGCCGTTCAAACAGACAAAGAAATCTCCTTTAATCGAAAAAATACCATACAATTTCACATACTTATTGAAAAATCGCGAAAAAACGAAAAGAACCCCTTGACAAACCGACTACTGATTTGTTATAATATCTTTATCATTTTTGCAATCGTTTCCGATTGCGTGTAAAGACGTTGACGGAGAGGGTCGGCAAATACTTTTGCAGAGAGATGGCGGACGGTGCAAGCCATTGAAGTATGTTTGCCAAGACCGGTAGCTCCCGAGTCGGAAGGAAGAAAACTTTCCTATTTATTATATGGATTTGTGAGTAGAGCCTTCCCGTATCGCTGCGTCAAAGCGCAGGGCTTGTCAGAGTCCGTGAGGTGGCACCGTTTTTTCGGTGCAATTTGAGTGGTACCGCGGGTGATAGTTTTTATTGCTCGTCTCAAAGTATGTGACTTTGAGGCGGGCATTTGCTTTTTCAGGATAAGCGGTTTTTGCCCGCAAAACGGACGGAAAGGAAGAACAACTCAATGAAAGTGGGACAGGTGAATACAGAAGGACTTGACGGAAAGATCCGCGAGATGGCGGGGCGTATCCGTGCCCTTCGTGAAATCGAAAACTTGACCGTTGCCGAAATGGCGGCCAGGACAGGCGTAAGTGAGGCGGAATATCTTTCTTGCGAAGAAGGAAACTCCGACTTAAACTTTGCCTTTATCTACCGTTGCGCGCAGGCGTTCAACGTGGACGTCACCGATATTATCGAGGGTAGCAGTCCGCGACTTGCCTCGTACACCGTGACGCGTGCAGGAGACGGGCAGAGAATTGAACGGGTGCACGGCATGGAGTATTATAACTTGGCGCCCTCCTTCAAAAACCGCATTGCCGAGCCTCTTTTGGTGCGCGCCTCTTACAGTGAGGCGGCGCAGACGCAACCGATCGAACTGACCACCCACGCAGGGCAGGAGTGCGACATCGTTTTGAAGGGCGCGCTCAAAGTACAGGTCGGTGATCATACCGTGGTGCTTCACGAGGGCGACAGTATTTATTATAACAGTGCCGCCAAGCACGGTATGATTGCCGTTGAGGGTGCGGACTGCCTCTTCTATGCCATGGTGCTTAACCCGACGGGCGAGCCCATTCCCGAACTTTCGGGCAAGAGAGATGAGGAAGATAGTGCGAAGAAGAGCCAGACTGCGGACGTCGAGGAAGAAAACCGCATTTACCACCGTTTCGTTGACGTGACGGAGGATGCATCGGGCAAGCCGTTGTCTATCTCCTTCAAAAACGAGGAAAAATTCAACTTTGCATTTGATATCGTGGATGCGCTCGGCGTAGAGAAGCCGAACAAATTGGCCATGCTCCATATCGCCAAGGATAAAACGGAGCGCCGCTTCACGTTCTCTCAAATCAAGCGTGCGTCGAGCCAATGTGCGAACTACTTCAAATCGCTCGGCATCAAGCGCGGCGACCGCGTGATGTTGGTCTTAAAGCGCCATTATCAGTTCTGGTTCGCCATTCTCGGCTTGAACAAACTTGGTGCTATCGCCATTCCCGCAACCAATTTGCTCCAAGAGCATGATTTTACTTATCGCTTCAACGCCGCAGGCGTGAGTGCCATTTTGTGCACGGCAGACGGTGACACCGCCCATCAGGCAGAGATTGCCGCCGCACAATGCCCGTCCGTTCAACATAAGATCATCGTTGGCGGTACGCGCGAGGGTTGGCGTTCCTTTGATGAAGAATATCTGCTTTATAGCGGAAAATTCGATCGCACGGAGGACGCTCCCTGCGGCAGTGATTTGATGCTCATGTTCTTTACGTCGGGAACGACGGGATATCCGAAAATTGCCGCGCACAATTATAAATATGCACTCGGACATTTCCATACTGCCAAATACTGGCACTGCGTTGATCCGAACGGATTGCATTGGACCATCTCGGATACGGGATGGGCAAAGGCGATGTGGGGTAAACTTTACGGCCAATGGATCGCCGAGGGCGCGACCTTCGTCTTTGATTTTGACCGCTTTGATGCGGCAGAAATTCTGCCCATGTTTGAAAAGCATCACATCACCACCTTCTGTGCGCCGCCCACCATGTATCGCATGCTGATAAAAGAGGACCTCGGCAAATACAATTTGTCATCCTTGAAGCATGCCACGATCGCGGGCGAGGCACTGAACCCCGAGGTGTTCAATCAACTTGAAAAACTGACGGGGCTCCGCATTATGGAGGGCTTCGGTCAGTCCGAAACGACACTGGTCGTCGGTAACCTACGCGGTGATGGACACAAGATAGGCTCGATGGGTAAGCCCGTGCCGATCTACGACGTGGATATCGTCGATCACGACGGCAAATCCGTTGACGTCGGCGAGAGTGGCGAAATCGTCATTCGCACGGAAAATGGCGTACCTTGCGGATTGTTCACGGGCTATTATAACAGCCAAGAAAAGACCGACGAGGTATGGTACGACGGTATGTACCACACGGGCGACGTTGCGTGGAAGGACGAGGACGGCTTCTTCTGGTACGTCGGACGTGTGGATGACGTCATCAAGTCTTCGGGCTATCGCATCGGTCCCTTTGAGATCGAGAGCGTTATTATGGAATTGCCATACGTACTCGAGTGCGGTGTTTCTGCCGCTCCCGATGAAGTAAGAGGTCAGATAGTCAAGGCAAGCATCGTTCTCACAAAGGGCACTGAGCCGACGGAAGAACTCAAGAAAGAAATCCAGACCTATGTCAAGGAGCACACAGCTCCATATAAGTATCCGCGCCTTGTAGTATTTCGTGACGAGCTTCCCAAAACCGTCAGCGGAAAGATACAGCGCAACAAGCTCTAAAGCATATGAAAATATCGTGTGTTCAGATGAATATGGAATTTTGCGCGCCGGATGAAAACTTCCGCCGCGCAAAGGACCTTATAAAATCCGCCGCAAAAGAATGTCCCGATATTATCGTTCTTCCCGAAATGTGGAACACGGGATTCTTCCCAAAGGAAAAGCTTCGTGAGCTTTCCGACATTGACGGTGAGAGAATAAAATCGGAAATAGCGTCTCTTTCGCGAG
>JAZSOK010000176.1:0-1672 GCA_045536865.1 Eubacteriales bacterium
TACGGGCGGGACGTGCAAGACGCCGACGATACGGAGATTCCCTTAGACGTAGAGGAGAAACTGTTGCGCTTTGCCCGCGCGGCGGTGGCGATGAAGACGATGCGCGGAAAGTCGTATTTGCAAATCGGCTCGGCGTGTATGGGCATTGCGGGGTCGTTCATCGATACGGCGTTTTTCGAGGAATACCTCGGCATGCGCGTGGAGAGCGTGGACGAGGTGGAAATCATTCGTCGAATGGAAGAGAAAATCTACGACGAGAAAGAGTACGAAAAAGCCCTTTCGTGGATTAAAGAGAAGTGTCGCGAGGACTTTGATAAAAACCCCGAGGCGTTGCAACGAACCAAGGCGCAAAAGGAGAAGGACTGGGAATTCACCGCCAAAACGGCGTGCATCATCAAGGACCTCATGAACGGAAATAAGAACCTTGCGGAGACGTTCAAGGAAGAGGCGGTGGGGCATAACGCCATTGCGGCGGGATTCCAAGGGCAACGTCAATGGACGGATTTTTACCCCAACTGTGATTTCCCCGAGAGTATTTTGAACTCCACGTTCGACTGGAACGGCGTGCGTGAGCCGTACGTGCTTGCGACGGAGAACGATACCTTGAACGGCGCGACGATGCTCCTTCTCAAACTCTTGACGGGGCGCGCGCAGATTTTTGCGGACGTGCGCACCCATTGGTCGGGTGAGGCGGTCAAGCGGGTGACGGGGTACGATTTGGAAGGCAAAGCCAAAGAGGCGAACGGGTTTATTCACCTCATCAACTCGGGCGCGGCGTGCGTGGACGCGTGCGGGGAAGTCAAGGACGAAAAGGGCAACGCCGTGATGAAGAGATGGTGGGAAATGACCGAAGAGGACGCCGACAAATGCATGGCGGCGACCACTTGGCCGTACGCCGACCTCGGTTATTTCCGCGGCGGCGGGTATTCCTCGCGGTTCGTGACCAAAGCGGAAATGCCCGTGACCATGGCGCGTATCAATATCGTCAAGGGGTTAGGACCTGTGATGCAAATTGCGGAGGGTTGGACGGTTCATTTACCCGACAAGGTCAACGATATTCTTTGGAAACGCACCGATTATACTTGGCCCTGTACTTGATTTGCGCCGAAAACGACGGGCAAGGGCGCGTTCAAAAGCGCGTACGACGTGATGGAAAACTGGGGGGCAAACCACGGTGCAATCAGTTTCGGACACGTGGGCGCGGACCTCATTACCCTTTGTTCCATGCTCCGAATTCCCGTATGTATGCATAACGTCGACGAGGATAAAATCTTCCGCCCCGCGGTTTGGCGGTCGTTTGGGGAGGACAAAGAAGGACAAGATTTTAGGGCTTGTACGACTTACGGACCTTCGTATAAAACGGTGAAATAAGGATAAAAACCGACTCCACTTCAAATGGAGTCGGTCTTTTTTTATCTATCCACAAGAGAAAACGGCGTTTTTGACAAAAAATAGAAAACCCCTAAAAGCCTTTTGATAAAAGAAAATGGAGGCACTCTACCGTGGGTAGAGTCGAGCGGGTAGCGAGGATAGAGTGAAAAAATGAGGGAGTAGAAAAAAAACGGCGGTTTGCACTTGATTTTTTTTACCGCGAGGCGTATAATAGGGATAATCGATAGGTCTTACGACGACTTGATTTTTATTTGGAGAAAAAAGTATGGAAAAAATCGTT
>JAZSOK010000082.1:0-6409 GCA_045536865.1 Eubacteriales bacterium
ACGACATGGCTACGATCCGACTTAAAGCACCGTCGAAGGGGTATTTTTCATATCGTGTTACTAAGATAATTACACAAGTTCCACAACCGTCACGCCCGAATCGCCCTCGCCGTACTGACCAAGGCGGAAGCGCTTGACACGGGGGTCACGCTTCAAATCTCTTTGCACCGCCAAGCGTAAAGCGCCCGTGCCCTTACCGTGAATGATACGCACGCTTTGCAATCCCACGCGCGTGGCGTCATCGAGATATTTGTCGATGATAAACCACGCATCGTCACCCGTCATGCCGCGAATGTCAAGTTCACTGTTGCACGTGGAAAGTTCTCCCTCGTCGGCACGTTTTTGAGATGAGCGTTTGTCAAGGGGCACTTCTCTGCCGACAGGCTTTTTTTCTTTCGGTCGGGAGACCCCTTCTAACAGGCGCAACTTTGGTAGCGGCACGTGCGCCGTCAAAATCCCCGCCTTGACCAAGACGTTATTTTTACTGTCGGGCAGAGCCGAAACGACGCCCTCCTGGCGATACGTTGTGATAAACACGCGATCGCCCACTTTCAAGGGACGGGGCAAGGTGTAATCATCATCCTCCGTCAGTGCCTCCGTATTGAAATCGCCCTCGTCATAGGCGCGGCGAAGGCTTGCCTGCACCTCGTGCCTTGCGCGTGCAAGTTCGGCGGCAAAACGCGCCTTCTCCTGTTTCTTTTTGACGTCCTCCAATTGCTTGAAGACGAAATCGGCGGATGCGCGCGCACCCTCCAACATTTGTCTGGCTTTATCCTCCGCTTTTTGGAGTTCTGCCTCCGTTTTTGTACGCTTTTGTTTGCTTTCTTCCTCTGCCTCGCGCAAGAGTGCTTCCGCCTCACGACGCAGGCGGTGCGCCTCCTCGCGGTTGCGCTCCATGTCGATGCGGCTTTCTTCCAGTTTTTCAATGACCGATTCAAAACGCTTGTTTTCTCCCGAAACCAAGGCCTCGGCACGGCGGACCACCGATGAAGGAAGTCCCAAGCGCTCGGAAATGGCAAAGGCATTTGATTTACCCGGCGTTCCCACGATCAAGCGGTAGGTGGGCTTTAACGTTTCCAAATCAAATTCGCAGGAGGCGTTTTGCACCCCCTCGGTCTCCAAGGCGTACGCCTTCAACTCCGCATAGTGCGTGGTGGAGGCGGTAAGCGCACCGCTTGCACGCACGTGTTCCAAAATAGACACCGCCAACGCCGCACCTTCGACGGGGTCGGTGCCCGCGCCAAGTTCATCAAAAAGGACGAGCGAGCGAGCGCGAACCTCCGATAAAATGCCGACGATATTGACCATGTGTGAGGAAAAGGTGGACAACGATTGTTCAATGCTTTGCTCGTCACCAATGTCCACCAAAACGTCGGAGAAAATGCCGACAACGGAGTCCTCCTCGGCGGGGATTTGCAAGCCCGCCTGCACCATGAGGGCAAACAGTCCGAGCGTTTTCAAGGTGACCGTTTTACCGCCCGTATTGGGGCCTGTAATGACGAGCGTATCGTAGTCACCGCCGAGTGAAACGGTGACGGGCACAACGCTCTTTTTATCAATCAAGGGATGGCGCGCGCGGCGAAGTTCGATTTTCTGCTCCTTCGTTAGGCGCGGTGCGTGCGCGTTCATTTCATCGGCAAGAGAGGCACAGGCAAAATAGAACGCAAGTTCCGTCATTTGGACGTAATCCACGCGAATGGAATTGGAAACGTCCGCGCAAAAAGAGGACAACTCCATAAGCAACCTATCTATTTCTTGTTGCTCTTTCCCTGCCAAAACGCGCAGTTCTTTGTTTGCCTCCACCACGCCTAACGGCTCAATGAATATGGTCGCCCCCGAGGAGGACGTATCGTGAATTAAGCCTTTAATTTCATTTCGGTATTCCGCTTTTACGGGCACAACGTAACGCCCGTCACGCATCGTCACCAAATTTTCTTGCAGATATTTGGAGCGCGCACCGCCGACAAACGCTTGCAATGTATCCTTGATTTTGTTGTTCGCACCCCTAATTTTACGGCGAATGTCCGCAAGGGCAGGCGTTGCCTCATCGGCAATCATATCTTCTGCCAAAATGGAACGGGTAATGCGTTCTTCAAGCGTTCTCTGTACCATCAGGCGCGAAAACGTGTCGTCAAGTGACGTTTCAAACAGGCGGTTGCCCGTATGATAGTCAAGCACGCCGCGTGCCGATGCCAAAAGAGAGGCGATATCCAACAGTTCACGCGTTGTCAACTGAGCGCCCTTTTCGGCGCGCTCCGCCGCCTCCAAAACGGAATCGGTGACACCCGAGAAGGGGGGCATACCCTTTGAATGCAAGAGCCGTCTTGCATCAAAGGTCCGCTTCTGCCGCAAATTAACCGTCTCATAATCATCGGACGGCAACAGTTGCAAGGCGCGCGAACGCGCCCCCGGTGTCGCGGCGTGTCCCGCAAGCAAACGGATGATCTTATCATATTCAAGTGTCGCCAAAGATTTTTGTGTATACAGCATATTTTCCCCGTTCTGTCACCGATTTAGCGTGAAAAGGTTTATAGTTTTTTGTAAAAATGAAGAGAGTCGAAACTCCTTTCAAGATGGTTCAGAAGATAGGTTTCCGTTGCACGCGCAAATGAATATAGGTCATCCTCCGCAAGAGAGAACGAAAGGATGCGTTCAAGCGGACAATCCATACAATATTTCATTGCCTCGTAGGCGCGAGGGGTGAGCCACACGAGAATACTGTTGACGTGGTCATCTCCTTCACCCGACTGCGGCAACGCCGCATCCTGATTATAAAGGGCGCGGCACTTTTCACAAACGACAAAGCCCTCCATGACGTTTAAATAAAATCCGCCCTCCTCCGCGCCGCATTCCATGCATGAAGCAAGGTCGGGCATAAAGCCGAGAATAACGGCGGCACGAAATTCAAAGGTCGCCTTTACCAAGCGCATATCGTATTTATCCACGCTCAACGCATAAAGTGAGTTCAAAAGAAGACGCAATATAGAGAGGTCGGGCTCGTTGGTTGCCGTTTCCTTGACAACGTCACAAAGATAGGTTGCAAGTGCCACCTTTTCAAGGGAATCGCGGATAGGCAAAAACGGCTCGTAAAGTTCAATTTCACGAATCCAATATTTATCGTCGGTGCGACTGTAAAGCACAAATTCGCCATAGCAGAAAATTTGACTGGCCGCCAAAAAAGAGACGCGCGGAGAGCGTTTCCCCATTGCCACCGCCGTGATAAGTCCGCTTTCCTTTGTAAAAATCCAAACAAGACGGTCACGATCGGGCAGATCCATCGTATGCACGATGACGCCGTGCACGGTTGTCAACATGGGCACACCTCCTCCCTGCAATACTCACCGAAAAAGCAATTCTAAAAATCAGTTTTCTTTATCTCTATTATAACCGATATCGTTCAAAATGAAGTTACTGTCGCGCCAATTCTCTTTCACCTTCACCCACAAGTCAAGAAAGACCTTGATACCGAAAAAGCGTTCCATATCCTCACGCGCATGAGTGCCTATCTGTTTGAGGCAAGCGCCCCTTTTACCGATGATAATGCCCTTATGCGAACTTTTTTCACAAAAGATTTCCGCGCGAATGCGGAGAAGATTTTTTTCTTCCTTAAATTCCTCGATGACAACGGCAGTCCCGTGCGGAATTTCATCTTCCAACGTGCGAAGCAACTTTTCACGGATGATTTCCGAGGCAATTTGGCGTTCGGTTTGGTCGGTGGCAATATCCTCGGGAAAGAACCACACGCTCTCCCCTAAATACCGCGCACATTCGTCAAGCACCGTGTCAACGCCCTTGGCACTCTTGGCACTGGTGGGCACAACGGCATCGAAATCGTACGCCTCGGCATAGGCGGCAATGGTGCGCGCCACGTTTGCGGGTGTCACGGCATCTACTTTGTTTATGACCAAGACGGCTTTCATTTTGTGCGCCTTTAACTGGTCAATGAGCATCTGTTCAATATCGCCGACACTCTCGCGTGCCTCGACCACCAAAATGGCGGCGTCGGCATCACCGATACTGCCCTCCGCCTCTTTCACCATGAAATTGCCGAGTTTTGTCCGCGGCTTGTGCATGCCGGGGGTATCAAGGAAAATATATTGATCCTCACCCACCGTATGGATGCCCGTAATACGGTTTCTCGTTGTCTGTGGGCGCTTGGAAACGATGGCGACCTTCTCACCAAGAAGGGCATTCAAAAGCGTGGATTTCCCTACGTTTGGGCGGCCGACGATCGCAATAAACGCTGTTCTTTTCATTTTTACGTTCCTTTCAAAAGATGTCAAAATGTATTAGCCGAAAAGGCAGGACACTATCGCCTTTTGGCGGCGGCACATATCCTCATCGTCCGCAGGCGACAACTCATGGTCATACCCCAAAAGGTGCAGAACCGAATGCACCGTCAAAAAGGCAATCTCTCGCGCCGTCGTATGTTGAAGTTCCTCTGCCTGTGTCTTCGCACGCTCGTAGGACACGACGATATCGCCAAGCACGCGCGGCGAGGAAGTGTCCTCAAAATCGCCCTCCTCCAAGGGGAAGGACAACACGTCCGTTGCGGTATCTTTATTGCGGAACTGACAATTCAGTTTTTTTATGACGGAATTATCGCACATCGTAAAGGAGACCTCCGCATCACAAAAAACGCCCTCAAAGCGCAAGGTCTCGGCAATTGCGCGGCGGACGAGGAGCATGAGTTCATAGTCAAAAGGAATGGCCGCATCCGTTTTCTTAAAATAAACGGTAAGCCGCCTTCCCTTTTCGGGATAATGCTTGATCAGTTTCGCCATGTCTTTATCCTCAACTTTCTGTTTTACAAAGAAAAACGGTGCTTGTCCACACTCAAAAATCGCGGCGCGGCGTGCGGCGCACGGGCCCTACTGCCACCTTCTCGCGGTTTTCCCTATCGTACTTATCGTAGGCCTGAATAATTTTCTGCACCAGACGGTGGCGCACCACGTCACGGTCGGTAAAATGATGAATGGCGATGCCGTCAATTTGTTTGAGAATGGTTGCGGCAACTGCCAACCCACTCTTTTTCCCAAACGCCAAATCCGTCTGGGAAGGGTCACCCGTAACCACGGCCTTTGAGTTATAGCCAAGACGGGTGAGGAACATTTTCATTTGCTCGGGCGTGGTATTCTGCGCCTCGTCCAAAATGATAAAGGAATCGTCAAGGGTACGTCCGCGCATGTAAACAAGCGGCGCAATCTCAATGGTGTTTCGCTCCAAATACCGCGCGTAATTCTCCGCGCCGAGCATTTCGTAAAGAGCATCGTAAAGCGGGCGCAGGTAGGGGTCTATTTTGTTTTGCAAATCCCCCGGAAGAAAGCCGAGTTTTTCACCCGCCTCAACCGCGGGGCGCGTCAAAATGATGCGATTGACCTGCTTGTTTCGGAGTGCATCCACCGCCATCGCCACCGCCAAAAACGTTTTACCCGTGCCCGCAGGCCCGAGTCCCAGGACGACGGTATTTTTGCGAATGGCGTCAACGTACTTCTGTTGACCGACCGTTTTCGGTTTGATGGGCTTCCCTCTCGTCGTAATGCAAATGACGCTTTCGTCCATCGTCCCGAGTTCCGCTTCACACCCGTCTGTCACCATACGCAGCACGTAGTCAACGGTTTGCTCATCCAGTGCCTCTCCCACGCCGACCATGCGGCGCAATGCCTCCAACATGGTGACGGCGCGATTGACACCCGTCGCATCGTCGCCCTCAATCAAAATCATATCGCCCATATTCTCGCCGCCGCGATTGGATATACGCACGCCGAAACTTTCCTCAATTTGCCGCGCATAAATATCAAAAGGGCCGAACATGGCGGCGGTGATTTCATGGGAGTTTGTCAGTATGGTTTTTTCAGGCATAGGCCCTCCTTTTTTGTGTCCGATGCAGGTACGGCTCAATTTTTCTGTGCCGTTTTTTCGTTTTCAAAGGAAAACGCCACCTGCCGCGCAATATTACGGGAAAAAGTCAAAGTACATTCCAACGTATACCCCTCGTCCGTAAAACGTCCTTCCACATCGCGCGCAAGTAAGGTCCCGTCCGCCAAGGCACGCGCCGTCTCCGTCCTCAGGCGTGCATATGCCGCCCGTGCCGCCTCGGTTTGTGTTAGTTGAACGGTGTTTTTCTCATACATCACGCCATAAGTACGGTGCAAAAAAACAGGAAGAGCAATCCGTCCGAAAAGATATATTTGTTCTTTACATTCTATTGTATCATACTCGGGGGGTAAATTTCCAGTATCTTTTGAAATTTTAATCATTTTTCCAAAAATATTTACAGATTTTCCGATTTCTTTTGTGTCAACGGCGACGTTTTCCTCATACGTGAAGGGCACGTGCAGGGATATATGCCGTGTTACTTGCCCGAAAACCGCCCCCTCCGCCATGACGAAAGAGGTGTCGGCGCTCC
>JAZSOK010000063.1:0-4167 GCA_045536865.1 Eubacteriales bacterium
CATATAGCATCATTGACGAAGACCGATGACGCGTCCCCGCTATTGCTTGCTTTTGAGAAGATTTTTCCTGTGCTCCTCCTCGGTCGTCATGCGCGGACCGCCCGCACGCTTCCGAAAGGCAGTCGGCGTCACGCCCTCCAATTTTTTGAAAGCCTTGAAAAACAAGACGTGGTCCTTATAACCGCAGGCCTCGCCAATGGCGGTGGCAGTCATGTCAGTCTCCTGCAACAACTTTTTAGCGTGGGCGATGCGACGGGAGGTAATGTATTGAATGGGCGGCATACCCATGTAATTCTTAAACACGTGGGACAAATAATATTTGCTGACGTTCAACTCCTTGCAGATCTGGTCCATTGATTCAATCTCCGTAAAGTGCGTGGAAAGGTACTGGTGGATACGCGTGAAGTAGGCGTTCGTCACGAACTTGGCCTCCGAGATGTTCGCCAAACGCAAAATGCCGATAAGGATCAATCGCGCCCAGTACTTTGTCATAAACTCACTGTATTGCCCGTTAGCATAGGCCTCCTCTACCAACGAACGAAAGAAAAATTGAAATTTCTCATAATCCTTTCCCGTACGTAAAACGGGAGAGGCGTTTTTGTCAATCAAGCAATCGAAAGGCAGATGGCTCACCTGAAAATTGGTGATGCCGAAAAACACCAGTTCAAAGCCAACATCCTCCGACGTCTGCTCGGCGTGAATGGTGAATGGATTATATATAATGATGTCACCTTTTTTGACAGGATAGACCTGCCCCGCGTGGTTGACCTCACCCTTCCCCTCCAAAACGAAAAGTATCTCGCAGAAGGGATGGCTGTGGGGCTCTTCCCGCCATTGTTTAATGCGCTCCAATTTTCCTGCGTAAAGAAATTTGGTGTCCAATTTGATCACGTCTGCCTTGGAATGAACGATCCTTCGTTCTTCAAAATTCGTGTCTACAACCTCTTTTTCCATCAAGACCTCCAAAAGCGAAATATCCGCTTTTTGTATATTGAACAGAATTGTGTCTATTTTTGCTTTTTGTAAATTTGGGAGATTTGTCTAAAACAACAGGATAAAGGCATTGTTTTGTTGTTGTTTTTATTTGCGCCCCCGTCATTTTATCATAAAACCACAGTGATTATAGCATGTTTTTATCGATTTTGCAATAGAAAAATGAAAAGTTTTGTGTTTTTTTTTGCGAATTCTTTTGCAGTTTTCACTATTGAAATAAATATAAGAGAACATTATAATATATGTAGAATAGGAAGGGGGTATCGTATGACCCAGGATATTTTGCTTCAAATGACCGGAATACATAAGCGTTTCCACGGCGTACACGCGCTAAAAGGCGTTGATTTCGAATTGCGAAAAGGAGAGATCCACGCGCTCATGGGAGAGAACGGAGCCGGTAAGTCCACCCTTATGAAGGTGCTTACGGGTATTCATAAGCGCGACGAGGGCGAAGTGGTTCTCTTTGGTAAGCCCGTCCACTTTGCGAGCATCAAGGAATCTCAGGATGCGGGCATTAGCATGATTCACCAAGAGTTGAACATGATGAACCATTTGACGGTTGCCCAAAACATTTATATCGGCCGCGAGCCCATGAAGGGGCCCTACATTGATGATAAGAAGATGGAGCAGGATGCTGCCGCACTCTTCCGCCGCATCGGTGTAAAGATCGACCCCTCGATCAAGTTGGGAACGTTGACCGTCGGTAAGCAACAGATGGTTGAAATTGCCAAGGCCGTTTCCCGTGATGCGCGAATCCTTGTTTTGGATGAGCCGACGGCGGCCCTCACCCAAGTTGAGGTAGAAGAACTTTTCAAGATCATGAGAGACCTGCAAAGCAAGGGCATCGGCATGATCTACATTTCTCACCGTATGGATGAGATCAACCGCATTTCCGACAGAATCACCGTCATGCGTGACGGCGGTTACGTGGGAACGCTCATCACCAAAGACACCACCAAGGACGAAATCGTCAAGATGATGGTCGGCCGTGTGATCTACGGTGATAAGAAAGAACATAGTTCGGTGCCCGAAGATGCCGACGTGGTACTGGAAGTTAAGGGCCTCAATCGCGGTAAGGAAATCCGTGACGTCAGTTTCAAATTGCGCCGTGGTGAGATACTCGGTTTCTCGGGACTCATGGGCGCGGGCAGAACAGAGGTTGCCAGAGCCATTTACGGCGCAGACACCTATGATAGCGGTGAGATTTATATCCATGGAAAACCCGTCAACATCAAAACCCCAAAGCAAGCGGTCGAAAACGGTATCTGCTACCTGTCCGAGGACAGAAAGAGATACGGACTTCTCCTTGATAAGTCGGTGGCACAAAACTCGGTGCTTAGTTCCCTTGATGATTACATAAAATTCGGTTGGATAAACGATGCCGCCATTGAAAAGGATGCAAAGACCGAGAACGCCAAAATGAAAACCAAGACGCCTTCCATGCAGCAATTGGTCAAAAACCTCTCAGGCGGTAACCAACAAAAGGTCATCGTCGCGCGGTGGCTATTGAAGAACTCCGACATTTTCATTTTCGACGAACCTACGAGAGGCATTGACGTCGGTGCCAAGAGTGAAATTTACACGTTGATGGAAGAACTTGCAAGCGAAGGAAAAGCAGTCATCATGATTTCTTCGGAACTTGCCGAGGTTCAACGAATGAGCGATAACGTCGTTGTCATGTGCGAAGGTAGGATCACCGCCCAACTTGACATCGCGGATGCCACGCAAGAAACCATCATGAAATACGCTACGATGAGAGAGGAATGATTTTTATGGCAAAATACAATGGTTTTGGAAGAGCCGCTAGAAGAACAAAAAATAATTTGATAGGCTTTTTGTCTACCAAAGGCAAGCAGAACTTGATTGTCATCGGTGCTCTTGTTGTACTGGCAGTCATTTTCCAAGTGCTTAACCCCAATTTCTTGTCATCCAATAATATTTTGAGTATGACGCAGTCCTTGGCACCCTATGCTATCATGGCATTGGGCGTCACCTTCGTTATCGCCACGGGCGGTATCGACTTGTCCATCGGTACAGTATGTATTGCCTCGGCCGTTGTCGCAGGTAAGTTATACATGGAAGGCATGCCCCTTTGGGCGACCATCCCCATGATGATCGCCATCGGTGCGTTGTTTGGCCTTATCAACGGTATTTTGGTTGCTAAACTCAAATTGCCCGCATTTATTGCTACTCTCGGTACAATGATGCTTTCAAGAGGTCTTAGCGCAATTATCGCGGCCATTCCCAACATCTTCTATTTCAGCAGACCCGAAGATGACGGCGTATGGTTCAAGATGCTCTTTTCAAGAACGTCTAACGGTTTCCCCACGGGTCTTCTGTGGGTGATCGGCTTGACCGTTCTCTGCATGTACTTGATGTATAAGTGCAAGATCGGCCGTTACATCCTCTCCATCGGTAGTAACGAGGAGGCAACGCGCCTCTCGGGTATCAACACCGACAAGTTTAAGATCATCGCCTACACGTTTAGCGGTATCGCCGCAGGTATTGCCGCTATTTTCTGGGCGGCCTCCTTCCCCACCGTTGCGGCGGCAACAGGTAACGGCATGGAACTCGACACCATTGCAGGCGTATACATTGGCGGAACCAGTGCCGCAGGCGGTGTTGCTTCCATTGCAGGCTCCGTCATCGGTAACATTATGTTGGTCGTCATCCGTAGCGGCTTGAACTTCGTTCTTGCCAAGTTCAACTTGAACTTGAACTCCACCTACGTAACTTACGTTTTGACAGGTATCATCGTGGTGGCTGCCGTTCTCATGGACGTTCTTAAAAACAAGAGAGCCGCCAAGGTCAAAATCGCATCTGAAAAGGATATTGCAAAACAGAACCGCAAACAGGCTCTGTCCGATAAGGAAGCGGAAATTGATGACATCATTGCCGACAAGGCATTGACGAAAGAAGAAAAGGTCGAGCGCGTAGCCGCACTCGAAGCCGAGATCAAAACTCTCTGATCTCGTTTCCATCCGTATTGTTACGGTGCAAACCGAACAAATAAAAAAACAAAAAGGAGAACCACTATGAAAAAAGCACTATCACTTGTCCTCGCTCTCGTACTTTTGCTCGCAGCCACAGCCACTTTTGTCAGTTGTGATGGCGGTGCATCCGACGAGAAGACCATTGCCGTGATCGCTAAGGGCGAGTCCCACGCTTTCTGGC
>JAZSOK010000031.1:0-5169 GCA_045536865.1 Eubacteriales bacterium
GCAATACGCATGGCAGAGAGGGCGGGGAACACCACCAACGCCGATACAAGCAAGGAGCCGACAAGATTCATGGCAAGCACAATGATGACGGCAATGGTGACGGCAATGAGCAAGTTGTACAGTTCGGCGCGCATACCTGTCGCGCGGGAAAAACTCTCGTCAAAGGTCACGGCGAAAATTTTGTGATAGAAAAAGAGGAAAACGGCTACAAGGGTGAGCGATAATACCACGCACAGGACAACCTTTTGCCAGGTTAGCGTCAAAATGGCGGTAGAGCCGAACAGGGTACTGCACACGTCCCCCGATATATTTGCAGAGGTCGAAAAAAGATTTAACAGTAGGTAGCCGATGGCAAGTGCGCCGACCGAAAACATGGCAATGGCGGCATCACCGCTTACCTTTGCCTTTTGTCCCGTTCTCAAAAGGAGAATGGCACAAAAGACGGTGACACCGAGTACAAGCGGCATGTTGTTCGTGATTTGCAAAACGGCAGCAATAGCCATGGCGCCAAAGGCGACGTGTGACAAACCGTCACCGATGAAGGAAAAGCGCTTTAAGACGAGAATGACACCCAAGAGCGCGGCACACAGAGCGATAAGCACACCGACGACAAAGGCATAGCGGATGAAGGGAAATTGCAGATAATAAAGAAGCGTACTCATTGTTCGTCGCCTCCCTTTGTAAAGAGCCTGCCAAGTTCGCTTTGCAGATATTCTTCTTTTGTACCGAAGAAAATTTGTTTCCCGATGTGTAACACGTGACTGGCGTAATGGATGGCGGCACCGATATCGTGAGAAATCATGATGACGGTGGTGCCGTCCTTTTTATTTAGGTTGTTTATGAGGGTGTACATATCTGCCGTTGCCACAGGATCAAGCCCTGCCACAGGCTCATCAAGTAAGAGCATTTTTTGTGTGGCAACAAGCGCACGCGCCAAAAGGACGCGTTGTTGTTGGCCGCCCGAAAGTTCACGAAAGCACGATTTTGCAAAAGAAGAAATGCCGAGTTCCTCCATCACGCGTGCGGTGATGAGTTTTTCTTTTTTTGAATAGAAAGGGCGAAGGCCTCTTTGACCTAAAAAACCCGACAAAACGATTTCACGCACCGAAGCGGGAAAATCTTGTTGAAGCGCCGTCTTTTGCGGTAAATATCCGATTTCGGTCGGTTTTAAGGCGGCACCCGTTTGCACACGCCCCGAAAGAGACGGTTGTAAACCGAGGATTGTCCTCATGAGGGTACTTTTTCCCGCGCCGTTCTCGCCGACAATGCATAGATAGTCACCATCTTCAACGGCAAAGGAAAGCCCCTCTAAAATGGGGTGCCCATCGTAGCCGAGGGTTAAATTTTCACAGATAAGTTGGGGCATGATTCGTTCCTCTCTCGGTTATGAAGCCGTGGATACCTTTTCTCCAAAGGCTCTTTTAAGAATAGATAGATTTTCTTGCATAATGTAAAGATAAGTTGTCCCCCGTGAAGCATCGGCGGCGGTAATTGATTGCATGGAATGGAGCGTTAAAATTGAAACGGCATCGCCATTTGTTGCGCTTTGGCGAACGGCGTTCGCAATTTGCCCGTCGGCGGTATCCGTTTGGAGAATGTAAGAAAGTCCCAATTCATCAACCTTTTTGGCAAGGAAAATGCGTGTGGCGGGCGTGATTTCGCTCTCTGCCGAGGCACAACCCGAAAAGGCGGCGTAATAAGGAATATCATAGTCCTCTGTCAAATAGATGAAGGGAAAACGGTCTGCAAACAGTAAGGTTTTTTGTTTGGCGTTGTCTACCGCCGCGCGATAAGCATCGTCAAGCGTTGTCAGTTCTTTTATATAAGCGGAAGCGTTGATTGAGATTTCATCGGCACAGTCGGGGAGAAGGGAAGATAAGGCACTCTCGATTGCACGGCAAAAGCGTACCGCATTTTTTAGCGAGAGCCATACGTGTTCATCTTGCAGGAGTGTGTGCGTGTCGTCTTCCGTATGCTCGTGGTCATGCGCGTCATGCTCTTGCAAAAGCGCGTCCTCCCCGAGGATATCTAACAGTCGAATGACCGTCATATTTTTGTTCACGGCGTGTTTTAGGACGTCGTCAATCCATTTGTCCGACGGCCCACCGACGTAAATGAGTAGATCGCAGGAGGATATTTGCAGGATGTCTTTTGCCGTTCCCTGATAACTGTGCAAATCAACGCCGCTATCCAAAAGAAGCGTCAAATCGGCCTTGTCCGCCTGATTGCCGAGCAAGACACGCACCCAGTCATAGGACGGGAAAACGGTTGTAACTATACGTGGCTCCTCGCCCTCTTTCTCCGTCATGGCGGCATCACAGGATGCAAGGAAAACGGTACTTCCCAAGAGCAGGACGGTCAGAAGGATGAGCAATAACGTCTTTTTCATTGTGCGCTCCAAATATGAGATTAATTCGCAAATTAGTATAGCATAGCCACACCGAATTGTCAAGCAGAAAACAGAAAAATGCCACCAAAAAAGAGATAAAAAGAATACGGATACGAAAAAACTTTTGCCGACAGTCGTATTTTTTGGAAAAATGCGTCTATCCCTATTGACAAAAGAGGAAAAATCATATAAAATATATGGTAATAGTGAAAACGATAGAGGCGCGCTTCATCAAGAGTACCGCATGACCGACGGTCTTCGCAGGATTATGGGAAGCGGAAAAGGGGTGGGCGCCGAAGGCGGTCGTGCGATGACCGTCCTGGTAACTCGGAAAATATCCGTTTTACTGTCGCAGTTTCTGCGGAGGGCTATCTTAATTCGCGGTGTCCGTGAGGATTGATAAAACCGAGAGTGGGATGGCCGATTTTTCAGAAAAATCGGCTTTTTGTTTTCACAAACAAGGAAACGGACACATACAGGAGGAGAATAAAATGAGCACAAAAGGAAAACCGATTTTTGAAGGTGCGGCTACCGCCTTGATCACTCCCTTGACGGAAAACGGGATTGATTATGACGCATTTGGCCGCCTGATCGATATGCAAATTACAGGGGGCATTGATGCGCTTGTCGTTTGCGGTACAACGGGTGAGGCATCCACGTTAACAGATGACGAGCATCGCGAGGCAATTGCGTTTGCCGCAAAGCACGTGGGTGGTCGTGTGCCCGTCATTGCAGGCACGGGCTCAAACGATACGGACTATGCCGTCGGCCTGACGAAGGAGGCGTGCGAGGTCGGTGCAGACGCCGTCCTTGTTGTGACACCTTACTACAACAAGGCAACACAAAAGGGCTTAATTCGCATGTTTACGACCATTGCAGACGCATCGAGCGTGCCCGTCATTCTTTATAACGTGCCGTCGAGAACGGGCGTAAATATTGAGCCGCGCACGTATCTTGCATTAGCAGAGCATCCGCGTATCACCGCCATCAAGGAGGCAAACGGCAATCTCTCAAAGATTGTGGAAACCGCGGCCCTTGTCGGCGATATGCTTGATATTTATTCGGGCAACGACGACCAAATCGTACCCATTATGTCTCTTGGCGGAAAGGGCGTCATTTCCGTACTTTCCAATTTGTTGCCGGGAGAAACGTCCGAACTTTGCCATGCATATTTGCGTGGTGAAAGGGAAAAGAGCGCGGCCATGCAGTTTAAGTATTTGCCGCTTATCAACGCCCTTTTCTCCGAGGTCAATCCCATTCCCGTAAAAGCGGCGATGGCGGCCATGGGCTACTGTGAGGAGTATTACCGTCTGCCCTTGACACCGATGGAGGAGGCAAATCGCCAGATTCTTTTTGAATGCATGCGTAAGGAAGGCTTGATTTTCTGACATTGCTTCGGCAATTGCCCCGGCTATTGCAACGACTATTGCCCCGATATCAAAAGAAAGGATGCGGACATCCGCAAAAAACCATGAATATTTTATTGAACGGCGCAGGCGGAAAAATGGGACGGGAGTTGATTTCTATTCTGACCGCGCCCGAGGCAACGGACACGCTTTGCGCTTGTGTTGACGTCTGTGAGGAGGGCTTGCCTTCTCCTGCATATAACTCTCTTGCCGCCGTGAACGAGCGTCCCGATGTCATCATTGATTTTTCACATCACAGTGCCGCCTTTGCGTTGACCGCCTATGCAACGCGGCATGCCTGTCCCTTGGTTGTTGCCACAACAGGGCATACCGAGGAGGAACGCGCGGAAATTTTTGCGGCCGCAGAGAAAATTCCTGTTTTTTATTCTGCCAATATGTCGGTGGGCATTGCTTTGCTCGGCTCACTTGTTCGTCAAGCGGTGCGCGCCTTCCCCGACGCCGACGTGGAAATCGTCGAAACGCATCATAACCGCAAATTGGATGTTCCAAGCGGAACGGCTTTGATGCTTGCACATTGCGCGCAAGAGGCTCGCCCGACGGCGACTTTGTGCGTTGGTCGCCATGAAAACGGAAGGCGGACAAAGGACGAAATAGGTATGCATTCCTTGCGTATCGGTAACGTGGTCGGTAAGCATGAAATTCATATTTCCACGGGAAGCGAGACCATCGTCTTAACGCATGAAGCACACAGTCGTTCACTCTTTGCGGACGGCGCACTGGTAGCGGCGCGATATCTTATGGGGAAGAAAGCAGGTCTTTATACGCTTGCCGATATGTTCAAGGAGGGCGCATGAAAATTCCATTTACAAAAATGCACGGCATTGGCAATGATTATATTTATATCAATTGCTTTGAAAATACGGTAGAAAACCCGAACGAGTTGTCGCAGTTGATGTCGCCGCGCCACTCCTCCGTCGGCGCAGACGGCGTGGTACTGATTTGCCCGTCCGACGTCGCCGATGCCCGTATGCGTATGTTTAACGCAGACGGCAGTGAAGGGAGGATGTGCGGCAACGCCATCCGTTGTGTCGGTAAGTATCTTTATGAGCACGGTCTGACAAGCAAGACGAATTTGGTCATCGAAACTTTGAGCGGACCGCGTGAATTGACCTTATACCCCGATGAAAACGGTATCGTATCCCGTGTGCGCGTCAATATGGGGCGCGCAGAAACGTCGCCTGCCGCCATTCCCGTTCTTTCCGATACACCGCTCGTCAATGCCCCTGTGACGGTGGAAAAAAAAAACTATCATTTAACAACAGTATCCATGGAAAATCCCCATACAATCAATCCACTTTTAACAACTCGTTCTAAAGAAACATTTTTCATACTGGTTATAAGCATAGTGCAGAT
>JAZSOK010000166.1:0-6084 GCA_045536865.1 Eubacteriales bacterium
ATACGGGTATGGTTGAGGTGAGAGCAGAGCGGATTGAGGAACTCGGCCCTTGCCAACTCGGCTTGCCGTTTGAGATTGATGCGTCTACCTTGACACGTGAGGACGTGCGCTTAAAGTATCGCTATCTTGATTTACGCAATCCGAAGATACACAACAATATCGTTCTTCGTTCAAAAATTCTCAGTTACCTTCGCGCCCAAATGGAGGAACTTGGATTTCTTGAAATCCAAACGCCCATTTTGACCGCATCATCCCCCGAGGGCGCGCGCGACTATCTTGTTCCCAGTCGTAAGCACAAGGGAAAATTCTATGCGTTGCCGCAGGCACCGCAACAGTTTAAGCAACTGCTCATGGCATCGGGCTTTGACCGTTATTTCCAAATTGCGCCTTGCTTCCGTGACGAGGATGCGCGTCAGGACCGTTCCCCCGGAGAATTTTATCAACTTGATTTTGAAATGGCGTTTGCAACGCAGGAGGACGTATTCTCCGTTGCAGAAAAGGTGGTTTATAACACGTTTACCAAGTTTTCCGATAAGCGCGTTTCAAAGCCCCCCTTCCGTCGCATCACCTTTGCCGACGCGATGCTCAAATACGGCTCGGATAAGCCCGACCTTCGCAACCCCCTGATTATTCAAGATTTAACGGACTTTTTTGCCAAAAATGAGTTTTTGACCGTAAACGGCAGAACGGTGCCCTTCAAGAATAAACTCGTGCGAGGTATTGTTGCCAACTATCTTGTGAAGAAGGATGGCGACGGCGACGGTAAAAAGGCGTTTGAGAAGGCAATTGACCTCTATTCGAGAAGCATCGGCATGAAGTTCGGTATCGGCTATATCACCTTGGAGGACGGCGAGTACAAGGGCCCCATTGCCAAGTTCTTGACCGAAGAGCAAAAGGCAGAGTTGACCGCGCTCGTCGGCATCAAAGAGGGTGAGTCACTCTTCTTCATCAGTGATGCAGCGGCCGTCATCAATCGTCTTTCGGGCGAAATGAGAACGTGGATTGCAAACGAACTTGGTCTTATCAAGGACGATTCCTTTGAATTTTGCTTTATTGTCGATTTCCCCATGTACGAGAAAAATGAGGAAACGGGCAAGATTGACTTTACGCACAATCCCTTCTCCATGCCGCAGGGCGGAATGGACGCGCTCATGAATAAGGAGCCCTTGGATATTTTTGCCTACCAGTATGATATCGTTTGTAACGGTGTCGAACTTTCTTCGGGTGCTGTACGTAACCACAATCCCGAAATTATGAGAAAGGCGTTTTCCATTGCAGGCTACGGTGAGGAAGACGTGAAGGCGAAATTCGGCGCGCTTTACAATGCGTTTTCTTACGGTGCGCCCCCTCATGCAGGCATGGCGCCCGGTGTTGACAGAATGATTATGTTGATTGCGGGTGAGGAAACCATTCGTGACGTCATTGCATTCCCCTTGAACGGTAACGCACAAGATTTGATGATGGGTGCCCCAGGGGATGTGACGGAGCAGCAACTTCGTGAGGTACACATCAAGGTGCGCGATTGATTTCTCGGTCGCTTGTTGCAAATCTAATAATAAGCCGCCCTTGGCGGCGCGGAGATAATTATGGAAAAAGAGACACTAAGGAAACTGGAAATGCTCAATCAATTGAGTTTGACACCCACCGAAAAGGAAGCGGTCATCTCCTTTTGTAACGCGCGTGAAGCGGACGTCAAAACACTGGATGCCATTGACACCGCAGACGTTACGCGCATGGTGCACGTGAATCCTATCATGACCGTCGTGCGCGAGGACGTTGTCAAACAGAACTTTACGCGCGAAGCGCTTCAATTAGGTGCGCCAGAAACCGACGAGGGCTACTAATACATACCTCATATAATAAAATAATAAAGGGAAGATAACGATGAAATTATATACGGAAAAAGTAGAAACCGCAACGTGCCCCACGCGCACGGTTGTGGTTGACGATATGATTTTAACGAATGATATCCCCACCACGGCAGGCTCAAAAATGCTTGACGGATACGTCAGTTTGTTCGAATCGGAGGCACTTTCGCGCTTGACCGATGCAGGGTATGCATTGGGAGGGAAGGCGGACGTCGGTGAATTTGCCATTGACCTTGTGGGTGAAACGTCCTATAACGGTGCGAGCGTTCGTGACGGCGTATTGCTCAATCCCACGGCCGAAATTCTCAAAAATGAGGAAGCCGTGGCGGCAATCAATTTGGATGTCAACGGCTCTGTTCGCCGTGCCGCCGCCCAAAACGGCTTGGTGAGCATCAAACCGACCTACGGCACGGTGTCGCGTTACGGAGTCATTCCCGTGGCTTGCTCGGGCGAGACGGTGAGCGTTATTTCAAAAAAAGCAGACACTTGCGCAGAAATTCTCAACGTCATTGTCGGTCATGACGATAAGGACGGCACGAGTTTGCCAGAGGAACTTTGTGCAAAACTTCGCACGGATGCGCCTGTCGCACCCATTCGTAAGGTTGCTCTTTTGACGTCCATGACGAAGGGTATTGATGCATCGGTCGAAGAAAAACTTGCTTCGTGCAAAGAACTGCTTTCGGCGGCGGGCATTGAGGTTTCCACGATAGATGATGAGGTGATTTCTTCTGCGCGTGCCGCATGGAACGTGTTGATGAGTGCGGAACTTTGCAACAACGTTTCGCGTTACGACGGCGTTAAATACGGCTATCGCTCCGAAAACTTCAAGAATATTGATGAGTTATATACAAATAGCCGCACAGAGGCGTTCGGCAGTCTGCTCAAATCTGCGATTTTGTTTGGCTCCGATACCTTGTCTACTGAAAATTATATGAAGGTATATGACAAATCACTTCGCGTGCGTCGCGTCATTTGCGAGCGTTTTGCAGAGATTTTTGCGCGCTACGATGCACTCGTTTTGCCTGCATGCTCGTCTATGCAGTACACAAAAGATTTGATTTCAGAAAATCAATACGTGGCGTATGAAGAAAATGCCTATACCGCACCTGCATCGATTACGGGCCTTCCCGCCGTCGTTGCGGGCGGCGTGCAGTTCGTCGGACCTGCTTTTTCCGATAAGGCACTGTTGTCCTTGGCAAAAGTTTTTGAAAAGGAGGGCGCATAAGCATGAGATACGAAACAGTCATTGGCTTGGAAGTGCATGTGGAACTTGCAACAAAATCCAAGATTTTCTGCTCCTGCTCGGCGCATTCCTTTGGTGCAGAGCCAAATGAGCACGTATGCCCTGCATGTTGCGGCATGCCCGGTATGCTTCCCGTTGTCAACCGTGCCGTTGTCGATTACGGCATGAAGGCGGGCATGATGCTTAACTGCGATATCAATCGCACCACCACATTTGATAAAAAAAGTTATTACTACCCCGACCTGCCTGCCGCCTATCAGACGACACAGTGGTTTGCGCCCGTGGCGGTAAACGGTCTTGTGGAAATTGAAACATCAAGCGGCAAGAAGGGCATTCGCATCAAGCAGATCCATATGGAGGAGGATGCGGGCAAACTCGTTCACGATATAAGAGAGGACACAACGCACGTGGACTTCAACCGCACGAGCGTGCCGCTCATTGAGATTGTCAGTCAACCTGATTTGTCGGGCACGGAGGACGTGGTCGCTTATCTTGAACGCCTAAAAACACTTCTTCGTTATGCAAAGGTTGCCGAATGCGAGATGGCGCACGGCACTATGCGTTGTGACGTCAACCTCTCCGTTCGCCCGGAGGGAAGTGATAAACTGGGCGTTCGCACAGAGATGAAGAACATGAACTCCATTGAAGCCATCAAGCGTGCCATTGAGTACGAAACGGCAAGACATATAGACGCTCTTGAAAACGGCACTGAGGTACTGGTGCAGGAAACAAGAAGATGGGATGATATCAAGGGAAAGAGTTTCGCCATGAGAAGCAAGGAAACGGCAGGCGACTACCGTTATTTCCCCGATCCTAACGTCATGCCCGTGGTTATCGATGATGCATGGTTTGATAAAATCAAAGCATCATTGCCCGAATTTCCCGAGGTCAAGCGCGCGCGCTATATTGGAGAATACGGTTTGAGCGAATATGATGCCGAGCAGTTGACGAAGAGCATTGCTCTTTGTGAGTGCTTTGAGGCGGCATATCTCGTTTGCAACAATGCAAAGGATGCGGCAAACTGGATGATTTCCGAGGTCATGAGCATCCTAAACGTCAAAAAAATGACGTACGACATGCTCAATATAAACGGAAGTGCCTTGGGTGAGTTGATTGCGTTGGTTGCGGACGGCAAGGTTGGCCGAGGCAATGCCAAGAAAATTCTTTCTGCCATGTTTGACGATGAGAGCATTGATCCTATCGCCTATGCCGAGGCGAACGGATTTGTCATGTCAAACGACACGTCGCTTGTTGAAACGGTGGCAAAAGAGATTTTGTCTGCCGATCCGAAGGCGGTTGCCGATTATAAGAGTGGCAGAGAAAAGGCACTGATGTCCCTGTTTGGTAAGTGCATGAAGCAGTTGAAGGGCAATTGCGATCCGCGTACCTTGCAGGATATTTTGATAAAGCTTATCAACGAAATGTAAAAACTCTTTATAGGGTAAAAAAAGAGGATATGAATTTGCACTATGCAAACGTCATATCCTCTGCTTTTTATAAAGGGGGTATAGTTTACCCCGATAAATTAGAATGTGGAAACCAAACGGCGCAGTCCGTCGTCTGTCAAAAGCACCTTGACGTCATCTTCGCTTCGTATTTCGGGCAAGCCGACGGGGACAGTATGTTCCTTTACGGCATCGCGAACGTCGGCAAAAACGGACCAACGGAGGCGCGCGAGAATGGACCGTTCTATCCAATAAGAAAAGCGTGTGTGGGGAATGTCGCGCTCGGCACGCTTCATGCGGCAGTAGAGGGGAAGACCGTCACCCGCATCATGCCAAATGTCGGCAAAGGCGTAATCAAAATAGCCGTCCCTCATATCCTTCATGAAATGGAAAGCATCTGCCTTGACAACGTTGATTTTTTCGCCATGCGGGAATTGGGGGAGAAGGTGTTTTTCAAACATGGCAATGACGTCGGGATCACGCTCGACCACCGTCAAGGACGTCACGTCTGGTTTGTTCGACGCCATGAAAGCAAAATAGCCAAGACCGAGACCAAAGGTGACGGTGTGACCAAAGGCTTCCTCAATCGGTTGGCGCATGGTTTCAATTTCGTTTGGTGTGACGGTCATCCATTCGCGGCCGTTTTGCAAAACGGCAGGGAAGGAGAAGGCGCTTTCAAAAAAGCCGAGTTGCGGAATTTCTGTCAAATCGGGTAAAACGGCAAGATCGTTGAAAATAAAAGCCTCGTAGGGGGCATAAGATTTTTCCGTCAACTCCCATTGCCGGAGCCGCGCCTTCGTCATACGGATGGTGGCATAGTAGGGGTTTTTCTTATAGTTTTCAGGGGAAAGACAAGTGACTGAGGGCAGAAGATATTTGTGTAAAAATGCTTTGTCATCAGTATTTGTATCTTCATCCAAGGCAAACAACGTGGAAAGTGCGACATAGTATGCATAAGAAGGTGTTACACCTGTTTCCTTGACGACTTCGTTAATCATGCCGCCGTCAACGGCGGTGGGCGCGACGTTCAAAAGGCTGCTATATAACTCGGCGATACGGAAGTTCCCCAAACGAACGGTTTCTGTTTTCTCTAAATAAGCGCAGAGAGCGCTCTTTTTTTGCATGTCTGACATTGCTCACCTTTCTTTTGTGTACATATTCGCTCTGCGAATATATCATACCCGCGGGGTATATCACCCGTTCCGCAAGGGTGGATTTAGTTGAAAAAAGCACTTGCTTTCGCAAGTGCTTTTTTCTGGCGGAGAGAGAGGGATTCGAACCCTCGGAACGGTATTAGCGTTCACACGATTTCCAATCGTGCGCCTTAGACCAGCTCAGCCATCTCTCCATCTGCTCGACTTTTATATTATATCATAAAAATATAAAAAATCAATACCTTTTTTGAATTTTTTTCTTGTTTTTACACACTTTTTCGAAAAAACATTAAAAAAAGTTAAAAATATTTTCAAAAAACACTTGACATTTACTTTTCACTATGCTATAATATCAACGTTCCGTAAAAATGCAC
>JAZSOK010000172.1:0-4807 GCA_045536865.1 Eubacteriales bacterium
CCTCCGACTTGGTTGCACCCACGACAAAACCGACGGAAAAGCCGACAGAGGCAAAACCCACCGAGAAACCCACCGAGCCTCCGCACACTCACGTCTATGAAAACTGGACGGAAACAAAGGCTCCTACCTGTGAAGATCCCGGTGAAGAAACAGGCACCTGCTCGTGCAATTTGACGTCCACCCGTCCGATCCCCGCACTTCAACACGACCTGCGTGACGACTGGGCGCTCGTTCCCGGAACCATTATCGGTGAGACGGCAACCGTTCGCCGCGAATGTCACCGTGACGGCTGCGACCACTCTGAAGAAAAGTTGGACGTCGCTTGGTCCGATATTATTAAGTAACTCCATATAAAAATTTATAAAGCGGAAATGGCAGAGGGCAAACCCCTCTGCCATTTTTCTCTTTCCTCTTGCTTTTTAGAAAAAGGCGTGCTATACTGTAAAAGGTCAAAAACGAGGGTGTCAGGAAGCAGGTGAGAATCCTGCACGAGCCCGTCGCCGTATGACCGTCCGTTTGTCGCACAGTTTTTCGCCGCAGAAAAACGTCATTGACCGCTTGGTTGAGAAGACCGACAATTCTTTGAAGGGCGCTCCCCTCCAAAACGGACGGCACCGTTTTTAACGGAAAGTCGAAAGACTGTACCCGCGCTCTTTTTTGCGAGTGCCGCCACTTTTGTGGACAAAGAGCCGTTTTTGCCGAAAAAAACAAGAGGAGGACATGCACATGTTCCAAAAAGAAAATCCGCGCGTACGTGTTTTGTGTCGGCTTCTTTTGTGCCTATTGCTTGCGGCAGTGATATGCGCATCGGTTGCCTGTCAGAAAACACAAGAACCACGGGGAGAAACCCCCACTGTCATTGACGCTTCGTATGGTGAAGAAACCGCCGCCCACCACTTTTATTTACAGGTGACGGACGGCGAGGGAAACGTAAAAACGCTCTCCGTACATACGAACGAAGCAACCGTCGGCCGTGCCCTGACTTCACACGGCATCATTACGGGTGAAAACGGCCCCTACGGACTGTATATCAAATCGGTCTTGGGCACTGTCGCCGACTATGACGTGACGGGCACCTACTGGGCGTTTTACGAAAACGGCGCATACGCCGTCAAAAGCGCCGACCAAACCGCCATCGTCGATGGGGCGGTCTACGCCTTGAAGGTGGAGTAACGCCATGCCTCATCCAACCGTTTGCCGCACCCGTGACTTAACCGTCTTTGCCCTGCTCGGCGCTCTGCTCTTTGCAGGGGACATTGCCTTTGAAGGGTTGCCCAACCTGCACCCCGTCGCCTCGTTGACGATAGCATATACAATTGTTTACAGATGGCGTGCGTTGATACCCCTGTATATCTACGTCTTTCTGACGGGACTGTCTTGGGGCTTTCAACCCGCATGGGTGCCCTACCTCGTCGTGTGGTTGCCGCTTGTTCTGCTCACCTTGGCAGTGCCGCGCCGCGCGCCCGTTTTCCTTTCCGCTACCCTCTACACCGTCATCGCCGCCCTCCACGGCTTTGCCTTCGGCTTGCTGTGGGCGCCCTTTCAGATGGCCTTGTACGGCATGCCCCTCTCATCCCTTCCCGCGTGGATCGTATCGGGCCTCCCCTACGACCTCATTCACGGGCTTGGCAACGCCGCCATGTCCTTGGCGATACTGCCCCTCTCGCGCCTCCTTGCCCGTTTGGAAGGAAAAGAGCAATAAGATAACAGAAAAAAGCGAAAAGAAAACGAAAAGAGCAAAACGAAAATAACACAGATAAAAACAAAAAACCGCTTATGACGACAGTCATAGGCGGTCTTTTGTTTTTTTGCAGTCGCACGCTCAAAGTTCGTAGTCCGTATCTTCGTCAAAAACGAAGGCGGCAGACTGACTTTCCTCGGAGATATACTCCAAAGGATCAACGGCATTGGCGCCGACGTGCACCTCGAAATGCAAATGCGGCTCCTCGGCAATTTCAATGAGTGCCGTCTCACCGATAACACCGACAGTCTCACCCTTTTTAATCGTCGCGCCCGCGACCACACCCGCGGGCAAAGTCTCGCCGAGATTTTTGTAGACGGTGGTCAGGTCGCCGCCGTGGCTAATGGATACGCACGTACCCATCAGAGGATCCTTGTAGACCTCCTTGATGGTGCCGTCCGCCGCCGCGGTCACGTCAGTGCCGAGCGCCGCCATAACGTCAATGCCCGTATGCACGCGCCAATCCGCCATGGTGATGGAATAAACGGGTGTGGACAAATCATGCACCTTGCAGACGCTGCCCGAAAGCGGTGCTTCGAGCGTTTTTGCCGAGGATTCCAAACTGTCCGTCGGTGCCTCCGTCGGTCTCTCTGTCGTCGGGGCGGTCAGAATACCGTCCCCCGTCGGTACCTCAGTCGTGTTCGGGCGACTGAGCGCCGCCGTGATACCGATGATGATTGCCGACAGGCAAAGAACACCGATAACAGAAAGATAGAGGATCTTGTTTGCTTTGAGTGACTGAAATCTCTCGCCTTGCTTTTTTTCCATGGTAAATGTCATCCTTTCGCTGTATTTCTGTTACTATTCTTGCCACTATACACAAATTTATACAGGTTTACCTGCATTTTTATGGTACGTTTTTCGACAAAAAGCACATCGGTACGCCGTAGGACTTGACAAAATATAAAAACTATGGTATAATAACCTTTGTGAAGTACAGAGTGCGCGCACTCTTCTTGCAAAGGAATTATTTATATGAAAAAACAATCTCCCTCCCAACCGTCGGAAAAGCCACAGAACCGCACGGCAGACGCGGAGAGCACGTTTCGTTATTTAACAAGGGTAGGACGCGTTTTTAACCGACGTCTGCTCCTTATGCTCATTGATGCGTTCTGTTTTGTGCTTTTTGCGGTCTTTATGGCCACTACCCTTTTTTGGAACAAAGGCACGCCTGATGCCTACCGCAACTTCATCATCAGTTACGCCGTCTTTTTCGTCTGCATCTTTGCCTCGCGTTTTTTGTTCCGCACTTACCGCACGGTCTGGCGTTACACGGACCCGAAGGCATTTCTGAAAGTCGCCACGGCAGACTTTTGCGGTGCCGTCGTGGCGGTCGTTGCCACCTATCCCCTGCGTAAATATACGTCGTGGGTAGACTGCTTCCTCTTTATGATGGCGTTCGACCTCTGCACCATTCTTCTCCGTGTCGGCTATCAGTATCTCACAAAGTCGGGACGCCTTCACCGCGGCAAGCACCACGGCCTCAACAAAATAGGCGTTGCCATCGTTGGCGCAGGACAGACGGGTGCCGCCTTGGCAAACGAACTTCTTTCAAATGAAGACTCGCACTACCGCCCCATTTGCTTTATCGATAAGGATGCGGGCAAGGTATATAAATCCATTTACGGCTGTAAGGTCTACCCTGCCTGCCGTGCCACCGTTGACCGCATCAAGCACATGCCCGTGCAGGAGATCTTCATCGCTCTCCCCGGCCTTGACAGTGAAACTGCCAAGGAATTGCACGATTTGTACATCACAACGGGTTGCAAAGTAAAACTCTACGACTTCCCCATGAAGGAAGATACGGTAGAGGGCGCTAAAAACGACAAGCGCATTATCCGCGAAATCCGCATTGAAGACCTGCTCTTCCGCCGCGAACTGAAAATCAATACCGCCGCGGTCAAAAGCTTCTACACAGACAAAATCGTCCTCGTCACGGGCGGCGGCGGCTCTATCGGCAGTGAACTTTGCCGACAGATTGCCAAGCGCCATCCGAAAAAACTCATCATCCTCGACATCTACGAAAACAATGCGTACGCCATCCAACAGGAGCTTATCCGCAAGTATGGCGATGCGCTTGACCTCTCCGTTGAAATTGCCTCCGTGCGCGACAGAACGCGCCTAAACGCCATCTTCGATTACTACCGCCCCGAGATTGTCTTCCATGCCGCCGCACATAAACACGTGCCGCTCATGGAGCATAGCGGATGCGAGGCAATCAAGAACAACGTCTTCGGCACGCACAACACCGCCGACATGGCAGAAAAATACGGCGTGCAGAAATTCATCCTTGTTTCAACAGATAAGGCGGTCAACCCCACCAACATCATGGGCGCCTCCAAGCGCATGTGTGAAATGGTGGTGCAATGCCGCACGGACAGTCAAACGTCCTTTGCCGCCGTCCGCTTTGGCAACGTGCTTGGCTCAAACGGCTCCGTCATTCCTCTCTTTAAGGAACAGATTGCAAACGGCGGTCCCATCACCATCACGGACAAGCGCATCATCCGCTATTTCATGACCATTCCCGAGGCAAGCCAACTCGTCATGCAGGCAGGGGCCCTCGCCGAGCGCGGCGAACTCTTCGTTTTGGACATGGGTAAGCCCATCCGCATTCTTGACCTTGCGGAAAACATGATTCGCCTGGCAGGCTACCGTCCCTACCGCGATATCGACATCGTTGAAGTCGGCTTGCGCCCGGGTGAAAAACTGTACGAGGAACTGCTCATCCGTACAGAGGAATTGCTCCAAACGGACAACGAGTTGATCTTCATTGAAAAGGATGCACCCCTCACCCGTCACGAGGTGGACGAAAAACTCGCCATCCTCCGCAAAGCGGTGGAAGATGCCGCCGAGAATATCGAATCCCCCATCATCCGCGACGCCATGATGCAAACGGTGCCTACCTATCATCTCCCCGAGGAAGTCAACCGCACCGCCAAGAAATCCACGGAAATGAAAATGGCGGCAAGCGTCGGTTAACAAAGAGCACCTGCCATAGAGCAGGTGCTCTATTGATATAAATCCCGCAAAAGGGATTTATATCATATCAAGTTCGACCATAGGGAG
>JAZSOK010000120.1:0-2329 GCA_045536865.1 Eubacteriales bacterium
GGCAAGGCTATACTGCTCGGGCGGTTGTGCGGCAAACGCCTATCACGCCACGGGCTCTGTGACGGGTGTGTATCAATACGGCTGTCAACTCTTCAAAAAGCGGATGGAATGCGCCATCATGGTGGCGGTGGACAGAGAGTGCCGACAGGGACAGGAGGCACCCGTTGAACACGCCGATTTGTGATTTTGTTCGCGACTATCAGGAAAAAAACATTCTCCGTTTACATATGCCGGGGCACAAGGGACGCACGTTTCTTGGTTGTGAGGGTGCCGACATCACCGAGGTTACAGGGGCAGACACCCTTTATGATGCCGACGGCATCATTCGGGAAAGCGAAAGGAATGCGGGCGCGCTTTTTTCGGCAACGACCTTTTATTCAACCGAGGGCTCGTCACTGTCCATTCGTGCCATGCTCTATCTTGCCTGTCTTTATGCACGCGAGAGAGGGGAAGAACCACTGATTTTCGCGGGGCGGAACTGTCATCGCGCCTTCCTTTCCGCCGCCTCATTGCTCCGCTTTGACGTTCATTGGCTACATTCATCTGCCGACGGCTATCTTTCCTGCGCCCTTGATGCGGTGACGGTAGCGGAGGCCTTTCGTAGCGCCCCCCGCCTGCCAACGGCACTTTACGTGACAAGCCCCGATTATCTCGGGCACAGGGCGGACATTTCCGCCTTGGCGGCACTTTGCCACCGTCACGGCGTTCTTCTTTTGGTCGATAACGCGCACGGCGCGTACTTAAAGTTTTTGGAGCCGTCCCTGCACCCTCTTGACGGCGGTGCGGACTGCGTGTGCGATTCGGCACACAAGACCTTGCCCGTCTTGACGGGGGGAGGGTATTTGCATATCGGTGCTACCGCGCCCGCCCTGTTTGCAAGGGAGGCAGAACGCGCACTGTCGCTCTTTGCATCCACCAGTCCTTCCTATTTAATATTACAGTCACTTGACGCGGCAAACCGCTACCTTTCCGACACCTATCGGGCGCGTCTTGCAGATTTTCTTTTGTCGCTTGACGCTTTGCGTGCTTCGCTTGCAGAAAAGGGCTTTTTGCTCGTAGGGGATGAACCTCTCAAATTGACCTTGGCGACGAAGGCGTACGGCTATCTCGGTCATGAGGTGGCGGCGCATCTTTTCTCAAACGGCATTGGCTATGAGTTTGCCGATCCCGACTTTGTGGTACTGATGTTCACGCCCGAAACGGGGGCGTCGGGCATTGCGCGCTTACTGGACGTTCTGACTTCATTATCGAAGAAGTCGCCTATCTTGGTAGAGCCGCCCGCATTTTCTCTGCCAAAGCGCGCCATGTACCCCTGGGAAGTCCTCTTTCTACCGAGGGAGACCTTGCCGCTTGAAGCGTGCGTAGGGAAGGTCCTTGCCGCCGATACGTGCGCCTGTCCGCCTGCCGTGTCGCCCGTTGTGTGCGGTGAGGTGATTGACGAGGCGGTATGTGATTGTCTTTCCTATTACGGCAAAACGACCTGCGTAGTGTTAGCGTGATGCTCCGCTACACACTACGCAACGAAATTTGCCTTGCGGCAAGTGAAATAGCGTTGCTGTGAAATATTTGCTTTGCAAATGTGAAATTTTCGCTTCGCGAAAGTGGGAAAAACCGTTTCGCGCCGAGTGTCGAGGCATTTCATAAAATCCGCAGAGCCGAACACTTTACTTTATAAACAAAATGGGGATATTGCATTTCTGCAATATCCCCATTGTTTATTTGATTATTCGTAGAGGTCCTTTAACTTCAAGAGACGCTCGTACTTCGCCTTGGCGGTTGCTTCTGCCTTGGCAAAGAGTTTCTCGGCTCTTTCGGGGAACGCCTGTGCCAAACGGGCATAGCGCGCTTCACCCTTGATGAAGTCTTGGTAACTTGCGGTGGGCTCCTTCGAATCGAGCGTGAAGGGAGATTTGCCCTCTGCCTTCAATGCAGGATTGTAACGGAACATCTGCCAGTAACCTGCCTCAACTGCCTTCTTCATTTCTGCCTGGCAGTTTGCCATGCCGCCCTTGATGCTATGCATTTCGCAAGGAGCGTAGCCAATGATGATGGAAGGACCGTGGTAAGCCTCTGCCTCACAAAGAGCCTTCATGGTCTGATTCATATCAGCGCCCATGGCGATTTGTGCGACGTAAACGTAGCCGTAGGACATGGCGATCTGTGCCAAATCCTTCTTGCCGATTGCCTTACCTGCGGCGGCGAACTGTGCAACCTGACCGATGTTGGATGCCTTGGATGCCTGACCGCCTGTGTTGGAGTACACCTCGGTATCAAAGACCATGATGTTGACGTCTTCACCGGAGGCGATGACGAAGTCGGATCGTAGCCA
>JAZSOK010000065.1:0-8185 GCA_045536865.1 Eubacteriales bacterium
CGGCGACCGAGATCGATACGCATGCCGAGCAACGTATTGATAAGGCTAATGCCGTCCGCGCCTTCCGCCTCGCACGCACGGGCAATAGATACGATGTCCGTGACGTTGGGGCTGAGTTTCATATATACGGGCTTCGTTGTCACCGCCTTGACTGCGCGCGTGACCTCGGCCGCCATGCCTGCATCTGCGCCGAAACTCATGCCGCCGTGCGCCACGTTAGGACAACTAATATTTACTTCGATAATGCCGACCTGTGGACAAGCATCAATTTTCGCGCAAGCATTTACCATTGCCTCAACGGTACTGCCACCGACGTTGGCAATGACGGGCGCGTGAAAAATCTCGCCTATTTTTTTGATTTCTTCGTTTACGACGTGGTCAACGCCCGGATTTTGCAAGCCGACGGCATTCAACATGCCCGCAGGACATTCCGCAATACGGGGTGTCGGATTGCCGAAACGCGTTTTCTCCGTCGTTCCCTTGAAGGAAAACGAGCCAAGCACGTCCAAATCATAAAGCTCGGCAAACTCTTGTCCGTAGCCGAAGGTACCGCTTGCGGGAATGACGGGGTTTTTCAAGGTAACGCCCGAAAGGGTGATTGCCGTATCAAACTCTTCCATGGCGACTTCTTTTTTGTTTACCATATAATTTCCTCCCCCGTCAAAATAGGACCGTCGCGGCAAATACGCTTGTTCCCGTATTTTGTCTTGCAAGAGCAACCCATGCAAGCACCAAAACCGCACCCCATACGCTCTTCAAAACTGTATTGCCCCGAAACATTATCCTGTGCGGCCCTGTCATAGACCGCATGCAACATGGGCTCGGGACCGCAGGAATAGACGTAGGAATATCCGCCTGCCGCCGCCACCTGCTCCATGCCCGTCGTCACAAAGCCACGAAGCCCAAGGCTTCCGTCCTCCGTCGTGACGACGACGTGCGCGCCGAGCGCACGGAATTCCTCGATAAGAAACGCATCTGCCTCCGTCCGAAAGCCGAGTACGGCGGTCACTTTGGCACCGTTTTTAATGAGTGCGCGGCACAAGCCGTAAAGGGGCGGAATGCCCACGCCACCTCCGACAAGCAAGGGGCGCTCCCCTGCCGTCTGCACGTCGTAGCCATTGCCAAGACCCGTCAGTATATCGAGTTGCACGCCCACCTTCATATCACGCATGAGGCGTGTACCGCGCCCCACGGCGCGATAAATGAGCATCATCTCACCGTCACCGTAATCGGCAACGGAAATGGGGCGGCGCAAATAACAACCGTCAAGCATGATGTTGACAAATTGCCCGGGGCGCGTCAAAGCGGCGGTATCTCCCGTCAACGTCATGCAACTGATCGTCTCATTTAACGCGCGGTTGTCCCGCACCGTAAACAATTTTTGCTCCATCGTCTGTTCCCTTCTGTTTTTTGGGCTTATCAATCCTCACCGATCGTGGATATGCCCATAGTGATTTCTTCAAGAACGTCCAAAAGCGCACGCACGGTGTCCAGTGCCGTAAAGGTCGTGATACCGTTTTCTACGGCGCAGGCACGGATGGCATGTCCATCCGTCAGTTCATTGGAAGAATCATAATCTCTTGTATTCAGGACGTAGGTAACGTGTCCTTGACGCAAGGACGTCAAAATTTCCTCGCTACCCTCACTGATTTTACGGCGCACACGCGTGCGAATGCCGTTCTTTTTCAAAAATGCGGCCGTGCCTGCCGTCGCCTCAATATTGAAGCCCATGCGGTAGAAGCGGCGAATGAGGGGCAGAGCCTCTTCCTTGTCGCGGTCGGCAATCGTCGTAAAGAGGGTGCCGTAATTCATGACCTGCATGCCCGATGCCTGCAACGCCTTATAAAGCGCGCGCGTCATCTTTTCATCGTAGCCGATCGCCTCACCCGTTGACTTCATCTCGGGAGAAAGGTACGCATCCATACCGCGCAACTTGGCAAAGGAGAAGGCAGGCGCCTTGACGTACCAACGCTTTCTGTCTATCGGCTTTACGTTTGCCAAGCCCATAGAGGCAAGCGTTTTGCCCATGATCACCTTCGTACCGATGTCCGCCAAACTATATCCGCTTGATTTGGAAAGGAAAGGCACGGTACGGGAGGAACGGGGGTTTACCTCAATGACGTAGACGTCTTCTTTTGTATCAACGATAAACTGGATATTGAAAAGACCAACGATGCCAATGCCGCGACCGAGGCGCGCGGTATAATCCAAAATCTTATCCTTGACGCGCTCCGAAATGCTAAACGGCGGATACACACTGATAGAGTCGCCCGAGTGAATACCCGTGCGCTCGACGAGTTCCATGATGCCCGGTGTAAACACATCTTTACCATCGCACACCGCATCGACCTCAACCTCTTTGCCAACGATATAGCGGTCAACAAGAACGGGTCTATCCTCGTCCACCTCAACGGCGGTACGGAGATAATGGCGGAGCATCTCCTCGTTTGCCACGATCTGCATGGCACGTCCGCCAAGGACGAAACTCGGACGAACAAGAACGGGATAGCCGATTTCCGCGGCGGCCTGCACGCCGTCCTCAATGTTGGTAACGGCATGTCCCTTCGGTTGCGGAATATCTAACTTTTTCAGAAGTTTTTCAAAGGAATCACGGTTTTCGGCGCGATCGATTGCCTCCGCGCCCGTACCGACGATGTTGACGCCGCAACGCAAAAGCGGCTCTGCCAAGTTGATGGCCGTCTGTCCGCCAAGCGAGGCAATGACACCGATAGGACGCTCAAAGCGCACCACGTTCATAACGTCCTCAACGGTCAAGGGCTCAAAGTAGAGTTTATCGCTGCACGTGTAGTCGGTAGAAACCGTTTCGGGATTATTGTTGATGATGATGGCCTCATAACCAAGTTCGCGTAAGGTCATGACGGCATGCACGGTGGAATAGTCAAATTCCACACCCTGTCCGATGCGGATAGGGCCAGAGCCAAGCACGACCACCTTGGGACGGTCGGAGCAAATGGACTCGTTTTCGTCGGCATAGGTGGAATAAAAATACGGAATGTACGAAGCAAATTCGGCACCGCACGTATCAATCATTTTGTAAGAAGGAATGATGCCCGATGCGTCACGCAAGCGATAGACCTCATCCTCCGTCATGTTCCAAAGAAGGGCAATTTCACGGTCGGAAAATCCGTAACGCTTGGCATCCAGAAGGCATGCCGTATCACCCTTTGCCTCTTTCAGACGGCATTCCATATCGGTGATGTTTTTGACTTTTTCAAGGAAGAGGAGGTCAATGCGTGTGGCATCGGAAATAAGCCCAATGTCCGCATCACGGCGGAAGAGTTCTGCAATGGCGAACAAACGGTCATCCGTGCCGCGACGAATGTAGGCAAGGAGTTCGTCCGTGCCGACCGCATCAAACTTTTTCATATGCAAATGGAAAACGCCGATTTCAAGCGAGCGCACCGCCTTCAAGAAACTCTCTTCAAGCGTTCTGCCGATGCTCATGACCTCGCCCGTCGCCTTCATCTGCGTGGACAGGACGTTATTCGCGTTTGCAAATTTATCAAAGGGGAAACGCGGCATCTTGGTTACCACGTAGTCAAGCGTAGGCTCAAAGGATGCGGGGGTGTTGGCAATGCGAATTTCATCAAGGTGCATACCCACCGCAATTTTTGCAGACACGCGCGCAATGGGATAGCCGCTTGCCTTACTTGCAAGCGCCGAGGAGCGCGACACACGGGGGTTGACCTCAATGACGTAATAGCGGAAGGAATAGGGGTCCAATGCAAACTGTACGTTACATCCACCCTCAATTTTCAAAGCGCGGATAATGCGGAGCGCACTGCTACGCAACATTTGATATTCTTTTTTTGTCAACGTCTGGCTTGGTGCCACCACCACGGAGTCACCCGTGTGAATACCAACGGGATCAACGTTTTCCATACTGCAAACGGTCAGGGCCGTATCATTTTTATCGCGAATAACCTCAAACTCAATTTCCTTATATCCGCGAATGCTCTTTTCAACGAGAACCTGACTGACGGGAGAAAGTTTCAAGCCGTTTTCAAGGAGTGCTTTGCATTCCGCCTCATTATCGGCAAAACCGCCGCCCGTACCACCCAAGGTGAAGGCAGGACGCAAAACGACGGGATAGCCGATCTCTTCGGCAATCTTCAAGCCCTCCTCAACCGTTTGGCAGGTTTCGGAAGGAAGAACGGGCTCGTTCAACTCAACGCACAATTCTTTGAAAAGTTCTCTGTCCTCGGCGCGTTCAATACTGACGGCAGAAGTGCCGAGAAGTTCCACCCCGCACTCACGAAGAACGCCTTTTCTGTCAAGTTGCATCGCCAAATTCAATCCCGTTTGCCCACCAATACCCGGCAAGATGGCATCGGGACGCTCAAAGCGAATGATTTTCGCCACGTATTCCAGTGTCAAGGGCTCCATGTAAATTTTATCGGCTATGGTGGTATCCGTCATAATGGTGGCAGGGTTTGAGTTTGCAAGTACAACCTCATAGCCCTCTTCGCGCAAGGCAAGGCATGCCTGCGTGCCTGCATAGTCGAATTCCGCCGCCTGTCCAATGACGATAGGGCCGGATCCGATGACAAGTATTTTATGTAAGTCGGTACGCTTCGGCATCTTATTTTGCCTCCTTCATCATGCTGCTAAACTGTTCAAACAAATCAGAAACCTCGGTGCTATCAGGTGAATACTGCGCGGAAAATACGGGATCCTCCACCGCTTTCACCCCTTCCACCGTGCCGTCAAGCAAATTGCGGCAGGTAACGGTCAATCCGCATTCTGCAAGCGAATCTTCATCCACGGCATAACCGTGATTTTGCGACACGATCTCCACCTTGCCGCTCTCTGTGTGGAGCACGGGATGATTACTGCCGCGATGACCGAATTTCAATTTATAAACCTTGGCACCGTATGCAAGGCAAATGAGTTGATGTCCAAGGCCGACACCAAAGATAGGCAGTTTTCCGCGCAATTCGCGCACAAGAGAAATGACCTCCTGCACGTCCTCGGGGTTGCCCGGGCCGTTTGAAATAAAGACACCGTTCGGGTGCATGGCAAGAACGTCTGCGGCCGCCGTATCAAAGGGCACGACGGTCACGTTGCAACCCGAACCGTTCAATTCACGAATAGCGTCCAAGGTGATACCGCAATCGATAGCCACCACCTGGAAACGCGGATTGGCGGTACGGGAATAGAAACGGCGGCGGCAACTGACGCGACGGACGGCATCGTGCGGCAGAGGCGTTTCCTTTATGCGGCGAAGCCCCTCTTCCAAGGACACGTCAGCCGAAACGAGGCAGGCGCGGCGGCAACCCTTGTCACGAATGCTCCGTGTCAAGCGGCGCGTGTCGATGCCCTCAATGCCCGGAATGCCGTTATCCTGCATTGCCTCGGACAAGGATTTTGTCGAACGGAAGTTGGACGGCGCATCATTGTATTCGGAAACAATGAGTGCCCCTGCCGTCATCGCCCTTGCCTCGTAGTCATCATCCGCCATACCGTAGTTGCCGATCAAGGGATAAGACATGACAACCCCCTGATCTGTATACGCGGGATCGGAGAGGATTTCCTGATACCCGACCATCGAGGTGTTGAAGACTATCTCAAACACCGTCTCCTTCAAATCACCGAAGGCGTAGCCGATATACTCCTCGCCATCCTCTAAAATCAATTTTCGTACTGTTTTTCCTGCCATACTATCTTTCCTCCTACAACGGTCATTTTGCAAATGCCGTGAATTTTTCTTCCATTAAAGGGTGTACTCTTGCCCGCCGACAAAAAGGTTGACGAGTCAACGCGCGTTTCCGTATTCAAGTCAAAGACGGTAAAATCTGCTTCATCCCCGATTGACACCCCGCCGGGAATGCCGAAGCGGCGACGGGGCGCGCCCGTCATTTTTTCTATCAATTCTTCAAGCGTCAGTATGCCGCCGCGCACAAGTTCGGTATACAAAACGGGGAAAGCACATTCAAGCCCCGTCACACCCATCGGTGCCAATGCAAGGCCGCGCGCCTTTTCCTCGGGGCTATGCGGCGCGTGGTCCGTCGCTATCATATCAATGGTGCCGTCCACCACGCCACAAATCAATGCCTCGCGGTCCTCTTTCGTGCGTAGGGGTGGGTTCATCTTCATGCGTGCATCCTGCCAAACGTCCTCATCCGTCAAAACGAGGTAGTGCGGTGCGGTCTCGGCGGTGACGTCAACGCCCGCCGCCTTTGCCTCTCTGATCAGTGCAACGCTTTCCTTTGTGGAAACGTGGCAGACGTGGTAGGCGCAACCCGTTTTTTGCGCCAAGCGCAAGTCACGTTCAAGTTGCCGCCACTCGGTGACGGAGGGAATGCCGCGAAGACCGTGCCGTGCGGCGTAAGGGCCGTCGTGCAACGCTCCCCCGACCGCCGATGCTTCCTCGCAATGGGCGGCAATGATGCGTGAGCAACGCTTTGCCGTGTGCATCGCCGCCTCCATCATCGCCTCGGATTGCACGCCGCGCCCATCATCCGTAAAGCCAATGACGTAGGGCGCCAGTTCCTCCATTTTTGAGAGGCTCTCCCCCATGCTCCCCATGGTGATAGTGCCGTAAGGATAAACGCGCACCGAAGCATCTTTTTTGATGGCATCAAGTTGCACGGTGAGATTTTCAAGCGTGTCGGGCGATGGCTTCAAGTTCGGCATGGCGCATACCGCCGTATAGCCGCCGTGCGCCGCCGCCGCCGTTCCCGTACGAATGGTTTCTTTATAAGAAAAACCCGGCTCCCGAAGATGCACATGCACGTCGGTAAAACCGGGTATAATCACACAATTGGGAAAAGAATAGGAAAGAACGGATGCGTCGTTTGCGGTGGACTTTTGAAAATCATCGGAAGAAACAATGCGACCGTCAACGACAAATAACGTCTCTTGCTTCAATGCACCGTCACGATACACACAAGCACCATTGATCACCATTGCCATAAACGCCTCCGTCAAGAGATGCAACAAAGCAGTCTCTTTACACCTTATTAAAAACGGGATTGACACTCTAAAAGCATCCGCACCCTATTTTTATAATTGTAACACAAAGAAGATAAAATGTCAAGTAAAAAATTTAGGATTTCTTGGTGCATTTTTTGTTGGAAAATGACAGATAAATCCTCAGTCTTCCCTTTTGGAAAGAAAAAATCTACGTTCTGTATTGCTTTTTTGTTCCTATTTATTATACGGGTTTATTATACGGGCGAAACTACCGTATATTTTTTCAAAAGCGCGCAAGGATGATAGGAAAGTTTTGACGTGCGAAGGCCCGCCGCGCCGCAATCCTCCTCGCGGTTGATATAGGTTGCATGGGCATACGCCTTTGCAAAGCAGTTGACTAGTGTCTGATAAACACCGGGCAGGCGGCCGTCTGCTTTTTCAACGTGTACGAAAAGCGTATCGCCGACAAGTTCGCCAAAGGTAAAGCCCACCGCCTCACCGTCGGCGCGCAAAATACCTCCCACCTGACCGCCAATGCCGTCCTGTAAGAGCGCCTTGACTGCCAACGCCTCCCTTGCCGCCTCACTCTCTGCGCTTTCATCGGCATAACCGCGCAGCAAACGATATTTTTCAAGAAAGGAAAGCGCTTCCCCTACGTTTTGATCGGTAAGGCGCACAAATTCGGGCGCGCCGAACGCCTTCGTAAATTTATGCAAATGGTTGCGTTGACCGCTAAAACGCCGTCCGCCAAGCGTGATAAGGTCCTCCGTGCGATAAAGATAATCGCACCAATCCCTCTCAAAACTCGGTGTCGCATCGGGCAAAAGCGCCATAACTTTTGGTAGTTTTTCCTCGGGAACGTTACAAAAATGAAGTGGCTCACCCCTCGTTGCCGCATCTTTTGCAAGCACTTCAAGTGCGCCCTGCTCGTCTTTTGCAATGGGAAAGGCGCTATACTCCCGTTCCCCGTCAAAAAGTCGCAGAAACAGCATGTCCCCCGTCTTTGCAAAGCGGATGCGATAGATATGATGCCACATCGAAAGCACGCCAGGGGTATAGTCACAAAGACGGCCGCATCCGCCGAAGGCCTCCAAAAAAGGGCGCAACGCCTCCGCGCTTGGAGCGGTCATGGGGCGATAGTCTAAAAGCATACTCGTTTTTTTCTCCAATCCTTTCGGCACAGGCATGCGGCGTTAGTGCCGAAAAAAGCGCTCGGGCGGAAGTCGGAGGCCAAGCGGTCTTAGGAAGA
>JAZSOK010000013.1:0-4865 GCA_045536865.1 Eubacteriales bacterium
AGAGGAGCTGACCTTAGTACGAGAGGACCGGGTCGGACGCACCTCCGGTGCATCAGTTGTTCTGCCAAGGGCATAGCTGAGTAGCCGCGTGCGGATGTGATAAACGCTGAAAGCATCTAAGCGTGAAGCACACCTCAAGATTAGATATCCCACAGCGTAAGCTGGAGAGGTCTCTTGTAGACTACAAGTTTGATAGGTCGTGGGTGTACGCACAGTAATGTGTTTAGCTAAACGATACTAATAGACCGATGGCTTGAACTGTTCTTCTAACAGTTCCTTATTCGAGCGTCGTTTCTTTCACCTTTATTCGGTTTTCAATGTGTGTTTGCTCTTTTTATTTTTAAATTGCTCACATGATTGATAATATCAATTGAACGTTGTGCCCGTTTTCCTTGCACGACGTTTTTTTGCAAAAAAATCCCCTTGGTGCAGGTATCTGCCCCAAGGGGATAAATCATTTTTTATGCGAGGGTTAAACCATCAAAGATTATTTGTCTGACAAGGCGTTAAAGGTTTTCATGAAATCCTTCAAGGAAGATTCAAGAAGACCGCCCTTATTGGCAATGGCACTGTAACCACTTGTAAAGGTATTGGTGACTGTTTTGATGGTGTTTTCGAAGTGCAAAGGACTGTTTTGAACAGGCATATTGATATCAGTGATGGCAGTTGTCGTTATCCAGTAAGGCGCGCAAATAGAGTCATAAATGATATCAAGCATCTTTGTTGTATTGATGTTTGTACCATACTTGAACTTCAAAGAAACGTTATAGTACTCGTTCAAAATGTCCGTGGAGGTAAGAGCCGCTGCTTGCAGCCAAGCGGACAACGCCTCGTAGTGCTGGGTGGTTTTCAGGATACCGCCGACACGAGCGTTGTCATGCGTTGTCGTCAGGTAAGGATCCGTTGCCTCCAACTTCGGATAAGGAATGACGCACTTGTCATCTTCCATGTTTTGGAACTCGTCAGTTTCAAGGTCGCAAAGGAGAACGCCCGATGTGAAGAGAACCGTACCGTTAATGAAAATGGAACGAACTCCATTGGCGTCCATTTTGCTGTCAAAAAGTGCGCCGTTCGTCTGATGTGCCATTTTAATCATTTTGTCAATGGCGGTCACCGCGCGGGGATTGGTGGCAGGGACGTAGAAACTGCCGTCTTTATCGACGGAATAAAGGTTAACGTCTACCGACGGATACCATCCATAAGAACCGGGACCGGGCAAAGACAATGCGAGCAATCCGAGTTGGTCTTTTTCGTCGTTTTCACCGGGTTTTGTGCCCGTTTTATCGGAATGGGCAATCTCACTCCACTCCATGAGCGTATCAAGTGTCCAGTTTCCTTCCAAAACGGTTTTGTAGAGCAGGTCTGTACCGTTTTGTTGATAGAAGAGTTGGGTAAACAAGTCAAGGTTACAACCCATGGTGTTCAAGAAACGAATGACATCCATGAAGTAGTCGCCTGCCAAGAGGTACTGCTTCTCATCAGAGGAGAAGTTGAACGCCTTCATGTAATCGTTATACCAACCGCCCTCTTCAAAATTGATGTGGGAGGTTTCACTTTCGGAGAGAACGTTCACAAGAAGACCTGCCATCTGTGCACGAAGCATACCGACAACCTGGTCTATGTAGAGGTCGGGCGTGTTTTTGCCGGGGGACATGGTCTTTTGTTGAATATCAGGCATGATCTTATCCCACCCAAGGTTGGTGAAGACGTAAATCGGCTCCACACCGACGGAATCGGCTATCAAAATATTACGGTCGTAAATTTTGTTTAATACCGTGTCCGTTGTCACCTTGTCGGGCCCTTGAATGAACAGGAAGGATTCCGACGTGATCTGCGGCGATGTGAATTTGGACAAACTAATGACAACCTCTTCGCCGCCAAAGTCAAGGTCCTCTGAAAATTCCTTCAATGGATCATCATCATCAAGAATCGCGGAGCCACTCGGCTTCGTCGGCTTTTCATCTCCGCCACCGCCGCATGCAGCGAGCAAGGGAAGCGTCATGAGAAGAGCCAAGAGAAATGCAATGATACGTGTCTTTTTCATGTTTTCTTTCCTTTCTTGGGAGGAAGTGCATTTTTTCTTTCTTCGTTAAGAAACCATGGGGCAAAAATAGCGAAAGAATAGTAGCACAACTTCAATCTTTATTATAGCATAAAGCGATAAAAAAGTCAATACAAATTATAAAAATATCAACGGAAAAAGGGGCAAAGAGTGCAAAGGTGCAGGAGATAAAAAGGGACATAAAAGGCTTTTTTTGGACGGTGTGTTTCTAAAAACGGATACAATCAAGGGATGTGGGGAATGCGCCTCGGGATGAACTCCAAAAAATCGGCGGAAATCAACTCGGCGGTGAGTGCGCCGTTTCCAAGAGTAACTATGCGTGGTTGGGTATAATTTGCGTGGATATGGCCAAAGTAACAACGCCCTATCCCATAGTCCAAGAGAACTTCAAGAAGCGGGGCGCATTCCCGTCCGTTCCAACTGACGGGGAAATGCAAAAAGGCGATAATTTCTTTGTCAGGGTTCTCGTCTTGCAGGGCTTTTGCCGCATCCAAACTGATTTTCAGTCGTGCACTTTCTCTGGCAATCAATTTGTTAAAATCGGCGTTTTCGGGCATGTTATCACAACTTTCATCCTGATACCAACCGCGCGTGCCTGCGATGATAAAATTCTCCGCAACAAAAGCGTTATTGTAAAGGAAGGAAATCGAACGGATATTTTCCCGCTCGAGAAACTCGTTCATCTTTTTAATGGTTGTCCACCAAAAATCGTGATTTCCTTTGCCAAGTATTTTTTTACCCGGCAGGTCATCGAGAAAATGAAAATCCGATGCGGCACTTGCCAAGGATAACTCCCAAGAAATGTCGCCCGGGATGACGACGGTGTCGTTTTCTTCAACGATGGCGCGCCAGTTTTTTGCAAGGCGCTCGGTGTAGTGTTGCCACCGCTTGCCGAATACATCCATGGATTTCGAGGGGTTTGCCGTTGAAAGATGAAGGTCGGAGAGGACATAAACTGCCATGTATGCGTCCTTTCGTTTCTTGTTGTAATGTGTTTTACGGCACTCAAATGCATAAAAGGGATGGCTCTTGTATATGCTATGGACAGTCCGTTTGGACAAGTATAGAAATGCGGAGGCCATCAGAATGGAAAACAATCGCAAATGCGACAAATGCATAGACGGTATCGTCTGTAACGTGGCAAACTGCACCTATCATGCAGAAGGTAACGTTTGCACGGCGGGGCAAATTGCCGTTGGACCGCGTTATGCGGAAAGCAGTGCCGATACGGTTTGCGCAACCTTTAAGCCGCAGGAATAACCTTTTTAGTTTCCTTTGGCAAAACGAAGCACGGTGTCTTCCATGGCGCTAACTTCAATGACCTCGGGGAAACGCACTACTCTTTGCCCGATGCCCGCAAGCGGCATCGGGATTTTTTTGTTGGTGGCAAGGGAAAGTTCGTCCAAGGCGGCAAGCGCGTCGGTCGGCATTTGACCCTTGACAGCCGCGTAGACGTCTGAGGCAAACTTGAAGGGACTGGCGGTGGAGGCAACGACGATGGGGCGCACGCTACCGCTATTTCTGTGCTGCAATGCCGCCTTGTAGGCAACGGCGGTGTGCGTGTCAAGCAGGGCGTCTTCCTTTGTGAAAACGTCGGAAATGGTTTTTCTTGTGTCGTCCTCGCTACAATCGTAGCCGACAAAAACCTCCGAAATAGCCTCGAAATCGGCTTTGTCCAACTGATAACGTCCCGTTTCATTTAACGAGCGCATGTAGGCGGCGGTCTTTTCGGGACCGGCGACAAGATAAAGCAGACGTTCAAGATTGCTTGAAATTAAAATGTCCATCGAGGGGGATATTGTGGTAAAGAAGGGACGGTTGCGGTCGTAGGTGCCCGTACGCAAGAAATCCGTTAGGATATTGTTTGCGTTTGATGCACATACCAAGCGGCCGATGGGGAGGCCCATTTTCTTTGCAAGGTAGGCGGCAAAAATGTTGCCGAAATTACCCGTTGGCACGCAAACGTCGATGGTATCGCCGAGGGAAATGCACTTTGCGCTCACCAAGTCGAGGTAAGCGGAAACGTAATAAACGATTTGCGGTGCCAAGCGTCCCCAGTTGATGGAGTTTGCACTGGTGAGAAATACGTTGTGTGCGTCAAGGGTGTCGCGAATGGTCTTGTCGGCAAAAATGCGCTTGACACCCGTCTGTGCATCGTCAAAGTTGCCTTCAATGCCGCAAACGGCGACGTTTTCTCCTCTTTGCGTAATCATTTGAAGTTGTTGCACGCGGCTAACGCCGTTTGCGGGGTAAAAGACCTGCATCTTGATTTGCGGAATGTCGGCATAGCCTTCAAGCGCCGCCTTTCCCGTGTCGCCCGACGTCGCCACGAGAATGAGGGCGGTCCGCACCTCGCCCGTCTTCACGAGGGCGCGGGAAAGCAGACGCGGCATGATTTGCAGTGCCATATCCTTAAAAGCGGCGGTCGGCCCGTGCCAAAGTTCAAGGATTGCGATATCGTTTTTCAAAAAGGAAATGGGTGCCGCACCACCGGGGAAACGGCCTTCACCGTACGCCTCGCGGCAGTCGGCAAGAAGTTCTTCCTCTGTATAGTCCGTCAAAAAACGGCCGAGAATAAAGGCGGCACGCTCGGGGTAGGTCATCTCCCCAAGACGAGCGAGGTCATTATTCGAAAGTGTCGGAATTTCCTCGGGCATGTATAAGCCGCCGTCGGGCGCCAACCCGTTTTTGATGGCCAAAGCGGCGCTGACGTTTTCTTCTTTGTATCCTCTTGTGCTTACATAGTTCATAGTCGTATCCTTCTATATCCTTCCAAGTCGGATCGTAGCCATGTCGTTCTGTG
>JAZSOK010000001.1:0-5030 GCA_045536865.1 Eubacteriales bacterium
AATCTATCGCCTTGATCAGTCCAAGCGTCCCTATCGACACAAGGTCATCGGGCGAAGAATAGGATGCGTAATACTTACGCACAATATGCGCCACGAGCCGCAAGTTATGCTCGATCAACCGACTGCGCGCATCACTGTCGCCCTCGTGCTTCATACGCACGAAAAGCCGTCGCTCCTCGTCCGTCGGTAACGGTGGCGGAAAATGCTGTGCAGAGCCGATGCCCAATAAAAGATAAACGAAATTCAAGGCGAAATCGTAAAAGCCGCAAGCCATGACAAAAACCTCCAACGCAAAAAATCCGCATATAATGCACAGATACATTATATGCGGATTTTTGAAAATCTTGTCACTCTTCGCGAAGAAAATACCCTTTTCCGTGCGAGGAAAGAATGGGCGCTTGAAAGCCGCATCCCACGGCATCTCGGTTAAAAGCGGAGATGGCACGGAAAACGGTGCTCTTGCTGCGCATGCCCTTTTTATCAATACACACGCGGCACAACGAGGCGGCGGGCACGTCCTTTTCCCGATACATCAAAAGGGCGCGTATGACGGCATAGGTCGTTCGGCAGACCTCAAAGCACGTCATTCGATAAAGCACGGCTTTCTGTCCTGTCCGCAGGCGGAACATGCCCGTCATCAAGTCCGAAAAATCAATGCCCGTCTTTATTAACGCCGACTGCATCAAACCCACGGACAAAACGCTTGCCTGCACGTTAGACGGAAATACGCCGTCAAGGTATTTGCCGCGCGTAAGACAGGTCTTTCGCTCCCTTTCGTTTCGGTACAGGGCAAACTGTGTCAAAAAAGGATATCCGCCCGCCACGTACTCGGAAAGTTCCCTCGTTTCCTGTCCCTTTTTCCATTTCATATACACCACGCCCGAGAAACGCCACGTGTTTAACATCGAAAACGCCTCTTCGGGAGGGGCTACCTCGGTTAAAATCCCCGCATCCAAAAGGGAGAGCCGCAGGGGAAGATAATCGGCAAAACGGTCGCCTATCAATAAAATCAAGTCATCACCTCCAAAAAGACGAACGCGCACGTCATCTTTGCTTTATGATGCTTTATTCTTTGTCGCCGCTTTGGTTATCGTTTAGCATGAGAAGAAGCGCATCCTCGTCCAAAACGGGAACGCCGAGCGCCTGTGCCTTCGTCAATTTGGAGCCGGCCGCCTCCCCCGCCACCACGTAACTTGTTTTACTTGATACGGAAGAGGATACGTGGCCGCCCATCGCCTTGATTTTTTCTGCCGCTTGCTCGCGCGTCATTGTCGGCAACGTCCCCGTCAAAACGAAGGTCAAGCCCTCCAAAAGGTGTCCCTTCGGGGCGCTTTTATCCGCAAAGGATACGCCAGCCTCCTCCAAACGCGCAAGGAGAGCCGCGGTTGTCTCATCGGCAAAAAATTCCACGAGATGGGCGGCTGTAACGTCGCCGATATCCTCGATTTCGGCAAACTCTTCAAAACTTGCACGGCAAATGGCATCCATGCTACCAAACCGCGCGGCAATATCGGCGGCGGCAATCTCACCGACCTGCCGAATACCGAGCGCGTACAAAAGCCGCGCCAAACCCGCGTTCTTTGATGCCTGAATGGCGGCGACGAGTTTGGTTGCAGATTTTTCACCCATACGCTCCAAAGTCGCCAAATCGGAAACCTCTAAATGATAAAGGTCCGCAACGTCCTCGATTTTCCCGTTATCCAATAACAGTTCCACAACGCGAGGGCCAAGTCCGTCAACGTTCATTGCGCCCTTCGACACAAAATGCAAAATGCCTCGTGCCCTTTGCGCGGGGCAGGCAGGATATACGCAACGGACGGCGGCGCCGTCACCCGAGGCATCGCGCACCACCGCTCGTCCGCAAGAGGGGCAATGCGTCGGCATGGTAAACACCCGTTCCGTGCCATTTCGCTTGTCTTTTACGCTTGAAACGACCTGGGGGATGATTTCCCCTGCCTTTTCCACCAAAACGCGGTCTCCTATCCGAATATCGCGTTGCTCAATAAACGAAAGATTGTGAAGCGTGGCACGCGACACAAGGCTCCCCGACAAGCGCACGGGAGAAAGGCACGCCGTCGGTGTCAAAACGCCCGTCCGCCCGACGGCAATTTCAATGTCGCAGAGCGTCGTTTCCTGCCGTTCGGGTGGGTATTTATAGGCGACCGCCCATTTGGGTGTCGCACTTCCCTCTCCCACCTTGGTGCGCAGAAGAAGACTGTCTAATTTGATCACCGCGCCATCCGTGTCAAAGTCAAGGGTTGGGCGCAGTGCGCCGATTTTATCAATGGCGTCCGCAACCGCCTGGTTACCGCGTAGAAGCGAACGGTGCGGCAAGACGGTAAAGCCAAGTTCTTCCAAACGGCGAAGGGACTCGTCATGGCTTTCGGCCTCCCTGCCGTCCATATACAGTGAGCCTTCTTGCAAATTAAAAACGAAGATAGCCAAGCGGCGTGCCGCCGCCACGCGCGGATCAAGTTGGCGCAAAGACCCTGCCGCCGCATTGCGCGGATTGGCAAAAAGGGGTTTACCCTCCTCCTCGCGCATGGCATTCAAATCACCGAAGACCGCACGCGGCATATACACCTCGCCGCGCACCGTCAAATAGGGCAACGCCTCCCGAAGTCTAAGCGGCACCGTGGCAATGGTACGCAAATTGGCGGTCACGTCCTCACCGACAAGACCGTCGCCGCGCGTAGCACCGCGCACGAAAACGCCGTTTTCATAGGTTAAAGATACCGATAGACCGTCTATCTTCGGCTCAATCGAAAAAAGAGCGTCCTCGCCCGTTTCATTTTGCATGCGTAAAACGAACTCGGCAAGTTCCTCTTTTGTAAACACGTCCGTCAAACTTCCCATACGCACGCGGTGTGCGACCTTCTCAAAGCGTTCAAGAGGTGCACCCCCCACGCGGACGGTCGGCGAGGTGGGGTCGGCAAATTCGGGAAATTCTTCTTCAAGCACCGTCAACTCCCGAAAAAGAGCGTCGTACTCATCGTCGGTGATTTCGGGTGCATCCTTTTGATAATATAACTGTGCATGATAACGAAGTGTTTCGCGCAAAGTATCTATTCGTTTTTTTGCTTCTTCCCTGTTCATGCTCGTCCCCTCTGTCGTCTGTAATATTCTTCCCTTAAATTATAGCATGTCTATGCCTCTTTGTCAATGAAAGAGGCGAGTTTTTTTGCAAACGAAATGCCGTTATACCCCCAACAGGTTGGCTCCCGACAACTCCTTTTGAATGACATCGGCAGAATCGTGCAAACGACGCATTTCCTCATCGTTTAAGGGGATGTCCAGAATTTTTTTAACGCCGCCCATGCCGAGAATGGCAGGCACGCCGAGGCAAACGTCGTTGATATTATAGTGTCCGCTCACAAGTGTCGAAACGGGCAAAACGGAATTTTCATCGCGCAGAATAGATTCCGTAATACGCATCACCGCCTGTGCAATGGCGTAATAGGTCGCGCCCTTGCCCTCAATGATGCGATAGGCACTGTCGCGCACGTCCTCAAATATGCGTTGCACCGTTTTCATGCCGTTATGAACGCCCGAAATGCGGCAAAAATCAGTCAGGTCCACACCCGAAATATTGGCACTGCTCCACACGGGAAGTTCACTGTCGCCATGCTCACCGATGATGAAGGTATGCACGTTGCGGCTGTCCACACCAAGGTAAGCACCCATCAATTGCTTTAAGCGCGCCGTGTCCAACACCGTTCCCGAGCCGATGACGCGGCCGGCAGGAAAGCCCGAGGCTTTGAGCGTGTAATAGGTCAAGATATCGACGGGATTTGTCACCACGAGCAAAATGCCTTCCTTGTTGTACCGCACGATTTGTCCGACAACGTCGTCAAAAATCCGCAAATTCTTATGAAGCAACTGCGGCCGCGTTTCCCCCGGTCGCTGTGCCGCGCCCGCGGCAATGACGATGAGCGCCGCCCCCTCCAAATCGGCGTAACTTCCCGCATACACCTGCATGGGGGAGAGAAACGGAAGGCCGTGGCTCAAATCCATTGCCTCACCGCGCGCTTTATCTTTGTTTTGGTCAATGAGCACGATCTCCGAAAAAAGACCGCTCATCGTATACGTGTAGGCGATGGTCGCCCCCACGTTGCCGCACCCAATCACGGCACATTTTCTTTCATCTACCATTGTTTTCCACCTCCAATTTGTCGCCTTATGGCATAAATATAATCATACGTCTTTTTATAAGTTTTTGACTTATGAATACAGTATGCCCGACCTTTCCTTTTTCATCAACAAAAATTTCTCTTTACGCACGGTCGGATGTTGTCTAACGCCGCTTTTCTTCGGTTATGCAAACGTTTTTTCTTTTCAAAATTTTTGATGCACGCCACGTTTTTTGAAAAGGCACGCCGTGTGCACCCGTCAAAACCCGTGGCATACGGGATTCGACACGCGCATATCATCAATCAAAAGAACGTCATCCGAAAGGAAAGGCTTTTATTGATGAAAAAAGTGCTTATCATCGCGGGAACGCGCCCCGAGGTCATCAAACTTTTTCCCCTCATTCTCGTCTTGCGCGAGCGCGCCGTGTTGCAGACGGAAATTTGCCTGACGGGGCAACACCGTGATATGGCGGACGCCGCGTTTTGCGGTTTTTCTCTCTCCCCCGATTGGCATCTCGACGTCATGCGCGAGGGGCAATCGCTTGCCTCGTTGAGTGCGCGCCTGATAGGAGATATAGAAACCGTTCTTGAAAAGAGCAAGCCCGACATGGTTCTCGTCCACGGCGATACCGCCACGGCTTGGGCGGCGGCGACGTGTTGCTTTTACAAAAAAATCCCCGTCGGGCACGTGGAAGCGGGCCTTCGCTCCTTCGACCTGTACGCCCCCTTCCCCGAGGAATATCACCGCCGTATGATTGCCTTGACCGCCGCCCTGCACTTTGCTCCGACGGACACGGCAAAAAAGCACTTGATAAAAGAAGGGGTTTCGCCCGCACGCATCACCGTCACGGGCAATACCGCATTGGACACCCTGCGCCATACCAAGTCGGAGGCCAAGCG
>JAZSOK010000004.1:0-21133 GCA_045536865.1 Eubacteriales bacterium
TGCCATCAGGTACACCTTGAACGCTTCGGTCGCCCGGGTAAAACCCTGATTGGCTCCGATAGTCACACCCCGACGGGCGGCGGTATCGGTATGCTCGCGATGGGCGCAGGCGGCCTTGACGTCGCTGTTGCCATGGGTGGCGGCGCTTACTACATCACCATGCCTAAAATGTACCTCGTGCGCTTGACGGGTAAACTTTCACCCTTTGTCAGTGCCAAGGACATTAGCCTTGAAATCCTCCGCATTCTTTCCGTCAAGGGTGGCGTTGGTGCCATCATTGAATGGGGCGGCGAGGGCATTCGTCATTTGACGGTTCCCCAACGTGCGACCATCACCAACATGGGCACCGAACTTGGCGCAACGACCTCGATTTTCCCCTCTGACGAGGTCACACGCGACTTCTTGCGTGCGCAGGGACGTGAAGCTGACTACGTACCGCTTGCCTCCGATCCGGATGCCGTGTACGATAAAATCATCGATATTGACTTGTCTACTCTGACGCCGCTTTTGGCTTGCCCGCATAGTCCCGACAACATCAAACCCGTATCGGCGCTTTCAAACGTGCGCGTAGATCAGGTTTGTATCGGCTCTTGTACGAACTCTTCCCTTGCCGACCTCTTGAAGGTCGCCGCCATTTTGAAGGGCAAGACCATTGCGCCGAACGTCAGTCTGTCTGTCTCCCCCGGTTCTCGTCAGGTTCTTTCCATGCTCTCCGAATCGGGTGCTTTGACCGATATTCTTGCATCTGGCGCGCGCCTGCTTGAATGCGCGTGCGGTCCTTGCATCGGCATGGGCTTCTCTCCCAATTCGGGTGGCGTATCACTCCGCACCTTCAACCGCAACTTTGAAGGCCGTAGCGGTACAAAGGACGGTCAAGTATATCTTGTGTCCCCCGAACTTGCCGCCGCATCTGCCCTGACAGGATACATCACAGACCCGCGCACCTTGGGCGAAGAACCGCAAATCACCTTACCCGACGCCTTCAAAACCGACGATAGTGCTATTTTGTTGCCTGCATCGGAAAAGGATGCCGATAAGGTAGAAATTTTGCGCGGCCCGAACATCAAGCCCTTCCCGCAAACAACCCCTCTCACCGATACCATTTCCGCACCGCTTGTTTTGAAGGTGGGTGACAATATTACAACCGACCATATCATGCCCGCAGGTGCCAAAATTCTTCCTTATCGCTCCAATATTCCCTATCTCTCTCGCTTCTGCTTCGGCGTTTGCGACGAGAGTTTTCCCGAGCGCGCCAAGGCGGCAGGAAACTCCTTCATCGTCGGTGGCTCAAACTACGGTCAAGGCTCATCCCGTGAGCATGCGGCGCTCGTGCCGCTTTACCTCGGTGTGCGCGCGGTCATCGCCAAGAGTTTTGCGCGCATCCACGCCGCAAACCTGATCAATGCGGGCATCATTCCCTTCGTTTTTGCAAACGAAGCGGATTATGACGCACTGACACAGGATGACCTTTTGCAAATCGACGGTCTTTTTGAAGCACTCGAAAAGGGTGAAGCCACCCTTCAAAATAAGAAGGACGGCAAAACCTATCGCTTGCTTTGCCCGATGACCGAACGCCAAGCCGCCATTTTGCGTGCAGGCGGTCTTCTTCCCTACACAAGACAGGTCGGTCAATAATGACGATATCGGAAAGGATATAAATACATTATGATGAAAATTTCTATGAAAACTCCCCTCGTCGAGATGGACGGGGACGAAATGACACGCATCATTTGGCAACAGATTAAGGACGAACTTCTTCTCCCGTTTGTTGACCTCAAAACCGAATATTATGACCTCGGCTTGCCCGAACGCGAGCGTACAAAGGACCAAGTGACCTTTGACGCGGCAGAGGCAAACAAAAAATACGGTGTCGCCGTTAAATGCGCCACCATCACGCCGAATAAGCAACGTGTCGAGGAATACAACCTGACGGAAATGTGGAAGAGCCCGAACGGCACCATCCGTGCGGCACTCGACGGTACAGTGTTCCGCGCCCCCATTCTTTTGGACACCATTCACCCCGCCGTCCGCAACTGGAAAAAGCCGATCACCATTGCCCGTCACGCATACGGCGATGTCTATCGCGCAACGGAGTACCGCGTGCCGACAGAGGGCAAGGCAGAACTTCTCTTTACCGATAAAACGGGCAAGGAACTTTTCCGTGAAACCGTTTATGACTTTGAGTGCGGCGGCGTTTTGCAGAGCCAGTACAACAAGGATAGTTCCATCGCCTCCTTCGCACACTCCTGCTTCCGCTATGCCTTGGATACCAAGCAGGATTTGTGGTTCTCCACAAAGGACACCATTTCCAAGCAGTATGACCAAACCTTCAAACTCATGTTTGAGGATATCTACGAGAAGGATTACCGCGCCGCCTTTGAGGAGGCAGGTATCACCTACTTCTACACCTTGATTGACGATGCGGTTGCCCGTGTCATTCGCAGTGAGGGCGGCTACATTTGGGCGTGCAAGAACTATGACGGCGACGTTATGAGCGACATGGTTTCCACCGCCTTCGGTTCTCTTGCCATGATGACCTCCGTGCTCGTTTCTCCCGATGGAAAGTATGAGTATGAGGCGGCACACGGCACCGTCACACGCCACTACTACCGCTACTTAAAGGGCGAGGAAACCTCCACCAACCCGATGGCAACCATCTTTGCTTGGTCTGGCGGTCTTCGCAAGCGCGGTGAACTTGATGAATTGCCGGCACTCGTTGATTTTGCCGACAAGTTGGAAGAGGCTTGCATGAACACCTTAAAGGACGGCATTATGACAAAGGATTTGGTCGGCCTCGTTGATGAGGGCGTTAACGTCCGCGCCGTCAACACGCTTGACTTCCTCCGCGCCATCCGCACCCGTTTAGAAGCATCCTTGGCGTAAACTTGTGGATAATACAAAAAAAAGATATGAGGGAAAGTTCCCTCATATCTTTTTTATTTATTATTTTATGTGCAATCTTTTTAGCGGATCAAAAGCACAAAGTCTTCCACGCGAGGCAACATAAAGTCACATTGATAGGTAGAAAAGAAACTTTTTTCATAATAATTAAAGTTTTTTGGTAAATTTGCACTTTGGATAATTGGTGCATCCGTAAAAAACTCCATATTTGCCTTTTTTCAAAACGAGATTTCCACCGCATCTTTCACATATAAGATCTTCTTGTTTGTGTTCTTCAGGACTTTGTGAACTAAACTCAATTTTATTAGATTTTCCAATATTACACCTCTCGCAAAGAGTTCTCAAATTGTCAGGTACGCTTTTCCCGCCTTTTGAAATAGGAATAATGTGATCAACATGGAGGCGTGCACCTTGCCTTGAAGAAACACCGCAAATAACACAAGTAAAGTTGTCTCTGTTTAATATATCGTAGCGCAACGAATCGCTCACTTCTCCTCTTTCAACCACCGCAATTTGAGAGTAGGTATCTCTATCTAGGCGTGACCTTGATACGCTTTCAAGGCAGGCAAACATATCATCAAAATCAAAACTATCACTTTTTGACAGATTTACTTTGCCTTTAGGCGAGGAATACGACATATCTACTGTAAATAAACAACTCACAACGGGGGTGAGAATCTTTTTTTCGAAAAGTTGCTTCTCATGGCGTTTATATGTTCTTTCCGATATATTTAATTTTGCGTAGTCAACAACATATTCCGTAGACGAAATACTGTCTATTTCGCTCATGTATTGAATGTTTTTCTCACGATTTTCTCTCACTTTTGTTATGTAATCAGAAAAAAATATGATTTTTGATCTAATTTCGGCAGTCATGAGATAAGCCGGTTCTATTTTGTTATAACTACTCTTATTATCGTAATGTTTGCATATCTTGAAGCAATCTGGAATCTGGTGAAACATTATCTGATCATTCAAATTTAACAATGCTGTTATTTTTTTACTGCTCTCCAAAACCTTCTTTTCTATCTTTTCGCTTATAATCATTTCCGCAAGTAAGATAATCGCAACAATGAATACTGTAAGCATTACATAAGCCATAATTTTTACTCCAACAATTTGATTCGTTCAAGTACTGCAAAATTAACTTTCGAGCAATGCTCAAAAGTTAGGTTTGAGAAACGTCATTGATCGTTACCGGAATATTGATCAAGTTATACCGACTTTGAATGTGTTTTTAAGAGCGAGTATATTTTTCTATCTAATTCGATGAATTCCTCATCTTCTTGTTCTCGTATCCCTTCATATATCATGTCCTCTATCCAATCTAATAGAGTAACATATTCATCACACAGGTCATCGATATTCATATGTCGATATGTATATTCTCCTTTGTGGTTTTGGGTGAAGTTTTTGCTTCGCAAAAGTGAAGTTACTCACTCCGTTCGTAGTGAAGTTTTGCTCGTTTCACTCGCAAAGTGAAGTTAAGTTCGCCCTAAACTACTATTCACTTGCGCCGCCTGCGGCGCAAACTTCACTTCGGTGATAACCGAAACTTCACTGCGTAGCAACTTCACTCGCCGTAGGCGAACTTAGTTGTCGAAAGTGCGTGTGAGACACACGACACTTTCGACGTGCCTCGTCCTCGGAAAAAGATTATACGGCACAACCTCGCTTGCCTGATAGCCATTTTTAGTAAGAACGGCCATGTCGCGCGCAAGGGTTTGCGGATTGCAGGAAATATACACGATCTTCTTGGGGGCAAGCGTCGCCAAATAGTCAAGCAGTGCGTGATCACACCCTTTACGGGGTGGATCAAGAACTACGACGTCGGGACGAATGGCCGCCCCACGTTCCTTTTCCGCCATTTCTAACAATGACGCGGCAGTACCCGCATCTCCAAGATAAAAGGATGCGTTCTCAATGCCGTTTGCCTTGGCGTTATCACGGGCACAACGTACCGCCTCGGGGACGATTTCAATGCCGATGACCTCGGCGGCATCACTTGCCATTGACAGTCCGATACTGCCAACACCACAGTAAAGGTCAAGCAATACCTCGTCCTTTTTCAGTGCCGCCATTTGCCGCGCCCCCGCGTAAAGCAACTCCGCCGCCTCGTGATTGACCTGATAAAAGGCATCGGGCGCAATTTGCAAGGAAACGCCTGCCAAAACGTCAAAAAGCGATGACTGTCCGTACAAAAGGCGATATTCTTCCCCACAAATGACGTTCGTATTCTCCGTTTGGATATTGACAGAAACACCGACAATTTCGGGATGTTTTTCGCGCAAAACACGAACAAGTTCTTCCTCACACGAAAGCCGCCGTCCGTTGATGACAAGCACCAACAGAATATCACCGCGACTGCTCTCACGCAAATAAACGTGGCGCAAAAGCCCCTTGCCACTCGTTTCGTCATAAACTGTCACGTGCTTTTCGTTAAAAAACATCTGCAAAGTATCCAAAACGTCGGCAAAAGCCTTGGGCTGCAAGGGACAACGGGACGCCTCCACCACGCGGTGACTTTTCGGCGCATAAAAGCCAAAATAAATACTGCCGTCCTCGCAGAGACCGACAGGATACTGCGCTTTATTGCGATAGCCGTCTGTCTTTTTGCCGCTAACGACGGGCGCAACGCTCACCGTCGTCAACCCTACGTCCTTCAAGCATTTTTGTATATACTCGCGCTTGTAGGCGCATTCATGCTCATAAGAAACCAAACGAAAAGCGCACCCGCCGCATCCGCGGGAGGTGCATGTATTGTCAATGCGGTAGGGAGATCTCTCCAAGACGTCTTCCGTACGCGCAACGGCATAACCCTTCGTCACGCGAATCACACGTGCAGAAACGGTATCCTTTGGAACCGCCCCCGACACAAAGACGATTTGTCCGTCGTCTGCGTGCGCTACGCCATAGCCGAGATTGGTCATCTCTGTAATTTGTAAGGTCAGTATTTGATTTTTCTTTAACATCGTTTCCCTCTCGGCTCCCCAAAAAATCTCATCACAAAATGTGCTGTCCGTTTATCGTCAAGCAAAAGGATAGTCCCAGTCGCTCTGCCGCCTTACGGCAAAGGAGCATGCGCCCAAGGAAAATTTCAAAATAATCCATGACGGAACTATACGCCGTATCAATGGTCAAGCGCAAAGTCACCGTCCTTGCCGTCATATCGGTATCGAGCGCCGATTCCTTCACCGAAAAATTGACGCGGTCGTGAATATCGAAGGTACTGACGTCCTGATTGCGTACGCGCGAAAAGCGCACGTCGCTCTTGTCCGCCAAAATCAAGGCGGCAGATATCGCATTGACGGGCACACCCGTTCCCTCGTCATGATTGCCGATGGCGGTGGCAATGGCGGCAACATCCTCGGGGGGCATCGCCAAATGATCAAGAATACGAAACGCCATCAAAGCGCCGCTTTGCGAGTGATCAACTCTGTTCACCAAATTACCGATATCGTGCAAGTAAGCGGCGATTTTTGTAAGTTCTATCGTATGTGCGTCATAATTAAGTTTTTCTAAAATCTCGGCGGCAGTCACGGCAACGCGCGTCACGTGTGCAAAACTGTGCTCCGTATAGCCAAGCGCCGACAAAGACGCATCCGCCGCGCGGATATAGGTGTTGACTTCATCATTATTTTTGATTTGTTCGTAAGTAATCATCTGTTTTCCTTATCGTCAGTTTATTTTGTCACATGTACTCTGTATCACGACTTGAAAGAAAGTTTGGCTTCCTCTGCCGCCGCCATGAGAAGTTCGCGTTCGCAAAACGGCTCCTTGACGCCGCGAATGAGTTGATAGCGCTCATGTCCCTTGCCCGCAAGCAAGACGATATCGCCCGCCGCCGAGTGCTTGACTGCGTAAAAAATCGCCTCACGACGATCCGCTATTAGCACCTTATCGACGTTTTTTGCCGCTTTTGAAATATCCTCCATGATGACGGCGGGATCCTCCCTGTCGGGATTGTCGGATGTAATGATGAGCAGATCGGCATCAGATGCCGCCGCGCCAAGTTCACCCCGACGGCCAAAGGTACGACCACCGACAGAGCCAACAAGGCAGACCAACCGTTTCGGACGGTACTCACGCAACGTGGAAAGCACAGAAGAAAGACTGTATCCATTATGTGCATAATCAATGATAAAGGCACGGTCGGAAAAGAGTGGCACTGCCTCAAATCTGCCTGCCACATGAATATCCGATAGCCCTGCAAGTAGCGTTTCCATGTCACTCTTTTGACCAAGGTAATGTAAAACACCGTCCGCGGTCGCCAGTGCCGCCAACGCATTGGACACGTTAAACGCACCGGGCATGGCAAGACGTGCGTCAAACGTCGCGCCCTTTGCCGTTAGAGAAAAGCGCACACCGGGCACGGAGGGGGAGTTTTCACGGACGGGGTTGTCGGCAAAATAGTCGGCCCCTCTATCCTTCAAGGAAAAAGACGCATGCCGTTTGGCGGAAGAGTGTGCCAAAACGGTTTCGGCGGCAACGTCATCCGCATTAAAAATCGCAAGTTCTGTTCCGTAATCCGAGAAAAGCGTGGCTTTACTGTCACGGTAATGCTCGTAGGTAGGATGCTCTGTGGGGCCGATATGGTCGGGTGCCAAATTGGTGAAAACGGTAATGGGAAAGGTAAGACCAAATACGCGGCGCATAAAGAGCGCTTGTGAGGAAACCTCCATCACAACCACGCGCACGGAATCGTCCGCCATTTGGCGAAACAGACGGTGAAGTTCATAACTCTCGGGGGTCGTATTGGCGGTGTCCTCGCTGTGCGTGCCGTAACTGACACCGTTTGAGCCTATATATCCCGTCTTGATACCAAGGCGATTTAATAGTTCCGCCGCCATGCAAGAAACGGTGGTCTTTCCCTTCGTCCCCGTCACGCCGACAAGACAAAGGGACTTGTCCGCATGACCGAAAAAGGAGGCAGATATGTCGGCAAGTGCCGCACGCGTGTCCGCGGTTTGATACTGTGCCGCATCCTTTGGCAAGAAAAGGGTGCGCGCAGTCACAAAAATGCGACAACCGCGGCGATATGCCTCGGGGGCATAATCATGTCCGTCAACGTTCGCACCCGAAAGGCAAACGAACACACTTCCCTTCGTCGCGCGACGTGAATCGTAAACGACGGCGTCAACCGTACGTGACGAGGCATCCACCCCCAAGGGCATCAGCGATACCTCGCGAAGAATGTCACGCCAAAGCATAAAGTCCCTCCCTTCATCCTGTTTTTATCACGCAATACTGCCTGCCATTAGCGCATACGGCGACAGTAGGTGGCATATTTGCCGTATTGACGGCGCAAATGTTCCAAAACGAAAACAAGGCGCGGCAAGTTCATGCAAAGGTCGTGCCGCGAAAAGAACGGCGATGCAGACCGCCCCTGCTTGTCAAGGGCGCGCGCCTTATCCACCAAGGCATCATCCTCTACATAACGGTAGACGACCTTTTTGGGCACCGAATGCCAAAAGACCTCCTTACCGCCGTTTATTTCGGCAATTTCCTCACCGAAAACGTAATCCTCCGTGACAAGACGGGCAACGTTGATATCGGCGGCGGTCAGGTAATGGTTGCTCCGTCCCTGCCGCAAATTAATTTCAAAGACCTTGAAAGTACCGTCCCTATCATCCATCTTCATATCAAAGTTGGTAAAGCCGCGGATGCCCATATCGTTTAGCATGGCGCGCAGGCGCTCTGCCACGTCGGGCAGGGCTTCCGTAATGATGGCGGCGTGGTTGCCGAGCCCCTTCGGCGTATGCTCCTCCAAAAGAACGTGACCAAGACACATCATTTTGACATGACAGTTTTTATCGGAATAGGCGGTTAACACACGCATATGATCGTCACCGCCCGGGATTTTATCCTGCACGACAATACGCGCGGGATAACCTGCCGCCTTGATTGCACGAATGATGTCGTGCGCCTCCTTTGGCGTGTCGGCAACGTAGACCTTCTTCATGCCCTCAAAGGGGTGCCGCCAGTAATCAATACTGGAAGACGGCTTGACAATGACGGGATAGTCAAAGCCAAGATTTTCGGCGGTGAGGGCACCTTCCTCGGGCACTTCGGCAAAAATTGCCGTTTTGGGATAGGGGATGCCGTATTTTTCACAACTTTCGTAAAAGTCTGCCTTGTCTACTAAGGAAGGCATGAGCGCCGCATCCATGTAGGGCATGTAGTAACTCCCTGCAAGTTGTGCGCGGGTGGCAATAAAAAAGGCAGCATACTCATCCGTGCATCCAATAAGAATTAGGGGCGCGAGCGGATGGCAGGCGGCAAAGTCCAAAAGGAGATTGACGCAGAGGACGGGATCGTCAAGATGCGGCTCTGCCGTGAAATGAATAAAGCGACTGTTTTTCGTCACGCCAAGCGCGTATTTTCCAAATGCCTGTGTCCGCACACCGTACGCCTCATAGAAGGCGCGCGCCACACTGTAACAGTTTAAGTCTGCACCCAATAGTACGGGGATGATATCTGCCGTTTCGGTTCTTGTATGTCTTTTTTTCATGGCATATCCTCTCAATTTGTCGTTTGCGCGGGAAAAAATTTATCAAAATCCAAGAAAAAGGCACGATACCACACAAGGAAGGTGTATACCACCCAAATCTTGCGCGCATTGTTTGCTTTGCCTGCCACGTGCTCGTCAAGGAGGGTGAGAATTTCCCGACGGTTGAAAAACTCTTCTGCATGGGGGGATTCAAATTCATCGCGCACCATGCGTGCATATTTCTCCTCACGAAGCCAAAGGCGAATGGGCACGGGAAAGCCCTTTTTCTTGCGCTTTGCCCATTCTTCGGGCAATGCCTTTTCCGATGCGCGCCGCAAGGCCACCTTGGTTTCGCCACCGCAGACACGCAAGGAAGCGTCGAGAGTGCTTGCCAAAGCAAGGACCTCGCGGTCAAGATACGGCACGCGCAGTTCAAGCGAATGCGCCATGCTCATCTTGTCCGCCTTTAAGAGAATATCGCCGGGCATCCACATGGAAACGTCGAGATATTGTTTTTTTGTCAGTTCGTCATAGGCACCGGCCTCACGGTAAATGGGCTTTGCAATTTCAAGCGGTGCTTGTCCTATGCGATAGGCGGGAGCAAGCGTTTTGAGGGCTTCCCTCTCCGAAAACACGCGCGCTTGTCCAACGAAATACTGTTCGGGCGCGCCGCTTGATTTCATGATAAAATCATGTCCGCGGAAATAGGGCAAATGCGCAGTTGCGCGCGCCGCCAGACGGCGGAGGGGCGCAGGAATTTTCTTGTATTTCTTCATTGACGGCGTATCGGTGTACCATTCGTATCCGCCAAACAGTTCGTCCGCCCCCTCGCCCGACAAAACAACCGTCACTTTCTCGCGCGCAAGCGCCGCCAAAAACCAAAGAGGCACGCAGGAAGGATTGGCATCGGGCTCGTCCATATGGTACTGGATGGAGGGAAAGGCGGCAAAAGCCTCGTCGGGGGTAGGATAACGGCAACGGTTGCCGATGCCGAGCATGGTGGAAAGTTCCGCCGCCTCGTTCGTCTCGTCAAAATTCTTGTCGGGAAAACCGACGGAAAAGGTCTTTTCGGGCATCATGCAGGCCGTCACGTAACTGGAATCCACGCCGCCCGACAAAAACGCGCCAATGGGCACGTCGCTTACGCGGTGCGCCTCGACCGATGCGCGCAGGACGGTGTCGATTTTTTCGCACGCCTCGTCCATGTCGGTCACACTCGACGAAAAAGAAAGTTCGGCGTAACGAAAACTTGAAAACTTCCCTGCTTGATAAGTGAAGGCGTGCGCGCGCGGAAGTTTGTAAATCCCCTCGAAAAAGGTTTCATCCCCCGCACTGTATTGAAGCGTCATATACGAACGAAGTGCGCGCGGATTGACGCGCTTTTCAAATTGAGGATACTCCAAAATGCTCTTGATCTCCGAGGCAAACACAAGGCCGCCGTCGGGTAGTTCTGCATAATAAAAGGGCTTGATGCCAAAGAAGTCACGCGCACCAAACAACTTTTTTTCTTCCTTGTCCCAAATGACAAAGGCGAACATACCGCGTAACTTGTCGAGAATTTTCTCGCCAAACTCAATATAACCGCGAAGCAACACCTCGCTATCCGCGTGGCTCTTAAACTGACAACCGCGCGCGGTAAGTTCCTCGGCAATTTCACGGAAATTATAAATTTCACCGTTAAAAACCATGTGATAACGGCCGCTTTCATCGGCCATGGGTTGATCCCCCGCCGAGGAAAGGTCAAGAATGCTCAAACGGCGAAAACCGAGAGCAACGCCCTCGTCTATATAAAATCCCTCACTGTCGGGGCCGCGATGCGCGATACGTGCCGTCATGCGCGAAAGCACCGCCTCGGGCGCGGCAAGAGGGGAACAAAAGCCTGCAAATCCACACATATATGCAAATTCCTTTCAAAAAGAATGGTCAGTCAAATGATCAGTCCTCACCCCAGCAAAACGTCACAGGCTCTCCTGCGTCGCACAGACCCGTGAAGGCACCTTGGCGAAACACTTCGTAGACGGCGATCGCCACGGCGTTTGAGAGATTGAGACTGCGCAGAGTCTTTCGCATGGGGATACGCACACATTCTGCGGGATGCCGTTTTAAGAGCGCCTCGGGCAAGCCCTTTGTCTCGCACCCAAACATGAGGTAAACGTCGTCGGGATACGCAACCTCGGTGTATGCACGGGGGGCTTTTGTGGTAAAATAGTAAATGTGCGCCCCTTCATGACGGCGAAAAAAATCTTCTTCATTATCGTAATAGGTGATATCCAATTTGTCCCAGTAGTCTAACCCCGCACGCTTGAGTTTTTTATCATCGATCTCAAAGCCAAGCGGACGAATGAGATGCAAGCGTGCTCCTGTCGCCGCGGCGGTGCGTGCTATGTTGCCTGTATTCTGTGGAATTTCGGGGCAGTGCAAAACAATATTGACAGTGCTCATAGATAAATGCCCTTCCTCGTATAGATATATATAATATTATTATCTACATCTATTTTACACTATCTATGCTCGAAGTCAAGAGATTTGAAGCGAAAAAAGAAATTTTACAATTGCCGACCCTGTTTTTTTGTCCTGCAATCCCCCTTTTCTTTTAAGATTACGCGAAAAAATAAAAAAAAGAAAAAACAACATTATTTTTTCAAAAAAAGATATTGACAAATGAATTTCTCTGTGATATAATGAACAGGCTGTCACACATTAGTTGATTGCAAATGGCGGAATAGCTCAGTTGGCTAGAGCACTCGGTTCATACCCGATAGGTCATAGGTTCAAGTCCTATTTCCGCTACCAGGCCCGTTGGTCAAGAGGTTAAGACACGGCCCTTTCACGGCTGTAACATGGGTTCGATTCCCGTACGGGTCACCAATAAAAACCTAAATCGAACACTCGATAGAGTGGTTTGGTTTAGGTTTTTATTTTTGTCTCGTCGTAATCTCCCACTCCAAACACAAGGTGTTTGGAATATGGGTTCGCATTCGCCACTCGGAGATCGGGGAGCTTGCTCACCAGGCGGAGAGTGAGCGAATCCTCGCCTATGGCGAGATTCCCGTAGATACGGGCTTATAATCTCATTTTTTTCAATACCTCTCAAACGGAACTTTATGCCGCGAAAGACTCTTGACACGAGTAGGAGCGTGCCGAAGCGCTCCGTGAAATAGGTGTTTTCACTATTTTCTGTACGTAGAAATTACATGCTATAATCGAAGTGTGATAGCCGTATCACGAAGTAATACCGAGTATGTGCTAACCGATACCAAGTATAACGTTTAAATGTGAAACATTTTGTCACATTTAAAAATAAAACCGCAGAGAAAAATCCCTGCGGTAAAGTAAACGTGGTAAAACGGCAAAAATCCTAAAAATGCCGAGAGCGTTAATGCGGGAGTCGCAACAAGCGGTTTAGCGGGCGACTCCGCTTCTCGCTCGGCCCCGAGTTGATTTTTTCGTTTCGTTTTCGGTGCGAGCGTGTGCTTGTCTGCCCGAGCGTAGCAAGGGCACTTGTTCAAGACAAGCACACGCCACGGTGCCAATTACTATTCATATTTGTAATTTGTTGTCAAGTTCATTCATTTGGTGTAGAAAAACCCCCTCGTGCAAGTTTGCACGAGGGGGTTTTTTGACGTTTTTACTCTGAAAAGGCCTATTTACTCAATCGCCTTCATTGCTTCTGCCATATTGATTTTTTTAAGTTTTGCAGTGAGCGCAAAGTCAACGATCACGGTAAATAAGAGCGTTATCAAGAAACACCACAAATAACTGGGTGCCGAAAGCCTGCATCCAAAGTAGAAATTGTCAATTTGGATTTGCCTCATGGTGTAATCAAGCAGAGCCATTCCAAGAGGAATGCCGCAGATTGCGCCAATGACGGACAGGATGATATTTTCACGGAACACGTAGGAATTTTGTTCCCCACGGTAAAACCCGAGCACCTTGAGCGTTGCTATTTCACGGGTACGCTCGGTGATGGTGATGTTCGTCAAATTATAAAGCACGATGAAGGCAAGCGCACCTGCACAAACAAGCACGATCAGCACGATATAATTGAGCGTTTCAAGCATATTACCGACAGACTGGCGCATATCGGACACAAGGCTAACCGAGGCGACATTATCCATCGAAAGAAGTGCGGCCCCTGCCTCGTGATGATCCTCCCCGTCGGCAAAATTCAAGTACGCCGTATTCATTTCGGGCGCATGACCAAAGCCCTCTTTATAACTTTCTTCCGACACGTAAACGTAATCGAAAATATAATTATCAAAAATTCCCGACACCGTTACGGTCGCCTCACGGTAATGTTCGTCGCGGAGTTTTACCGTATCGCCAACCGAAATATTATATAGATCGGCAAGGCGGAAATTGATAACCGCCTCTCCCTTCGAAGGCCAAGCGATTTTATCATCTCCGCTATGGATATCAACGAAGGCGTCGAGCGCGTCACGGTAAGCAAGGACGGTAACATCGGCACTCTGCTCACCCGCACTCAACGTTAAATTGCCCGTATGAAGCAGTACCAAACTCTCCGAAAAGTCACTCGTACCATTTTCAAACGCCGCCCTCTCTTCCTCATTCGGCTCGTGCAAAAAGGAGACCGAAGCATCGTAAAGATTGATCTCTCCGTATTGGTATTCCACGATGGGTTGAATGGTATCACGAATACCAAATCCCGTGAGGAGGAGCGCCATACAGCCGCCGATGCCCACGATCATCATAAACATACGCTTTTTATAGCGCAGAATATTGCGAAGGGACACCTTGTGCAAAAACTTCATCGGGCGCCAAATAAAGCCTATCTTTTCAAGAAAGATGCGCTTACCTGCGCTCGGCGACCTCGGGCGCATCAACTGTGCCGCACTCTCACGAAGATCCTTTCGGCAAACGCCGTAGGTGACACCGAGGGCGCAGACGAGATAAAGGAGCGTGCAAAGTGCAAAAAGCCCCCAGTCAAAGACGAAAATGGCAGGACGCGCGATGGTATACATAATATGGTAGATTTCCCACAAAATGATGGGCAGAAATTTCGAGCCTATCAAAAATCCTATAACGCACCCGAAGACCGACGCGCTTCCCGCATAGATGAGATATTGCGATGCAATCGAGAAACCACCGTAACCGAGTGCCTTTAACACGCCGTTTTGCGTTCTTTACTCGCTAACCATTCTCGTCATTGTCGTAATGCAGACGAGGGCGGCAACGAGGAAGAAGAATATCGGGAAGACTCTTGCAATGCCCGAAACTATTTTGATATCGTTTTCAAAGCCGACGTAACCGAAATTGGCATTACGGTCAAGGGTGTAAACGGTGGGCCTTTCAAGGGCGGCAAGATTGGCATATCCTTCGGAAAGTTCGGCTTCTTTTGCATCAAGAAATTCTTTTATCTCCGGGATGGCGGCAGAAGGGTGTTTTCTTGCCGCTTCAAGTTCTGCCCGACCTGCATAAAGCATTGCTTTCGTATTGTTGTAGATGAAGTCAAAGCGAATGTCCGCACGTTCTTTGAGCAGTGCTTCTGCTAACGGACGCACCCTGTCAACCGCCGCCTCATACTCTTTCGAATACATCTCGGCATCTGTTGGGATAGAGAGGAAAATTTCAGTGTAATAATCGGTGTTAAAGCCACCTTCGGGGATATAGGCAAATCCCAAGACCGTGCCACCCGAAAGTGCGGTCGTGCCACGTTGAAAATTGATATATTCCGAGGCGTCTATAATGCCGACAACGGTATATTCGTCATAGGTAAAGGTGTCAAGGGTTTCGTCCGAGTTGTTTTCGGAAAGCACCATTTTCGTGCCGATGGCATCCGCCCCTGCATATCTTGAATCGAGTACGCATTCATCGTCACGCGAAGGAAGTCTGCCGTGCAAGACCTCCACACCGTTAATGCGGTCAAGGAGAGTATGCGCGTGAAGCACCGCGTCCGAGCCGTCCTCCCTCTTTACAATCAGGTCGGCGCTCACGGAGCCGCGGGCAACGTCCACCCCTTCAAGATCTGAAAACGCCTCCACGTCATCCTCGGCAAATCCCAAGGTGGAAACAAGACGAAAATCATATAAATTTTTCTCGAAAATATAGCCGTCGGCGGTTTTTAACATGGTTTTTTCACTTACGCGAAGTCCTGCAAAAAATCCGACGCCAAGCGCGATGATTGCTAAAATGGCAAGATATCTGCCAAGTGATTTTTTGACGGTGCGTAAAGTTGACTTAAATAGCATATTACCACTCAATCTCCTCTACGGGAATTGCCTTATCGTTTATGTGCATATCTACGACCGTACCGTTTTTGACCTTGATCACACGGTCTGCCATAGCGGTGAGCGCACTATTGTGAGTGATGATGACCACCGTCATCCCCGTCTTGCGCGAGGTGTCTTGTAATAGTTTTAAAACCTGCTTACCGGTTACGTAATCGAGCGCACCCGTTGGCTCGTCACAAAGAAGGAGTTTCGGATTTTTGGCAAGAGCGCGAGCGATGGATACGCGCTGCTGTTCACCGCCCGAAAGTTGCGAGGGAAAATTGGCGGCGCGCTCTTCAAGTCCTACAAGCTTCATCATTTCCATAGGGTCAAGAGGATCTTTTGACAACTGTGTCGCCATCTCCACGTTTTCAAGGGCAGTCAAGTTCCCAATAAGATTGTAAAATTGAAATACAAAGCCCACGTCAAAGCGGCGGTAGGTGGTCAACTCCTTTTCGGAATACTTTGAAACGTCCCTGCCGTCCACGATCACCTGACCTTCGCTCAACGTATCCATGCCGCCAAGAATATTGAGCAGCGTGGTCTTTCCTGCGCCCGAAGGCCCGACGATGACGCAAACCTCTCCCTTTTCGATGTGGAAGGACGTATCGTGCAAAGCATCTATCTTGACCTCGCCCATCGTATATGTTTTTCTGACTTCCTCAAATTCAACAAAATGCCCCATTGGCAATCTATCCTTTCAAAAACGCATCAAAATCAATAACCTAAATTATATTAACCGCAAAAAGTCTTTCTTACTACTCTGATCTCCGCAATGAATCATGCGAAGTTCACTTTACGCGCTCTTTTCAAATTGACTGTTGTAAAGTTCGGCGTAAAAGCCTCCCTTTGCCATCAACTCCTCGTGGTTGCCGCTTTCCACAACGTCGCCGTCCCTCATCACGAGAATGAGATCGGCATCCTTGATGGTGGAAAGACGGTGAGCGATGACGAAGGAGGTCCTTCCCTGCATCAGTGTATCCATGGCTCTTTGTATTTTCAACTCGGTACGTGTATCGACCGAACTCGTTGCCTCGTCAAGGATCAACATCGGCGCATTTTGAAGCATTGCACGCGCGATGGTCATGAGTTGCTTCTGCCCTGCCGAAACGCTTGTGGTCTCGGAAAGAACTGTGTCAAAGCCGTGCGGGAGCGAACGAATAAACTTATCAATGCCGCAGGCACGGCAAACGCGCGAAAGATCCTCGTCGGCAATGCCCTCCATATTGTAAACGAGGTTTTCACGCACCGTGCCTTCAAAGAGCCAGGTGTCCTGCAACACCATGCTAAACATAGCGTGAACGTCCTCTCGCTTCATATCCTTTATAGAATGTCCGTCCACCAGAATGTCGCCGCCGTTTATTTCAAAGAAGCGCATCAAAAGATTGACGAGCGTCGTCTTGCCTGCACCCGTCGGTCCAACAATAGCAATCTTCTCACCGGGGTTTGCCTTGGCAGAGAAATTCTTGATGATTATCTTATCGGGGGTGTCTGGATAAGCAAAGCGCACGTCCTTAAATTCAACAGAGCCTTTGACCGCCGCCGTGTGCGATGCTTTATTGGATTCGTCGGGAAGTTCCTCGGATTCAAGAAAATCAAAAACACGGGTTGCAGCCGCAGACGCCATCTGCATCTGCGTCATACCTTGGGCAAGTTGTGTCAGGGGTGAGGAGAACAGACGTGCATACATGACAAAGGAGATAATAACGCCGAAGGTAATCACCTGATCCATGGCAAGTGCCGCGCCGACCACACATACCACGACGTAAGAAAGGTTGCCCACCACGCCCATCAAGGGATGCATCATGCCCGACAAAAATTGGGATTTCCAACCTGCATCGTAAACCGCGCGGTTTAACGTTTTGAAGTTTGCTTTGATGTTGTTCTCTGCTCTTGAAATGCGAATGACGCCGTGTCCCGTGTACATTTCCTCCACGTATCCGTTCAAAGCGCCGAGGGATCTCTGGCGCGCAACGAAATGGCGTTGAGATTTGCCCATAATCACCATCACAACCCCAAGACCGAGGACGGTCACGAAAATCACGCAAAGCGCCAAATGCCACTCTGTCACGAACATCATAATGAGGCAACCGATGAACTGTGCCACGGCGGTAATGATGGATGGCAGACTGTTGGACGTGCTTTGTTGAAGGCTATTGACGTCGTTTGTGATGCGGGAAAGAACGTCGCCCTGCGATACCGTGTTAAAGTACTTTTGCGGCACTTTATTGATCTTATCGGTTAAATCACGGCGCATCTTTTTGGAATATTTTAGCGTGGTGACCGCCATGATATAGTGTTGAATGTAGGTAAATATTGCGCTAAGTCCGTAAAGTACGGCAAGGAAAATGCCGATTTTAGCGACGGCTGGCATATCTATTTGCCCGAAAAGCCCTTCTTTCAAAAGGTCTGTCAGGTCGCCTATCTTATTCGGGCCAATGAGTGTGAATACCGCGCCGAGCGCCGCCATCACGAGGGCTACCGTCAAGACGACACGGTCGTTTTTCATATAAGAAAATATCTTTTTAAGAGAAACGGCGAGATTGGCGTTATTTGCTTTTTTCATTTGATTATTCTTCATTCGTTTCATTTACATCGCCTCCCCCGTCAGTTCTTTTTCCGAAAGTTGGGAATAGGCGATCTCGCGGTAGACCGAGCAGTTTTGCATGAGTTCGTCGTGCGTACCTGCGCCGACTGCCTCACCCCTGTCAAGAACGATGATCCTATCGGCATGGCGGATGGTACTGATCCTCTGCGCCACGATGATCTTCGTCGTTTCGGTCAACTTCTCGTTTAAGGTTTTACGGAGTTTTGCATCCGTCTTGTAGTCAAGTGCCGAGAAGGAGTCGTCAAACACCAAAATCTCCGGCTTTCTTGCAAGGGCACGCGCAATGGAAAGGCGTTGCTTTTGACCGCCCGACACGTTTTTACCGCCCTGCGCGATATGAGATTTTTTACCTTCGGGAAGTTTGTTTACAAATTCCGCCGCCTGTGCAATGGAAATGGCGTCGTCCACCGTCTCCCCGTCAAAGGGCGCGGCGGCTTCGCCAAAGTCAATATTGCTTTCCACACTTCCCGAGAACAGGATTGCTTTTTGCGTGATATATCCGAGTTTGTTGTAAAGCCCCTCGAAGGAATACTCCTTGACGTTCACGCCGTCCACAAGCACCTCGCCCTCGGTTGCGTCGTAAAAGCGCGCAATAAGACTGATAAGCGTGGTCTTGGAACTGCCCGTCGCACCGATAAAGGCAAGCGTTTCGCCACGGCCGACCTTGAAGGAAATGTTGTCCAGTTGATTTTCGGCAGAGTCGGGATAACGGAAGGAAACGTTTTTGAATTCCACAGTTCCGCACTCCTTGCCGTCTATCGTCTTGCCCTCGTTGATGGAAGGTAAAGATGATAATATTTTATTGATACGGGCCGCCGAAACCTTTGCCGCAGGGTACATCATAAAAATCATAATAAGCATCATAAAGGACATGACCACGAAGGTGGCATAGGTACTGAACACGATAACGTCACCAAAGAAATTCATTCTCTCCATACCGAGGGGGACTGAATTGAGAAGTGCCGCGCCCACCCAATAGATGCAAAGAGCAAGTCCGTTCATGCCGATACCCATAATGGGTTGGAAGAAGGCAAAGCGCGTTTGGTTTTTGCGTTGCGTCTGCATCATCTCCTCGTTCACTTCTTCAAACTTGTCGTTTTGATACCGTTCTGCATTGAATGCGTGAACGACACTGATGCCCGAAAGATTTTCGCGGGCGGTGCGGTTGATTTTATCAATCAACTTTTGTACGATCTTAAAGCGAGGCAGAACCGAGGCAAGAATTAAAAGAGACGAGCCGATCATTAAAATGGCAAATCCTGCGGTAATCACCGAAAGTTCCCAACTCTTGCCGAGGATTTTCACGACGGCCCAAATCGCCATCACGGGCGCTTTGATAATGTTTTGAAGCCCTATGGAAATAAACATCTGCACCTGTGTCACGTCCTGCGTGGTGCGGTTAATAAGGCTCGGGATCGAGAACTTCTGCATGTCGCCTTGGCCAAGGGAAAGCACGTGGGAGAACATATCCTCGGTCAATTTGTAACTAAATCCCGAGGCGATACGTGCGGTCAAAAAGCCGCACAGGATGGCAAGGGATGCACTGATCAGGGTACAAGCAAGCATCTTGGCACCCGTTTCGATAATGGCCGACATCTCCGTGCCGGGCGTGTTGATAAGTAAAGTAAGGTCGCTCATAAAATCGGGCATTTTCAAATCAAAATAGACCTGCCCAAGCACGAGAGCAACGCAAAAGAGCGCCAAAAGCGCATCCTTTTTGGATATTCTTCTGAGTAATTTAATCATTTTTTCCCTTTCTACGTTCACAAAAAAGCGACAACCGTCTCTGTATTTCTGCCGCTACGTAACCCAAATGAATTACCGCATAGTTTTTTGTCTGTTTTGTCGTTTGATATTTTCCGTTACTCTGTTCATTTTGCCTTTGAGGTCATCAAGTTCCTCGCATGAAAATCCTTCGGTAAGGATTTTGAAAAATTCCTCTTGTGCGGCTCTGCCATCTTTGACAATCATTTTTGCGGTGCCCTGCACCGTCAAATGTTGCGAGCGATGGTTCCCCGAAAGAAATTCCGACACAACGTAGCCCTTATCGCAAAGAGTGCGAACGGCAATGGATACCGACGACTTGTTAATCTTCCTTTTCTTTATAACGTCGGTCGCCGTATCAAACTCGGGATTGTTCGAAAGAAATAATAGAATATCCAGTTCGGTATGCGAAACGCCGTACTTTTGGCAAACGGGCTCTGTAACGCTATCGTATAAGTATTTACTCTCAATCATATTTTCTAAAAATCGGTTCATAAATCCTCCAAATCTAAACAGTTTATTTTTAGACATTCTAATTATAAACCGTTTTTCATTACTTGTCAATATCCCCGAATAAATTTTCATCATTTTGTTTCAATTTTCATTTTACCGTCACATTGCCAAACAAAGAGGAAGCCACGTTTTTTCAAAGATAGCACCTTTTTGGCGGCGGTTTTGTTCTTTTTTACGTATTATAGAGCCTTTTTTAGTAAAAAACAAAACGTCATGTAAATAAAATTAAAAACTTTTGCATCCTTTTTTCGATTTTCTATTGACTATTTCTGTCATTTCGTGTATACTATAATCGTATTTTATTTTAGTTTTATATTGCTTGTATTTTTTAGGGAAATGACGGGTGGACAAGCCCCCTCTCCTATCTTTTCTTTGATATAATTTGCACAGAAAGTCTTGCAAGCGAGCCTTTGGGATCCGCCCTATGTGTGCGAACGCGCACCTGCACAATTGATGCACGGCGTAAAAATGTCCTTGCAAGCAAACATTTTTACTTGTGATATAAAGCGGACGCAAGTCTCTTTATATAAAAATTATATTTGGAGGAACATAACAATGTTCAAGAAAGTTGTATCCCTTGCTCTTTCATTGGTAATGCTTCTCTCTCTTTGCGTGGCTTTTGCCTCC
>JAZSOK010000053.1:0-7012 GCA_045536865.1 Eubacteriales bacterium
GCGAACCCTCGTTTGCGCCCCTATCCCTTCTTTCCGCAATCTTTTATCTGCGCAAACGTATCCATTTGCAGGGCTTTTGCCCTACAAATGAAAAAGCTTCAAGCTTGTTTGGTGCAGTGAGTGATGATAAATCTGAACTCAAAATCACTTTATCCGTATGGTTTGGATAATATTTAACAACTTTTATGGGATATGCAATATTTTTTACTGTTTGCTTTAATCATTTCCAATAAGCCACTCATAGTTGAACGTTGCGAGATAATCGGAAATACCATAGTTGTCCTCATAGAGAACATAGATGAGCTGTGCGCTATTATCAACCGCCACCTCAACGTATCCATCAACGCCCAATCGCTGCCCGATTGACGAGCCTCGCAATAGACAAGTAACGTTCCTCTGTATGTAACCAGCATACCGGGAATACGGTGGTTGGTGTATGTATCGTCGGGGTGCCAAAGTTCAACAAGCTCAAAATAAGGTTTATTCGTTATATACTTCTCCGTGCCATATCAGATACTTTTTATGTAAGGTATGATTTCTTTTGCAATCATAGCCTTTTGCTCATCGGTGGGGGAACCGAAAGGATGACGACACTCTCCAAACTCGAACCCAAGTTGATTCAGAACTTCCTTTTCAGCGGGAATAACGCCTATCTTACATAGGAGTGTGATAATCCTGTTGGCTTCCTTCTGTATCTTCTGTGCTTCGTGAATGTTGTTCTCCGCGAAAAGCTTTTGCATAGCCACGAACTTATCTGCCATAAAGTTGAAGGTGCTTCCTATCGCACCGTCTGCACCCATGGAAACTCCGGAAAGAAACATCTCGTCAAATCCGTTGTATACGATCTTGTCGGGAAATCTTGTTTTACATTGTTCAAGTGTAAAGAAATCGTTTGAGGTGAACTTGATCCCCATAAACTTTTCGTTTTCAAGAAATTGGGCCATCTCATTTATACCCATATTAACGCCCGAAAACGCAGGAAAATGATATACAAGCATGGGAAGATCTACGCTATTTGCTATGCGGTAATAATAGTTCTTTATTTCCGCAAAGCTGAATTTATAATAGAAGGGCGCAACTGAAGATATGGCGTTGTAACCAAGCCTTTCGGCACAAGAGGCAAGTGTGGCTGCCTCGGCCTCGTTTATAGAGCCGATGTGCGCTATCAGAGTTGCGTCTGGCGCACAGGACTTGACTATCTCCATTACCTGCTTACGCTCGTCTGTCGAAAGCAAAAACGCTTCGCCCGTGCTTCCACAAACGTAGAAGCCGCGCACGCCCATATCAAGATTGTGCTTGATATGCTTTTCCAACACCTTTTCATTTATCTTGTTTTCTTTATCGAACGGTGTGAGAAGTGCTGTGAAAATCCCTTTAAACATTGTTTTATCTCCATAAAATTATTTGACAAGTTAATTATAATACAAATCGCACGCGTTTTCTTTACAAATATTGCTTATTTTTTTACTCCTGTTGCTTTTTTGCGCGATTTATGGTATATTTTATAAGGAGGTGAAAAAATGGAATCAAAAATATTAAATCGCCAAATAGGGTTAGATTCAAATTACAATATATGGCATACAAACAATTCAAATATGATCATCTATATGCATTCCACCGGTGGGAGCATAGTTTGCAACGAAAAAATATATCCTATAAAAGAAGGCGCACTTTGCTTTATCGGTGCACAAAAACACCACTATACGATGCCCGATGACGCAAACACCTATGTGAGAAGTAAAGTTTTTGCCTCTACCGACGAGTTACGAAAAATACTTTCATATTTCCCGCAAAAAGAAACAACCGCTCAAATCTTTAGTGATGAGTCATTTGTCTATGCCGAAATAAACGAAAAAGACCGCTCAAAAGTTGAAGCGTTGTTTGACGAGATTTCACTTTACGTAAACGATACAAAATATGGACAGACCGTTTTTTTTAGTTGTTATACAAGGCTACTCATTTATATAAGCCAAAGTATGATCAATGTCACCTCACTTCCACACGGTTTTATGAACAAAGCCGTTGAATATATAAACAGCAACATTTCTAACGGCATAGGCATTGATGATATCTGTGAATACACACATATGAGTAAATACCACTTTTGTCGGACATTCAAAAAAGCCACGGGTCTTACAGTTATGGAGTATATTCTTAAAACCAGAATTGTTTTGGCAAAAGACCTGCTCGTAAGAGAAAGTGTTTCAATTAGCGATGTTAGTGAGCAATGCGGCTTCAGCAGCATCTCATATTTCTGCAGAGTATTTAAACAGGACACCGGCTTGACGCCGCTTCAATACAGAAAAAGATTAAATACTGTAAACAGTGCTCGTGCGTGATGTGGGCAACAGTAGATTGACATCACATATCACCGAACACAAAAAGAAATCCGAACCCTTCGCCTACCGGCTTTGGGTTCGGATTTCTACTGTTTGGTGCGCCTGAAAGGACTTGCGAACCCTCGTTTGCGCCCCTATCCCTTCTTTCCGCAATCTTTTATCTGCGCAAACGTATCCATTTGCAGGGCTTTTGCCCTACAAATGAAAAAGCTTCAAGCTTGTTAGGTACATAAAACAAAACATACCCCTGCAAAGCAGGGGTATGTTTTGTTTGGTGCGCCTGAAAGGACTTGAACCTTCACGTCGGGGACACTAGATCCTAAGTCTAGCGCGTCTGCCAATTCCGCCACAGGCGCAGATTTATAATCATGCAGATTGCAAAATGCAAAATGCAGAATTGTTTTTTAGATGCTTACACATTCACGATACGAGCCGCAAAATCAAAGCTTTTATCATTGATGATGTTTTCACTCGGCATCAAATTCCGTCCGTAGATAGCATAGCACAAAACGAGCAAAAAGTCAAGAGCTATTCAAAGAATATTCGCGCAAAATCGGTGTATCTCATAGACAGAAGCGAGCCGTAGCTCGCTTCTGTCTATAAAGATCAATTGTTGCTTTTTGCTATCAATGCGGGCTTTATAAAAGCGCCGCCAAACAAGAGCATCAAAGAACGGTATACCCCTTCTCTTTCAAGAGATTTTCAACGGCAATCGCATCTGCCACGCGCAATACCATGCGCGCATCGCCACATGCATCCGTCAAGCAAGAATACATGTACTCAATGGCAATGCCATTTGCCGTCAAAACCGAAAGCAGACCACTCAATCCGCCGACGGTATCGGGGACAACCACGCCCACCACATCCGTCACGGTAGCAATGCAATGCGCCGCTTCCAGGGCTTCCTTTGCGCGATGCGGATCGTCGGCTATCATACGAACCATGCCGAAATCCGTGCTGTCTGCCAAAGTAAGCGCACGAATGTCAATCCCTGCATCCGTCAAAACGCGAAGCACCTTATCAAGCTTGCCTTCCTTATTCTCCAAAAAAACCGAGAGTTGTGTCAGCATGTTCTTCTCCTTTCTGCATTAAGCATCGTGAAGCTTACGGCGATCCTGCACACGGACAGCCTTGCCCTCACGGCGTTCCAATGAATTCGGCTCCAAAAGCGTTACCTTGGCGGCAACACCCAAAAGCGATTTGAGTGCCTCTTGCAATTCCTTTTCACGTCGCGCCATATCCTTCATGGTATCAGAGAAAAGTGCAGGCGGCAGCTCCACACGCACCTCAAGCGTGTCGAAATGGTTGACACGGTCAACGACAATCAAATAGTTCGCGCTGTATCCCTGCGAAATGAGCACCGTTTCAATTTGCGAGGGGAAAACATTGACACCGCGAATGATAAGCATATCGTCAACGCGTCCCTTCGGCTTGCTCATCCGTATAAATGTTCTGCCACAAGAGCAAGGTGTGCGTGAAATCACGCCGATATCTCTCGTGCGGTAACGAAGAATGGGAAATCCTTCCTTGGTGATTGCCGAAAAGACAATTTCGCCCTGCGTTCCATCGGGCAATTGCTTGCCCGTTTCGGGATCAATGACTTCCACGATAAAGTGGTCCTCGTTAACGTGCATGCCCTTCTGCTCCTCGCATTCAAACGCCACACCCGGTCCCATAATTTCCGTAAGACCGTAAATGTCGAATGCGCGAATACCGAGTTTTTCTTCAATCTTTGCGCGCATTTCGTTTGTCCACGGCTCTGCACCCAAAATGCCTGCCTTCAAGGAAATGTCCTTTGGCGTCAAGCCCTCCGCCTCTAATACCTCTGCAATGTGCATCGCATATGAGGGGGTACAACAAAGAACGGTGGAGCCGAAGTCGCGCAGAATGGTTACCTGTCGCTTGGTGTTGCCGCTGGATACGGGGAGCGCCACAGCGCCGATTTTCTCTGCACCGCCGTGCAAGCCAAATCCACCCGTAAACAAGCCGTAACCGTATGCCACATGGACTATATCGTTTTCATCGGCGCCCGCCGCCACAAGCTGACGAGCACACACATCGCCCCAAGCATCAAGGTCGTTTTGCGTATAGCCCACGACAATCTGCTTACCTGTCGTACCGCTTGATGCGTGCAACCGCACGATGTCCTTCATGTCGGCGGCAAACATGCCATAGGGATAGGTATCACGCAAATCGCTTTTGTACGTGAAGGGCAACAACGGCAAATCGTCCACAGACCGAATCATGTCGGGCGTCACACCCGCCTCCTGCATCCGTTGACGATAAAGCGGCACACGCTCATAAATGCGCGAAACCGTTTTGGCAAGTCGCTCGCTCTGTATACGGCGAAGCTCTTCAACAGGTGCCGTTTCAATCTCCTTCTGGTAATATCTTGCAAGTGAGCTCATGATTGTATTCCTCCTTATCAAATCAAACCTTATGCCTTAAATGGCGCTATCACGTCCGAGCGCAAACGCCTTTTTGTTGATTTCCAAGAACTTCGGCGGAACACAGGCGGCAAGCGCGCGGTCCCATGCTTCAAGCGGTATATCAAAGCACCGCGACAACCGTCCCATCAACACCAAGTTGACAGCGCGCACGCTGCCTGCTTCCTCTGCCATCGCCAAGGCGTCAATGGCGACAACCTCCAAGCCTGCCTTTTCCAAGGAAGAAAGTGGCTCATCGGGATAGCTCGCCGCGCCCGTAATCACGGGCATGGGATTGACTCTCCGTGTGTTGGTAATAACCGTCGCGCCTGCCTTCATAAATTCAAGATAACGTGCCGCCTCCAATGGCTCAAACGAAACCAGCATATCTGCGCCACCCTTATCCACAAGCGGTGCCGCCACGGTTTCGCCAAAGCGCACGTAAGTAACCACGGAGCCACCGCGTTGGCTCATGCCGTGCACCTCGGAAACCTTCACATCATAGCCCTCATCCAAGAGGAGTCTGCCAAGCAGTTTGCTGGCAAGCAGGCTCCCCTGTCCGCCAACACCCACGATCATGATACTTTTTGTTTCTTTCATCATTTCAGTCCCCCTCATTTTGTCACCCGACGAAATGCAGAAAAACGGCAAAGCTGTGTGCATACGCCGCATCCCGTGCAAAGCGTGGCGTCAATCACTGCGTGTCCATCCTTCATGCTGATAGCAGGACAGCCGAGCTTCATGCAGGCGCGGCAACCGCGACAAGCATCCGCATCCACAGTGACAGGGGCCTCTGTCTTGACATGCTTCAAAAGAACGCAAGGACGGCGGGAAATAATGACGGAAGGCTCCTTTGCCGCAAGCTCCTCGGTAATTGCCACGTCACACGCCGCCAAATCATAGGGGTCCACCACGCGCACCCGACGAATGCCGAGCGCATGGCAAAGCGCCTCCAAATCGACCTTGGTGGCGGGCTCACCCTTCAAGTTGCGCCCTGTCGTGGGATTATCCTGATGTCCCGTCATACCCGTAATCGAGTTGTCGAGAATAATAACCGTACTGTTTGTCGCATTGTAGGCGATATTGACAAGTCCCGTCATGCCCGAATGCATGAATGTAGAATCGCCGATGACCGCCACCGTATTCGCCTCACTCTCGCTACCGCGAATATGGTTAAAGCCGTGGAGAGAGGAAACGGAAGCACCCATGCAAATGGTTGCATCCATGGCAGAAAGCGGTGCCTGTGCACCAAGCGTATAGCATCCAATATCGCCGAGCACGCGAATTTTCTTTTTGGAAAGCGTGTAGAAAAGACCGCGGTGAGGACAGCCTGCGCACATCACGGGCGGACGAATGGGCAATGTCTCGGTTTGCTCGGTAAAGCAAGGAAGCTCACCGCCGAGTGCCTTTCCGACCATGTTAGCAGACAGTTCCCCAATGGGCGGGAACAATTCCTTCCCCACCACGTCCAAACCAATAGAACGGCAATGCGCCTCAATCACACCGTCAAGTTCCTCAACGACAATCACGCGCTCCACTTTGGCGGCAAAGTCCTTCAACTTCTCCACGGGCAGAGGATTGACCATGCCCAACTTTAAGATGCTGACGCGATCACCCATCGACTCTTTGACGTATTGATAAGATGTACCCGAGGTAATCACCCCGATATGACGGCCGCCCCATTCGATGACATTGAGCGGCGTTTGCTCCGCAAAAGCCGTCAAGCGGCGCGTTCTCTCCTCAACGATGGGATGACGGCGCTTGGCGTATCCCGGCATCATAATATACTTTTCGGGTGTTTTTTCATAGGCGCGAACGGGAACCTCCACACGCGCCGACGTTTCTACAATACTGCGCGCGTGACTGACGCGCGTGCACATCCGGAGCAAGATAGGCGTGTCAAATTCCTCGGAAATGTCGTAGGCGGCCTTGGCAAAGAGAAGCGCCTCCGAAGAATCGGCAGGCTCCAACATCGGCACCTTTGCCGCAATGGCGTAATGCCGCGAATCCTGCTCGTTTTGCGAACTGTGCATGCCTGGGTCGTCCGCCACGGCAATGACCATGCCGCCGTTGACACCCGTATAGGAAATGGTGAAAAGCGGATCTGCCGCCACGTTCAAGCCCCGGTGCTTCATGCCGCAGAAACTGCGTCCGCCTGCCAAGGATGCGCCAAAGGCAACCTCCATGGCAACCTTTTCGTTCGGTGCCCACTCGGCGTAAATCTCGTCATACGTCGCCGCGCTCTCC
>JAZSOK010000038.1:0-15664 GCA_045536865.1 Eubacteriales bacterium
CTCAATTTGCACAACCGTTTCCTTGGACATACCGGCAATCATGCCGTCATCCGAAAAAACGATCTGTGTGATGCCGTAATGGTCACGTAGATCCACAAAAAGCACGCCGCCGTGGTCGCGCACCGTGGAAATCCACCCCGTCAGGGTGACCTTTTGCCCGATGTGCTCTGTGTTCAACTCATTACAAGTATGCGTTCTTAACATTATTTCGTTCCTCCACTTTTCGATGAATATGTCATCATGTACTAAAACAAACAAAAAAGCCTTTCGTCCCAAAACATGGGACGAAAGGCAACCTTCCGCGATACCACCCAAATTGACCGCAAAAGCGGTCCACTTCATTCAATCTTTACGCGATAAACGTGCGGTTCTACTGACCAAAAAGGCGTTCTTCCGCAGGCTCCGAAGCGTTTTTCACACAACTCTCGTACCGTATTTTCACCCACAACGGCTCTCTGTGACAGGGGCATTGTGCTACTCTCTTCATCATGGCCTTTATTATTATGGTAATTATTATACCACCTATACGCTAAAATGTCAACACTTGACAAAAAAATTATTCTGTTTTATGCACAATAAAATTTGAGATTTTACCGAATATACAATCGTGCCCCGTCGCTTTTTGATTATTCAAAGCATCTTCTGATAAGCGCGATGATGATATCCTGTTCCTCTGCCGTCATTTTATTGTCGCTCGGCAAGCAAAGACCCCGCCTGAAAACATCCATGCCAACGTCAAGCGGCTTGCCGTCCTTACCGAGACTTCCGCCACTGATATACGCATTGGTTTTTGCTCTGCCGCTACCTTCACGGGTAATAAACTCGTGCATGCGATAAACGGGCTGCATATGCATCGGCTTCCAAATCGGTCTGCCCTCGGCGTTATATTTTTGAAGTGTCTCTAAAATCTCCGTCGGGCAGGTTTTACCTGCCTCGGGGATATACAATGCCTCCACTTCTCCGCGTACCTGCCGACACATGGCCTCCTCATCGATAATCATGCAGGAGAGCCAAAAGTTCGGCTCGCTATTCTTTTCATCATAGGGATTCATCTTCACGGGAAGCCCCTCAAATCCCTTTTTATATCTCTCGTAGATGGCTTTTTTCTGTGCAATATGCTCTTCAAGATGCGGGATCTGTCCTCGAACAATGCCTGCAATGATATTGCTCATGCGATAGTTATAACCAATCTCTTCATGTTGATACCACGGCGCATTTTCGCGGCTTTGCGTCGACCATTTGCGTACCTTATTTGCCGCCTCTAAACTATCTGTCAAGAGCATACCGCCCGAAGAGCCTGTAATAATTTTATTTCCGTTAAAACTAATCGCGTTATAAGTACCGAACGTTCCCGTCTGCACGCCCTTGTAGGTGGCACCGAGAGATTCGGCCGCATCCTCAATAATGATCGCATTGTGTGCATCGCAAATTGCCTTTATCTCATCCATTTTGCAAGGCGTTCCGTACAGGTGCACGACCACAACGACCTTGACGTCGGGATAGAGTTCAAATGCTTTTTTTAGTGCAACGGGGTCCATGTTCCACGTATCGTATTCCGTATCGATGAAAACGGGAATGCCGCCCTCGTAAACAACGGGGTTGACAGTCGCACCAAAGGTGCAATCCGAACAAAATACTCTGTCACCGCGCTTGACACCCGCAAGTTTAACTGCCATATGTAAAGCGGCCGTACCGCAAGAAAGGGCTACTGCATACTTGCAACCGACCTTTTCGCAAATCTGTCGCTCGACCTCGTTAATATTAGCGCCGACCGTTGACATCCAGTTCGTTTCATAAGCCTCAATGACATATTTCAACCCATCGTCATGCTTTGTAGGTGTTGAAAGCCAAACTTTCTCCTCAAAGGGTTTTATATCCATATCGAATGCTCCTCTACTTTTCTCCGTGTTTTGGCACGTACATGTGTCATTTTTATTGGTAGCACGTATCTTATACATCCATATCAGTATAGCACATAAAAACCGATTTGTCAATAAATTTCTCCTTCTTTCGCTTCGCTTATAAAGTTTTATAATAAGTGCAAAGAACATTTTAAAATGTTTTTTGCACTTATTTTTTATAAGGAGAAAAAGAAGATGAAAACTATTGAAGAAGTTAGACGGGCGGCAAAAAACAATGCTCTTGTACGCTATTGGGGTATTCTTTACTATGTCATAGGTTACGAAGAGTACTGCTATAGCGATGGTACATCACTTGTTCGTGTTATTTTGCATGACATGAAAGCTAATTGTGAAGTTCATGCCGAACTTGAACACATTGAAGTATTGGACATGAACTATCATGCAAACGATTTGAGATACGAGGCTATCAGACGGGCTATGCGTCTGATAGAAAAAGAAAGAGGTGATGCGTCTTGATTGTTTGATGGTTTTTCAAGAAGAATTCTAAAAAAAAGAAAGGAGTATTTTATTGAAAAAGATATTACAGGGTACGGCATTTGTATTATTGGCGGCAATGTGTATGGGCGGTGTATTTGTGGGCGCACGTTATTTGGCTGCAGGAAATTCGGAGTGGAAAAACGGGAATACAGTTTTGTTTCCGACAGAAAATGAAACGGATGATGACGATCTTCTATTCGATTTCACCACATATGAAGATTTATATGTCAAAAACGGTTTGATTTACAAATGGGATGCTTTTGACATGAAGGCAGGCGGTGCGGTTTCAACGGTGTTACTGAATAGCATTGAAGGCTCGCCTTCTGTGATCACTTTCGCAAATGACGAAACTTCCGACCATAAGGCAGCAGAGGGCGCTCTTCTGTCGAAGGGGACATTGCAACTTGGCTCGCTTTTACCCTTCCATACTGTAAAGGATGGAGATGCCGATGTTAAGGTGCTTGATGACGTAACAGTCGAATTGACCTTATTTCAACAAGATTTTCGTGTTGATAATGGAACAAACTACAATAAGGCATCGCTTGTGTTGCCCAACTGGGAAGCCGATTTTCAAATGCGAAACAGCTCCGCCGGTTATCCAATTCCCGGCTATGGCTTTATTACAGGTGTTGAATGGTGGGGGGTTCCAAGAGATGATAGTATTCCCGTTATAAGGAATTCGACTGATTCTTGTCATTCTGTACGGTCTCAAATTAAGTTTTTAGGAAATGATCCTTTAGAAACCTATCAAATTGCATTCTGCTTTGATTACACGGTGGCAGAAAACGCATATACGGGTATTCTTGACCTTGACTTTTTCCGCGACGGTCAGATTGCCCACAGTCCTATTAACACATCTGAAACGGCGTCTTATGACCTTGTTTATAATGCAAAGTACATGAACGACAAAACGGGAACGCAAATTGAGGTAGATTCTAATAGTTATCCTAAAATGCATATATCTGCGCCTTTTGGCTATCGCGCTATCCGCGTGTATAACCGCACTCTAACGGAAGAGGAAATGGCGCAAAACCACTTCGCGGATTTGGCAAAATATTATAAAATCAACCTGTCTACCTATATGGAATTGACAAGTCAAAACCGCGTTTTTCTTCACCAAAGATATTTGGCGGAGACTTTTGAAACGACGAGCGCGAAAGAAATTAATCGCGTAATGTCTGCCTTATTATTATCACAAGAGAAATAAAAAACAAAGAAAGAAGGTTTTGAAAAATGAAAGACGAAAAGAACATGAATGCTATTACAGAGGAAACAGATGCTTTTGTAGCGGATTCAACAGAGAAGGTCGATATTATCGAGGGCGAAGGTGTATTTACTGGCCTTATGGTTGAGAGGACCGTTTACGAAAGTAACGGCAAAGAATACTGGGGGTATTTTGTCCGTGGCACACTTCGCGGTCGTGAAGTTGTGGCATGGTTGAAGACTAAGGATAGGAACGGTTACGAGGTTCTTGACCTTGTGTTTGGCGATGCCCGATCTGTTCCCTTTTATAAGTTTACGGGTAGCATGGTTGATGCAACGACACGCAAGAAGACTGAGTACGTGACTTATAAGATACGCACAGAGGATGAAGACGGTGTTTATGAAATGACCGTTAAGCCTCGCGAGGATAGCGATAAGGCTTTGCTGACAATGCTTGTCAGCAAAGCACAAAAAAGCGCAAAAAGCAAAATAAACGAAAGGAGTTATTGATATGAAGAATAAAACGAAGCAAATAATTGCATATGTTGCTATTATATTAGTGGCATCATTGATTGTTGGTTTTGTTTCTTACTTGTCGCAAGGCTTTCGGGATTGGGATGTGCAAGGGTGGTTTACTCAAGACGAACGCAACCCGGATAATTTAATTGCTCTGAAATATTACGATCAAATGCTTGTTGAAAAAGGCCTGCACACGTTGCGTGGCGGTGATTTCGTAGTGAACACAGACGGCTCTATTTCGTTTACGCAGTCGAAGAAAGGTACGGCAACAGTTGACGGAGCCACGACCGTCGAGTTTACCACTCTTACATTAAATCCCGGTACATATACATATACCGGTGCCCCGAAGGGAAGCGATACGACTTATAAGCTGATTGCGACATATACAACGCCTGATGGTGTCGATGTGTTGGTAAACGCGGATTTTGTCGGCAACACATTTTACCTAAATGCACAAACAGAAGTGACATTTAGTCTTGTAGTTGCAGATAGCTTTACAAGCGATGAGCCTGTGACAGTATATCCTATGCTGGTTGTCGGTGACGAAGCCGGCGAGTTTTATATTGATTGAGAGGTGTTTTTTTGAAGAATTTTTTTGTTTTTTTGAAGAATTTTTTTAAAAAAAATGGAAAAAGGCTATTGATATTCGTGCTTTGTACTACGATGTTGATTGGCGTTTTGGGCTTCTTAACATCGGGTTTCCGTTCGTCTAATATCAATACAAGCTCGAATACTTTTGTTAATTTTCCTCTTGAAGGAGTTATAGAATGCGAAGGGTGGTCTTTGCATTATAAGGACGGCAATGACAAAACCGCTGGCTATGATGGTGTTCGCGCGGTGTTTGCTGTGAATACGGACGCAGTAAAAGCGTATGAGGATGCGGGTTACGAGGTTATGTACGGCGTTGTTTATGGCCTTGGTAAGGCTGCCGACGGTGGCGTTGTCAACACAAAAACATCTTTGTCGGTAAAAATCGATGAAGATTGGAGTGTAACGACAGATAGCGCACATGCCATTATCAAAGTCGGATATGCAACGAACGAAGACATAGAGCAGGGCTCTAATCTTGTTCCGGCTGAGAGTATTAGGCCCGGCGTTGTTGACCGTGTTCAATGGATGGTTGCGTCAACCATGCTTGAGGATGGCGAGGATTGCAACGATAATACATACGTTGCGGCGGCATTTATTGCTGTCAAGAATTCTTCGGGCGATATAGAAATTGTTTACACACGAGCTAAAGAATTATTGCATGTTGATCCTATGATTGCGGGATAAAAGGAGAAAAAAATGAAAAAAAAGTGGATATTAGTATTGTGCGTCGCGTTATCTGTCGCTTCACTTGTCGGGACAATTGGTTTTTTGACATCGGGGTTTCGCGAAGCGGAGATCAACGTAGGAAAAAATGAAGCTCCGGTTGTTTCGATGAAAGATGTTGTCAAATATGAAGGTTGGCAACTACAACGCAATTATGCTGGTGATACCGACAGTGATGATCCGTTTGGTGATCCTTCGGCCATTCGTTCGTTGTTCTCAGTGGATATGACCAAAATAGAAGCTTATGAGAAACAGGGCTATTCGGTGGAGATTGGCGCGGCGTGCGGTATTGGCAAGCGTGCTGATGGTGAGATTTTGAATACCCCCTCTACTCTCTCTGTGAAGCGTGACGAGGATTTTGGCTTGATTTCAGCATCGGGAAACGCGACAATTTATTTAGCTTATTCCTCTGACAAGGACGAGCCTCAAGGCGATAACGTTGTTCCTGCGCCTTCGTCTTTGGTGACATCGGGTAACGCCGATGATTTGATGTGTTTTGTTGCGAAGATTGAATTTGCAGAAGGCGAAGACTATAATGCTTGTACATATGTGGCAGCAGGTTTTCTTCGTTTGACAGATTCTTCAGGCGTTGTTCGTACGGAATATATTCCTGCGCGTGAAGTCCTGAGTGTGTCGCCAATTTCTTTAGGCGGTTACGGTAAATAAGGAATAAGGGCAGGTTTTTAAAACTTGCCCTTGTTTTGAAAAAAGAAAGGAGTGTTTTTTTTGAAAAAACATTTACAAAGACTTTTTGCAGTGATTTTTGCGGCGCTGTTTGCGGTGGCAGCATTTCCTTTGGGTGCGGTTGCGGCAGGACCGTCTGTGATTGTTATGGAGCATTCCCTTGACGAAACGGATGTGATGTTTGATTTAGAGAACATGGAGATGCAAGAAGCATCGGGGCAAAAAGAAAAAATAAACTTGGGTGATTTCCCGTTGGATACGACCTTGAATGAAACAACGGAATACGTTGAGGTTATATCACTTTATGAGAAAGGTTATACGAGCGAAAATGGTATTGACAGTCCATCTTATGGGCTGTATTTGTATCTTTATAACCCTTCGGGCAAGAAATTTTCTGCTTTTGGAAATCAAGCGAATATGGCAACGGCTTTTGATGGAGAAACAGGCGGCGATATTTATAACTTGATTGATTTACAATTGCTTTCTCAATCGGAAGACGGGCGTTTTGTTAAATTCAAGGTGAGAAAAACAAACGGCTATTTCCCCTGTGTATTTACAGAAAGAGACGGTGTGGATTATCGTTCTTATACTATTGGTAGTTTGACTTTATCTGATGGCGAAAACAGAAAGTCTTATAAGGTGGGGATGTCTGCCACTTATTCGGGCTTGGAAGCCGACAATACTTTGGCGTTCAGTGGCAAGGAGATTGATGTCTTAGAAATTGAAGTACACCATACCTCCTATTTGCTTGATAGTTCCCCTTTGGGTGAGGGACATCGTTCGGCTTTGAATTCTTGCTATTTTGCCATTCCGGAAAGCATTATACAGCGAAGCGGACAATTGACTAATGTTAAAGCCGAATGGTACGAGTATAAAACAAATCCTATTCCTATTTTTGCAAAAAAAGCGGATTATGATTATTATAGTCAATTTGTAGCTAAGAACTTGGCAAAGGAAGAAGATTTTTTTCTCGGAGTAGGTGACGGTGTTGTAAATGGTATGACTCTTCTGTATTTAAAATATGATTATATGTATGGTTCTTTGGATCTACCGTCTACAGTAAAGTTGGATGTTCCAGAGAAAGGAATACGCAATTATTTACCTACTGTTTTTTATAATCCTAAAGCAAGTCAATATGGGAACGATCTTTTAATAAAAGGCGAAGATCTGTTGACTGATTTGAGGCTTAATTCGTCGCAACTTGTGAGAGGGCTAAAAACGCAAATAGCGGCATTGGAAAAGAAAGAAAATCTCGGTGTTTATGAAACATTAGAGCTGGAGTTTGCGCGTTCTCAACTATTTGGAAAAACCGGTAATTATTATAGTGGTTTTTTTCAAGAAGATGTAGATGAAGGCCGAAAGAAGGGTTACAACATTATAGATGCAGAAGCAAGTACACCGATTGATTTAAAATCGTTTGAGGGCGACTGGTGGGCGAAGCTTATGGAATATGGTATAAGTTATCCAGACGTAAACAATTCCGTTACGTATCCTACTATTGAGTCTATACGAGATATTGTTCATGATACGTCTCACTCGTTGGGTGTCAATCAAAGGGATTTGGAAGAATTAAAGAATTATTCTGAAAAAATGGAAGCCTTTGGATATCGTCCTTATATATTCCGTTTCGCAGTTACAGATGTTGAGATGGATGAACTTCAATCACGTTATTATAATCTTGTAACTGGTACAGATTCTCCAATAGCCGGATTTGCATTTACTCAAACGGTTTTTCTCGACTTTCAAGTTATTGAAATGACGTTTACTAAAAAACATGAGCAAACAACAATTGATACAAGATATACTGTCGTGTCGGACCCGGAAGATGTTACTCCGGATGTTGAACAACGGCCCGAAGAAGATAACAATTTGATAAGTGATGCAGGCATTGGTGCGCTTGGTTTGTTGAATTGGTTGGGCGATTTTCTATTTGGCAACGATGCTTTTTCCATTATTAAAAAAGTGATTGGGATTATTGTTATAATACTACTTGTACGGTTCGTTCTGATACCTGTTATACGTTGGCTTTTTTCTAAAATAAAGAAAAAAGATAAACCGGAGAAAACGATTGCGGTAAATGAAACAAAAAAAGACATAGAGAAAAAAGAATAAATAAAAAAAGGAGAGAAGGGCGAATGATTTTCGCCCTTCATAAAAAAGAAAAATGAAGTATGTACTTCGTCTTTTGGGATGGATTTTCTTCTTTTGGCTTTTGGGATATATTGTATATACATTTATGGGGGTGAGTGTGTGATAAAGAATAGAGTTCAAAAGTGGCATTTTTTGTTTTTAACCTTGATAGCTGCAACACTTGCCTTTTCTTCTTTTGTATATGGCTATTCATTTCATAGGTTGTTTGAAGCCGTTCGCGATGTGGGGACATCTTTTTATTTTTACATAGTCAATACGTTTACTGGCGATGGAAGTGGTGCTACTGTGCTTCTTCCGTCTTCGTTAGATTTAGAGCCTATTTTGCCGTTGACATGGGATGATTTTTGTGCTCGCGCGGGAGCGACTTTTTTTGCGTTGTTTGAAATAAAAAATTTGTTGTCATACGTTGTTTTTGTTGCCAAAAGTCTTCATCTTGTGACAATATTGTTTTCTTTGTTTTTGCCAATTCTTTTATTGTTATTTTTTCTTTTCAAAAACAGCTTTGAAACGGAGCGAAAAGAAGAAAAAGTATCTAAACCTTTGCAATTGTATTATTTAATGCGTTTTTATTTTAGAAAAAAAGCGTTGCCGGTTTTACGTGATATAAAATCATTTGTTTTTCGGCGTAAGTTTTATTTATATATATTGGTATTACTTTGGATTATAAACTTAAATATAGCGACTATAGCGTTAGAGTTAGTTTCTTTTTATTTTTATTTCATTGCAAGTTTTGATTTTCTTTCGTTGTATGTGCTATTTTATAAGTTGTTTATAGATTTGTATCTTGCTTATATCTCTGCACCTTTATTACTTTGGCTATTAGTTGGATTTTTTATTTTTGATAAAATTCGTCGATATATAGCGGTGGAGAGACTTCGTCATTTAGAGGCTAAAAACAAGGGCTTTATCAATTCACTTCCTGTTTGTGTCATGGCATGTGCCTCTATGGGCATGGGGAAGACTACGGCAATTACAGACATGCTTCTTTCTCAAGAGTGTATTTTTCGACATGAGGCTTTGAAAGGAATGTTTGAGGAAGATTTTAAGTTTCCTAATTTTCCTTTTTTGAATTTAGAAAGGGCGTTTCAAAAAGCAATAGATGATCATGCTGTTTATAATTTGGCAACTGCTCGGCAATGGATTGCGGATTGCGAAAAGCGTTTTATGGAAGACGTTTGTTCGGATAATTGCTTTGGCTATGATGTGATAAACGAAAAACTTGTTTTTTACAACGGCATACGTTTTGAGAGGCTTTTTTCTGTGCTTTCGAAATATGTTCAATACTATTTTATTTACATTACCGAAGTAACTATAGTATCGAATTATTCCGTTCGTACAGATGGCGAATTAAAGAGTAAAGGTTTGTTCCCTCTTTGGGATGATGATTTTTTTAAGAAAAATAAAAGAGAAGGTCGATATTGCCATGTCCTTGATTTTGACGTCTTTCGTTTAGGTAAAAAGGTTTTAGAGCATAACAAGAATTTTGGCAGTTTAGAATTTGGGTGTATAGGAATTTCAGAAATCGGCAAAGAGCGCGGTAACAAGAACGACTTGGAAGAGTTAAGAAAACGTGAAGATGAGGCTAATCAAAAAAACGATTTGTTTGACTTAGATTTGAGAATGCGCCGACATGCGGCGACGGTTGGAAACACTTGCTTTTTGAGATTGTTTTCGGATGAGCAAAGAAGCAATGCTTTAGGTGCGAATGTCCGGGAGTTGTGTGAAATACATACAATTGTGGACAAGAGCGAGCGGCAATTGTCTATGCCTTTCTTTTTGTTTGGTGAAATTGCCAATTGCTTTCTTCGCCCGCGCTTTCGTGAAGATTATTATAATTGGCGTTATAATCGCGTTGACATGACATTGACGATGTTTTTGTATAAATCCTTGGCAGGTGCGTTCTTGCGCTACTATGACCGTATATACCGTCTTTACGGCTTTCACGCTGTAACATTACAGGTTGAACGGGGTGACGGCATTGGTGAAGTAGAACAACATGATTATTATTTGCTTCATCAAAAGATATATGATAAGCGTTTCTCGACGGACTGTTTTGCAGATTTTTATGCAGAAAATGCAAAGAAAACGGCTGTGGGTATCAATGAATACCCGTGTTATAGGGGTATTCGCGCTGAAATTGATGAGTTGAAATTGCAGAATAGTTATTTCATAAACAGCGTTTTGGAGAATGCTTTTAAAAAAGAAAAAGAAAAGGAAGAAGAGAATGCAAACGATACGGCAAATAGGGTTGTTCCACCATGGGTGCAGTTACGAAAGTTGGACAAGCGCACAAAAAAATGAAATGGTGAAGCCTTGTGTTTCTTTTGGCGCCGAGAATTATACGTCAGTATTTCCGAGGCAAGAAACGGATATATTGTGCAAGGTAAATTCGGATGGCTCACATTTTATTGCGCGCAAAAAAGTGCATTCTTTCAATGAGCCCGGTAAGCCGAGGAAGAAAACTGTTTTAGATAATACGTTTGAGAATTTATATTCAATATCTCAAAAGTTAAATCATACAGACGGCGAACGTGTAAGATTTATTAGGGACAATATAATGTCAGAGTTTCCTATGCTGCCCGACGATGAGCGTGAGAATTTTTTAAAAAGCAATTTTGCGCGAAAAAGCAAAAATCTTTATGCGCGAAAAAAGCGATTTCGTAGAAAAATCGCTTTATATTCGTGGAATTATTTTGTGACATTTACTTATGACGGTAAGAAACACGATGCTGAAACGTTTCGCGCGAAATTGAAAAAATGTTTTTCAAATTTGTCAACGCGCCGCGGATGGAAGGTCGCGGGGGCGTTTGAGTATTCGCCCGAAAAAGAGAGATTGCATTTTCACGCGGCGGTTTATATTCCAAAAGGTCAGATGGTAGGCAAGTTGGATAGAATTGCAACCTACAGCAAGAAGAAGCATAAGCGGACGACGTATATTGAGAATAGTTTCTTTCGCTCCCGTTTTGGCGTAAATTCTTTCGAAAAAATAGATAACCACGCCGTAAAGCGTGGTCAAAATTTAGAGTATTTGTTAAAATACATAGAGAAGTCGGGAGAACGTCTGTTTTATTCTCGCGGCACCAAAGAAGAAATAGAGATGTATGTATCTCCAAAGGACATAGCTGCACATTTTTTCAAATTTGGCGAAAGATATGTGCTGTTTGACGATCATTTTATTCTGTCAAATCTTGATGTAATAGAATGGGAAAATAATGCTTCGACTAATCCGTATGATCCTGTTCTGCTTGAATAGTTCTTGCGATACATTTTTTGTTTCCTTTTTTAGGCTCTTTTTCTGTTTCGATGCGTCCGCATTTTAAGCAAACGACATTGTAATGTTGATTGTTGTGTGCGAAGTGCGTATAAAGTAAAAGTGCAAGATTGATGATAAATACAAATAGAAAAAAATAATAGGCGAAGTATGCGTTAAAGCCAATGAATACAGTTATAAAGCCTGCATTCTCAATAATACTGTCAATTTGTTCGGTGTGTTCGGGTGAGAATAGCATAAAAAAAGAGAACTTAAAGAACACTGAGAAGAATTGCGCCATTAGAAAAGAGATTATTTTTTGCACGAGAGTAAAAATACCTATTTTAATGACAAAAGCGGCGTATTTGCGAATTGCAATTGAACGTGTGGATATGACTGTAATGTGGTCACTTCCGCATTCTTCGCATGCTGTTGTAATTGTTGTTTGCTGTTTTTTTGTGTCTTTGTAATGGTCTTTACCTATATCTATGACGATAAAAGCAGCAAGTGACAGGAAAATAAGTGCAATAATTATAATTATCATGTTTTTTCTCCTTATTTTTTATTGATAAGTATAGCACTAAAATACAGTTTTGTCAATGTGCTTACGGAGTGTCCGCTTGCTTTTTTTTGCCTTCAATTGTATTTTTGCGAAAAAAAAAGCAAGGTGCGTGAGAGTAGAGTGCTATTATTGTTGAACGATACCCCGAAAAACCCCTTCCTCTTTTTTTGATTTAAAAAAAGCATTGAGCGTGCCAAAAATAGCATGCGCGGCATATATATATCTTTAGCGCTGCCAGTCGTTCGGTCGCAGGAAAGGGGAGCCGCCTCTTTCGTGAGGCGGGGGAAACGCGGATAAGTTTCCCCGCTTGTACGCATTCATCGTTTGCAGTTTTTCTCGAAGGCCGCTTCATCAAAACAATCGTTGCATGAGCTTATTGATTACAATTTTCTGTTTTTTTTTGCATTTTCGTTTGTCTTTTGCATTTTGTGTTTTTGTATGGCGCAACTCCCGATGTGGCGTGGGGCGGTTTGAGGAAAAAAGAACATCGGGGCATGTGGGTTGACAAGCGAATTACTTTGTGTTATAATCAATACAAGAACGGCACGAAGACCGTTCTTGTAAAGGGGTTAGCCTGCAATAATGCAAGCTATAAGATTGATGGCGATTTCAAGAATATGCCAGTATTCAAGATAAAATCTTACCATCAAGTATTGTACTTGTTTCATGCTACACCCCCTTTCAAGAACGGCTTTGTGCCGTTTTTTTCTTTCTCTTACACAAAGAAATTCGCTTGTCAACCCTGAAGGGGAAAAAAACACGAACACAGTGGCTATCATATCAATGTCGAGAAAAGACGTGTATAGGCGGGATAGACGCGCGCGTCTTTTCCGCCTTTGATAATCACGCCACCCCGCGCCGCCGCAGGCGGCGCGCTTGATAATACAAGGTGGCGTGTAATGCTCTTTTCACACAAAAGACACAGAAAGTAAAAATCTTTGCATCATTTTTATGGTAAAGTATTTGAAAAACATTTTCAAAAAAAGCGAGGTATAAATATGAGGCACTATAAGACGTTAACATGGACATCAAGATTGAGAATAGAGGCATGGCGTCAGGTGGGGATATCTCCGCAAGAAATAGCTAAAAGGCTTGGCGTTCATTATTCTACCATATACAGGGAATTGAAGAGGGGGCAGTATGTACACTTGAATTCTGATTGGACAACAGATGTCCGGTACAGTCCGGATATTTCGGAACGCAAAAAGCAAACTTTTTTGCGGGCGAAAGGCGGAGAATTGAAAATAGGTAGTGATAGAGCTTTTGCCGAATACATAGAGCGAAAAATAATCAAGGAAAAATATGCACCGGGTGCACTGCTGGGCGAGATGAAAGCGAAGGGAATAAAATTCTCAACCAGCATATCAAAGACAACATTATATCGGTATATTGATAATGGTGTTTTTTTGCATCTATCAAATAAGCACTTGCCGATAAAGAAAAATGTTCAACATAGAAAGAAGCTCAATAAGAAGGCGTCAAGAGCACCAATAGGGCATAGCATAGAAAAACGCCCTGCCGAAGTGACAGAGCGTATATCGTTTGGTCACTGGGAAATGGATTGTGTTGTAGGTCCTAAAGGTGCAAAGAATGTATTGCTTGTATTGACAGAACGCCTTACACGTTTTGAGATAATTCGAAAAATGAAGGAAAAGACTGCAAAGAGTGTTGTTATTGCTTTGAATAATCTTGAGCGCGAATATGGCAGCAGATTGTTTCGTATGTTGTTTCGAAGCATAACAGTTGATAACGGATCGGAGTTTTCCGACGTTTACGGACTTGAAAATGCATTTTCAAAGAAGGTAAAACGCACTCATGTATATTATTGTCATCCGTATAGTTCGTGGGAACGTGGCTCGAACGAGAATCAAAATAGAATGATACGTCGTTTTTATCCAAAAGGTTTTAATTTTGAAAAAACATCTCCAAAAGAAATAGGGCGTCTTGAACATTGGATAAACGATTATCCAAGGGCAATGTTCGGTTACAAAACGTCTGCCGATATGTTTGCAAAGTATTTTGGTGAAATAAATTTATAATTTTTTATATTTTTTTGCACTTACTACTTGACTTTACGTTCTTTCGCTTCGCTTCCCCGTCAAAGCCGATTTTCAAGAAAAATTTCATAATAAAAATTCCCTTTTACAGGAGAAAATCACATGCTGACAACAAATCATACTTTTTTTGTAAATAGCCTTGAAAAGAAGAAAAAAACGCGTTATAATAAAAGAAAGGATTGTCTCCCGTAAAATACCCAAAGAAAGGAGTTTTCTATGATTTTTCCATCCGATTGCCACGTGCACACACCGTATTGTGACGGACAGGCTCGTATGGAGGCTATGGCCGCCCGTGCCTTCTCGCTTGGCTACCATACTCTCGGCTTTTCTCCCCATTCCCCCCTGCCGTATAAAAACGATTACGCCATGCGTGCAGAAAAAGAGCCGCTTTATCTCGAAAAGGTGCGCGATCTGCAACGCCTCTACCGCGGTCGTATGGATATACTCATCGGTATTGAATGGGACCTTGATACAAAATACGGATTCCCCCGCTACGATTACCGCATCGGCTCCGTGCATCAACTTACCTGCGGCACACATCATTTTGCCATTGACAATACTATGTCCGAGTTAAAAACCTGCATCCGCACCGCTTTTGGCGGAGACGTGTATGCTTTCCTCTCCGCATATTATGCGGAAGTGGAGCGTTCCTGCATGCGCGTGGGCGTAGACGTTGTCGGGCATTTTGATTTGGCAGCAAAATTCAACGAAAACGGCGAGTTTTTCGACGAAAACGACGCCCGTTACCGTGAACTTTCCATAAACGCCCTGCGTAGAATTATCAAAAGGCGCCCTGACCTCGTGTTTGAAATCAATACGGGTGCCGTCGCCCGTGGATACCGAAGCCACCCCTATCCTGCGCCCTTCCTCCTTCGAGAGATGGCAAAGCGCGGCGCGCGCGTCACGCTTACCTCCGATGCCCATAGCGTTGATGCCTTGGCATTCATGCAGGATGCCGTCTTTGCTCTGTGTCATCGATGTGGGTTTGACCATCTTGTGCAATTGACAAAGAACGGATTTATTCCTTTCCCTTTACAAAAATAACCCCCCAACATAGTTTTACGGCGGTGTGCTACACCAAAAGATGTGGCACACCGCCGTATTTTTTACAGTTTTTCCAATGCATCGGCAATGGACGTGACGTAGTCGTTTTCCATCAGTTCAATAATGCCTTTATCGCAAAGCGCCGCCAGTTTGGGATTCATCGGCAAACGTGCAAGGACGGGCAGTTGATGTGCCTCTGCCAATTCCTCAATGTGACTTTCACCAAAAATATGATGCGGCTTTCCGCAATCGGGACATACGAAATAACTGTAATTCTCGACAAGTCCCAAAACGGGAACGTTCATCAAGGATGCCATGTTCAACGCCTTTTCGACAATCAAAGAAACCAGTTCCTGCGGACTACTGATAATAATAATCCCTGTCAGAGGCAAACTTTGGAAGACAGTCAGGGGCACGTCGCCCGTTCAAGTCGGAGGCCAAGCGGTCTTAGGAAGACAAACCAAATGATCAACTCCTTGGC
>JAZSOK010000018.1:0-3193 GCA_045536865.1 Eubacteriales bacterium
GTCTTCCGTGCCGACGAGGATGGTATTTGTATTGGTGTGGTCGAGAATTTCCGCACTGTAAGGTGAAAGTGCGTTCAAAACACAAAGACGGCACAGAGGGAAAAGCGAAGCCTTGGCGGCAAGATAAGCCTCCATATCACGATGAAAATCAAGATGCTCGGGGGACAGGTTGGTAAAAAGTCCAAGAGAAAAGTGAAGCGGCGAAAGTTTTTTTAGGGCAAGTGCGTGAGAGGATGCCTCCATGACAATATAGTCCGCACCTGCATCCGCCATACGGGAGATAATGGGATAGAGAATATGCGGATCGGGGGTGGTCATGGTTTTTGTGGCGGCGGCTTCCTTCTTCGTCAAGGGAAGCGGTTCTCCGTTTAGGAGAATGTCCACCGTGCCGATAAGCCCGACCGATGCCCCGACACCCGATAAAATGGCGGCGAGAATAAACGCCGTGGATGTTTTTCCGTTCGTGCCCGTAACGGCAATCAAACGGCTCTTTTTGTTTTCTAAATCGTAATAGCGATAAAAAAGACGGGAAAGAAATTCGTGCGTATCCGATACGTAAAAGACAGGGGTGTCAGAAAAGATGTTGACCGTTTTGCCTTCTTCTGCAATAATGGCGGCGGCACCCGAGGCGGCCACCAAGGGGACGAGGTTGTGGGAGTCCACATGTTGTCCCGAAAGACAGACGAAAAGACAATCTCTTGTCAATTCCGCCGTATCCGCCACAATGGAGGAGAAGGATACGGCGGATGCTTTTGCCAAAGATACGTATTCGCCTTCATAAAGAATATGAGAAAGCAGCATGCACTCACCTCAAATATAGCGGTATCTGTAAACATCCTGCTTTTTCTCTTCTTTGCCCGAAACGGGCGGTATCAGTCTGTCAGTCCCGTGTGTTGGAAGGTGACTGTGACCACCGTTCCAAGCGGTACCTTCGTTCCCTCGGGAATCGACTGGGAAACGGTTGTGGCACCCGAGCCGACAGAATAGTTTTGTGCGCCTTGAATACGGATATTCAAGCCTTGATTGAGAAGCGCCTGGTTGGCGTTTGCGGGCGTTAAGCCCACGACACGGGGAACCACGACTTCTTCCTCGGGCTTATCGTCCGTGTATAAAATGACGGTGCCGACGTTTTCAAGCAGTTGCGTGCCTGCGGCGGGCGATTGGGCGAGAACGGTGCTACCCGAACCGACGACGCGATAGCCAATATCAATGTTTTTCAAGGATTTTTGTGCATTTGCCAAACTCATACCCTTGTAGTTGCCAATATTGACGGGCGCTTGCTCATCCTCAGAATAACTCGGCTCGTAGCCGAGGTAGGGAAGAATGTTGCTAAAAAGTGCGGAAATGTAGGGTGCGGCAACAGAGCCGCCATAGATATTGTAGCCCGAAGGCTCGTCAACGATAATGAGCGCGATGACGGAGGGGTTGTCGGCAGGGGCGTAGCCCACGCAAGAGGCAACGCGCTTGCCCGTGTCTTTTCCTGTTTCATCGTCAAACTTCTGGCTTGTTCCCGTTTTTGCCGCGACGCGGTAGCCCTTAACGTAGGCGTTTTTTGCACCGCCGTCACCCGAAACACCCTCTTCGAGAATGGCGGTGACTTCCTTGGCGGCCGCCTCTGAAATGACGGGGCGGCGCACGGTTGCCTCACGCGTCCAAACGGTATTGCCGTCACTGTTTGTAATACTACTGACGACATAGGGGTTGACGAGGTATCCGCCGTTCGCCACGGCGGCGATGGCGGTGATGTGTTGAATCATCGAAACCTTAAAGCGCTGACCGAAGGAGGCGGTTGCCATTTCCGTCGGACCAAAGCCCGAAGGCTTATGGAAAATGCCCGTTGCTTCGCTCGGCAGGTCGATGCCCGTGCGTTCAAGGTAACCGAAGTTTCCATAATATTTGTAGAAATTGCTTGTGCCTATTCTTTCGGCGAGTTGCATCATGGTGGGGTTGCAAGATTGTTGCAAGCCGTAGGCAAAGGGGAAGGATGCGCCGTGACCGGTGGTTTTGTGGCAGGAAATTCTCCAACCGCCAACCATGTGATAACCGGGACAACGATAATTCGGCGTGGTGCCGTGGACGAGATCGAGGTCAATGCCCATCGCGGCGGTGATCGCCTTAAATGTGGAACCAGGCTCGTAAAGTTCACTGATCGTTTTATTGTTCCACATGTTAAAGAGAAGGTTCATGCGGTAATCGTTATATTCTTTACTGCCTTCCTCGTAGCCGCATTCTGCAAGCAGGGCTTCCGATAAAGCGTCAAGAACGTAAGGATCGTTTAGGTTGTAGCCCGGGGAGACCGCCATGCCCAAGATGGCGCCTGTGTTGACGTCCATGACGATGCCTGCGGCACGGGCGGTTGCGTTTGACTCCTCCATGGTGGTGGCGATTTGCAATTCAAGTTCGCGTTGTATGTAGGTGTCGATTGTCGTGTGCAGATTAAGACCGTCAACGGCATCTATGTAGGAGGAATAATCGTAGGGGATTTCGTTTCCGTGGGCATCGACGGCGGTGATGTACTTTCCGTCTGTGCCCGTTAGGGTACTGTCGTAGTAATATTCGAGGCCGTAAAGACCTTGGTTGTCGCTACCTGTAAAGCCAATGGTGTGCGAGGCAAGGGTGCCGTAGGGATAATAGCGCGTTGAGCCTGCACGGGCGTAAATCATGCCCGTCAGATCATATTCCTTGATAAAGGCAAGGATTTCATCCTTGACACTCTCTTCGACTTTATCCTTGATTTCCTCGTATTTGCGATTGGCCTTGTTTGCTTTTGCGTAAATCGTTTCGTAACTGATGTCGAGCAACTCGGAAAGACGGCGGGCAATCAACTCATCGTAAGCGACACCCGTTTCTTCCTTTTTGTCCTGAATATCGTCGGGCGATATAAAAATCAACCATACGGTTTTATTCGTTGCCAAAACGTTGCCGTTTGTATCGTAAATGGAGCCGCGTCGGGCGGCAAGGGTGGTGCCCAGTGTCAGTTCGCTGATAACCTCGTTTTGGTAAAACTCATAGTCGAAGATTTGGATTTTGAAAATCACGCCGACGAGATAAACCAAAAAAACGGCAAAGGCGAGAAGCACCAACAAGCACCTCTTTGAGAAGGTGCCTGTTACGTTTTGAAAGCGACTCGCTTTTGCAGTTCCACCCTCATCGTTTAGGGGGCGGTTATCCGATTTTTGAAAATCCATCCTTG
>JAZSOK010000141.1:0-6195 GCA_045536865.1 Eubacteriales bacterium
TCCGCATATATTCGGGCAAATCAAGGTCGGCAATGGGAACAGCGGGTTGCGCCGGCGGTGATGACGTCTGTGCCCCCACCCCCATCGGCGAAACGGGCGGCTCTTCTTCGGTAAAACTATTCCATGCGCCGCACGTTGGGCAATGTCCGAGCCAGCGCGAACTGTTATGTCCGCACTCCGTGCAGACATATGTCATTTTCACTTGTTTATTCGCCATGAATGCTCCTTTCAGGGAAAGCCATCAAATAACTATGATGACGGCTTTACTTGCTCCATATATTCTATCATAGCACAAACAATCGAAAAAGACAATTGTTTTTGATATTCTTTATCAGAAAGTTTTTGACATTCCTCATGATTTGACAAAAATCCGCACTCAATTAAGACGGCGGGCATGCTTGCTTGGTCAAGTAAATAGATCGTCCCCGAGGACGGTTTGATTTGTCGGCGGTTATAGGGTTGCAAAGTCTTCACGGCCGTCGTTTGTATCTTTTCTGCCAAAAGGCGACTGCCTTCATGGTTTTTGGAATAATAGACCTGCAAGCCGTTGTACTTTGCTTGACTGAAACGGTTCATATGAATACTGACAAGAATGGGATTTTCCTCACCCATGGCTTTGTCCAAGCGGTTTTTTAGGTCGTATTGCTTTCTTTTCCCTCGGATATTCTGCTCCTCGGTATACAGTAATTTATCCTCCGTGCGTGTCATGACGACGCGATACCCCTTCGCCTCTAATTCTTCCTTCACCATTTCGGCAATCTTCAAATTGAGTGTTTTTTCAAGCACGCCGTTCGTCCCCGTTGCTCCGCCGTCCTCGCCACCGTGTCCCGCATCCAAAACGACGGTAAAAAAAGGCGCTTCCGCCTCTTCTTTTTTGGAAGCAGACACTGCTTTGGCAACACTTTGTATACCAAGTTCGCTCAAAAGCCATGCCGAAAAAAAGAACAGGCAAAAAAGAAGCCCTAATCGAACGCCGTATATCGCCGCACCGCGCGATCTATCTCTTGTTCTTTTCAAACGAAAAACCTCCATTCACTACACAAAAACAATCATAACGGCTTACGTTTCTGTATAATGTATGGAGGTTTTTTTAATTATATGACAAGGTTTGTCATATAAAGTCAATCCAAACTGGGCGGTGTTGCCTTCGTCACGCGGAGATTTTTTCTGCCAAAGGTATAAGCGATATGTGCCACCAAAATGCAAGGCACAGAAGAAAGGAGATAATATATGGCAGAAATCACAAAACGCGCATTTCCCGCTTGCGGCAAGATGAATTGAATGAGCCCCAGGTGCATTGCCTCAAAAAGCCCCGCAAGCAACTGTGCAACCCCGTAAAGGCCGATAAAAAAACTGTTCGGTGCCACCAAACGGAAAAGCCCGACGAGCATCAAAAGTGCAAAAAACAAATTGGGCACATTGGCAAACAACGCCGTTTTCCAACCGTAGCCCGCATCTTCCTTCTCGGATTGACGCTTGGAGCCGTACTCCCACGCGGTTGTATAGATAATGAACAAGTAAAAGACAAGTGAAAAAATCGAAGCCGCTAACTTTCCAAATGCGGCGCCCGTGCCCGAAAAGGCCGTGTTCATCGCCGTCGTCACAACCAAGCCGAAAATCGTCATACCGATTTGGATGATAAACAAGCGTACGATGTCATAGGAATGTTTCTTAAAAAAACGCATCTCATATTCCCTTCTTTGAAGGTGTTGTCACATAACCGTGCATGACTATTTTACATTTTTTATTTTATTTTTGCAAGCCCTTCGCAGAATAATTTACATTTTATCCACTAATTCATCATTAAAATTTTGTATAATATGAGTATCACATAAAAGAAGGGGGTTTTTTCCTTTGGCAACGCTTTCTCTTTCGGGGAGCGAATTTGATAGTTTCCCCATCATTTTGCGCGAATTTGCCGCATACAAGGCGGGCATGGAGAACTGCTCTGAAAAAACCGTGTGCGAATATCTCATGGACTTACGCACCTTCTTTCGCTATTTTATCGCCTGTCGCGATCATTTGCCAACTGCCCCCGAGGACCTTGCCACCATCGAGATAAGCAACATCGGCATATCGGAAATTTCCGCCGTGACGGGAGAGTTCATTTATCGCTTCATTCTGTATAGCGGCGAAGGCAGGGGCAACGGTTGGGCGGCAAAATCCCGTAAACTTTCGGCATTAAAGGCCTTTTTCCGCTACTTGACCATCAAGCGTCACCTGCTTGAAAATAACCCCACCGCCGACATTGACGGCCCTAAAAAGCACACCGCGCTTCCAAAATTTCTTTCCCTTGAAGAAAGCATTAGTCTTTTGGATGCCGTTCGTGATGATACCGCATCCGAAACGCGTGAACGTGATTTTGCCATCATTACCCTTTTCTTAAATTGCGGGATGCGTCTTTCGGAACTTGTGGGCATCAACATCTACGACATGGACAAGGAACTGAGAAGTCTGCGCGTGACGGGTAAAGGACATAAAGAACGTATCGTTTACTTAAACGACGCCTGTCGCGCCGCCGTTTCCGATTACTTGTCCGTTCGCCACCGTTTTCTTTCCGACGGCAAAAGGGTCGATGCACTCTTTTTGAGCAATCGGCAAGCACGAATCAGTAATAAAACGGTTCAATGGATGGTCTATAAATATTTGGATGCCGCAGGACTTGACCATAGGGGATTTTCCGTGCACAAACTCCGCCACACCGCCGCCACTCTTATGTATCAAACGGGCGAGGTCGACGTGCGCGTTTTAAAAGACATCCTCGGTCATGAGCAACTGAACACCACACAAATTTATACGCACGTCAGCGATGCAGGCATGGCACGTGCGGTAGAAAGCAACCCTCTCGCCAAAAGAAAGGCGCTTGGAAAACCGCAAAAACAGGCAGAGGATAAAAAAAGCACGGAATATAGCGAAGACTAACCTTTTTTGCCGCGCACAAGGAACCATAATTCTTCCCTTTTCATATACTGTGAGGGGGGGTGATTGTATGCAGCAAGATGCTACAAAAGAAAAGCGCATCGCCTACGTTGGAAAAAGCAAGCGCAAAGGGCTTTTTTATCATCATCCCCGTCTTCGTTCATTTGAACTTGTTCTTTGCCTTATATTGGTCTTTGCATTAGTCAACGGACAAATACACCGATATGCAACCCTAAGTTGTGGCGCCGAAGCATCTCTGTTCTTTTCTTCCCTTGTCAACAACGCCGTCACGGACGCACTCAAAGAAAGCGGCGTTGACTACCAAGATCTCATACACTTAAAGCAAAAAGAAAACGGCGACGTCGCCTCCCTCTCTGCCAATATGACAAGACTTCTCACCCTACGTACAGACGTCTGCCGCACGCTTTACAGTGCCCTAAAAAGCGTACGCGCCTTTTCTGTTTCTATCCCTCTCGGCAATTTAAGCGGTATTGATTTATTTGCAGGACGTGGCGCACCCCTACGTATCAAGGTGCAACCGTCGAGTTCCTTTCGCGCCCTCTTCCTCTCTGAATTTCGGGAGGCGGGCATCAACCAAACCTTGCATCGCATCATCTTTCATATTGAAGCGGATTTTCTTCTGCTTTTTCCCCTCAAAACGCATGCCTTAACTCTCAATGAAGACTTTTGCGTGGCAGAAACGATTATTGTCGGCACCGTCCCCGATGCTTATACGGATATCACACGACTGACAGACGAGATAACCGAAAGCGACATTGACGACATCTATGACTTCGGTGCCGAGCCGATGGACAAATAACTTTTTCGTTTTTTGCTACCACTGCCAAAAGATAAAGATATGATAAAGGAAGTATCACCGATTATGACAAAGCGTTACCACTTATCCGACGCGGCGGAGTGGCTCCCAAAACTTGTTGCGGGAGAGGAACTTCTTCTCTCGGGAACTGTCTATACGGCAAGAGATGCCGCTCATAAACGAATGATTTCTCTTTTGGATGCGGGACTGCCGCTACCCTTTCAACTTGACCGTACCGCCATCTATTACGCAGGGCCAACGCCCGCCAAAAACGGTCTGCCCATTGGCTCCTGCGGCCCGACGACATCCTCACGTATGGACCCTTATATTCCCCGTCTTTTTCGAGAAGGGCTTCGCCTGACTATTGGCAAGGGCGATCGCGCGCCATCTGTTTACGATACGATTAAACAATACGGCGGCGCGTATCTTTTGGCGCTTGGCGGTGCAGGCGCTTTGGCATCGCGCGCCGTACGCCGCGTTGACGTCATTGCCTTTCCCGAACTCGGTTGCGAATCCGTCAAAAAAATGGAGATTGAAGATTTCCCTCTTTTTGTCGGCATTGATGGGCGCGGTCACTCTATCTTTCGACGAAAGGACGCTCTACTATGAAAGACACCACCTATCGTCTTCGTCCAAAAACAGTCGCCCAAAAAATTCGCTTCGCGCGCATGGACGCAAATCTGACGCAAAGCGCTCTGGCGGGTGAATACATGACGCGCAATATGCTTTGCCGCATAGAAAACGGCTCTGCCGTCCCCTCACGCGCCACGCTCGCTTACATCGCGGAGCAACTTGATTTACCGCTTCTTTATCTTATGGATGATGCAATCACTATCACCGAAGCCCTGAAAGTCACCTACCTACCGCACATCAAAGAAGAATTTTCAAAAGGTCATTTCAAGGAATGCGCGCGGTTATGTAACAAATATTTTTCCGAGCCTGACGATGAAATTTACTTAATCCTTGCCCACGCTTCACTCGAAGAAGCAAAGCACGCCGTCCATGCTGGCAATCTGGATACCGCCTCCGATGAATTGGATAAAGTACGCGATTATGCCGAGAAGACGGTCTACAAAACAAAGGACCTCCTGGCATGCGTCACTCTTTTGAACGCCATTGTAAGGAACGTGCAGTCCCCGCGTTACGAGTTGGACGATTCCTTATATTCTTCTCTTGCAGACGATACTGCCATGGCGGATTTCTTTTATTACTTAACGGAAAACGCGGACCTATGCAAGAACGAACTTTATTCAGAGCATTTGCGCGCAAGACAAGCCCTACGCAACCGCGATTCCCACACCGCCTTGCTCATCTTGCAGAAATTAGAAGAAAAGCGCACCGAGGCATCAATGGGTGCCGTTCTTCTCTTCCGCATTTACTCTGACCTTGAACAATGCTACCGCGACACCGCGGACTATGAGGCCGCATATCGCTATGCGGGGAAACGCATTTCCATGTTATCCGCATTCAAATCTTAAACAATTATCAATCAACAGGATGTTTGCTTTTTGCAGACATCCTCTTTTTATAAAATCGCCATTTTTATTTTATATAGATTTATATGACAAAAAACATCTTTTTTTGGAATGAATTTCTGCATTTCATCTTGACAAATATTTGATTTGGTGGTATATTGTAATTGGTGAAATTTGGATTGTTTTCAAATAGATACCCATTTCATTGTAAATAACACAGGAAGGAGTGACTTGCCTCTCGGCAAGTCGAACATGCAGTTGGACACATACAGCAAACGTGAGCAGACAATATCCCCCCTGCCTACGGCGGAAAAACTCCGCGAACTCTGTCTTGCGCCCTCCCCTGCGAGAGAACGCATGGCAACACTTTTCGATCCCGACACCTTTGTCGAACTCGGTGCTTACACAAAGCGCGCTTATTGCGAATTGTACGCCACGGAGAAAACGGAGGAATTTGAGGGAGTTATTTGCGGCTACGGTGCCATTGACGGTAACCGCGTCTTCGCCTTTGCACAGGATGCCGCCCGTATGAAGGGTGCGCTTGATGCCCGTCATGCGAAGAAAATCTGTGAGCTTTATCAGTTAGCCCTCAAAACAGGCGCGCCCGTTATTGCCATTTTTGATAGCGCGGGTGCCGACATTTTTGAAGGCGTTGAGGCGCTTGCAGGGTATGCGTCCATTATGCGCGCCGTTTCCGATGCAAGCGGCGTCATTCCCCAAATTGCCATTGTCGGCGGTCTGTGCACAGGCTCTTTTTCCGTGCTTGCCGCCATGTATGATTTTGTGATTACCCCGAAGGGCACCTCCCTCTACGTATCCGCAAAGGATAAAGAGGCAAAAGCGCTCACCACCTTGACGGCCGAGGACGTTGATGCCGCCATTCATGAGGCGCGCACCCTCATCTCCTATCTCCCTGCCAACGCAGAAGTCGGATCGTAGCCATGTCGTTCTGTGAGCCAAGGAGTTGATCATTTGGTTTGTCTT
>JAZSOK010000037.1:0-3193 GCA_045536865.1 Eubacteriales bacterium
ATACCGTCCGCCCCACCTTTTCGCACCCCGTTCTCGACTTTGCAGAGGGCAAGCGCCTGCTCGTCCTCACCGCGCATCGCCGCGAAAATTGCGAGAGGGGACTTTTGCCCATTTTTCGCGCGGTACGGTGTGTTTGTGAGGAATTTCCCGACGTATGCGTGTTCTTCCCTCTCCATAAAAATCCCACGGTACGAGAGGCGGCACATAGCGCGTTTGACGGCTGCCCATCCGTTTTATTGACAGAGCCGCCGAACGCGCAGGACTTTCATAACGTCATGGCGCGCGCCCATCTGATTTTAACGGACAGTGGCGGCATGCAAGAGGAGGGGGCAGCCCTGCACGTCCCCGTTTTGGTTTTGCGAAACAAAACAGAACGTCAGGAGGGTGTCCTTTCGGGCGCGCTTTGCTTGGCAGGGACGGATGAGAAAAGCATTGTTGCCCATTGCCGCCGCCTACTGACAAACGAAAGCGATTATTCCAAAATGAAAGATGCCCCCTGCCCCTTCGGGGACGGTCACGCCGCCGAAAAAATCGCCCGTGCGTTAGAGACCTATTTTGATAAAAAAGCGTGATGCTTTCGGCAAATCAAAAAAGACGCCGAAAAGCACCCAAACAAAAAACAGAGGATTTGAATTTTGCACGGTTGCAAATTCAAATCCTCTGTCTGTTTCTAAAACCGTTTGAGGTTTGTTTACGCCTTTTTTAGGGCTATGGCCTTTTTGGCCTCTGCCGCAATATTTTCTGCCGTCAAGCCGTATTCTTTGAGCAAACTCGGCACGTCGCCACTCTTGCCAAAGCGGTCGTTGACGCCCACGCGACGAACGGGCGTCGGACAAGTCTCACTCAAAAACTCCGACACAGCCGCGCCAAAGCCTCCGATAATGCTATGCTCCTCCGCCGTGACGATGGCACCCGTTTCGCGTGCCGCCTTCAAAAGAAGTTCCTCGTCTAACGGTTTGACGGTGGGGATGTTCAAAACGCGTGCCGAAATGCCCGCGGCCGCCAACATTTCCCGTGCTTCCAGAGCCACATGCACCATAAAGCCCGTTGCCGCCAACGTCACGTCGTCACCGTCCGCCAAGGTCTGTCCCTTGCCAATGACGAAGGTTTTTTGACTGTAATCCGTCACCGTCGGCACTGCATATCTGCCAAAACGCAAGTAAACGGGGCCTTCGTGAAGAATGGCAGCCTCTACCGCCGCGCGCGCCTCCACCGCATCGGCAGGGTTCAAGATCACCATGCCGGGGATGGTACGCATCAGTGCCAAGTCCTCGTTGCATTGATGCGTTGCGCCGTCCTCACCGACGGTAATGCCTGCGTGCGTTGCGCCGATCTTGACGTTCAAATGGGGGTATCCAACGGAGTTGCGCACCTGTTCAAACGCGCGCCCTGCCGCAAACATGGCAAAACTGGACACGAAGGGGATCACCCCTGTCGCCGCGATGCCTGCCGCCACGCTGATCATATTTCCCTCGGCAATGCCGCAGTCGAAAAAGCGTTCGGGAAATTTCTTTTTAAAAACGCTCGTCTTTGTCGCGCCTGCCAAATCGGCATCAAGCACCACAAAATCATATTTGTCGCCCAACTCCGCCAGTGCGCGTCCGTAGCCCTCGCGGGTGGCCATCTTTTCAGTTGTACTCATCGTGCTATCCTCCTCAGGCATTCAAATCGGCAAGCGCCCGACGGTAATCTTCCTCCGTCTTGGGAGCCATGCCGTGCCACTCAACCGCATCCTCCATGTAGGAGACGCCCTTGCCCTTCACGGTCTTGGCAATAATGGCGGTCGGTTTTCCCGAAACGCTGCGTGCCTCACGGAAGGCGGCGGCGATTTCCTGAAAGTTATGGCCGTCAATCATAATGACGTGGAAGCCAAACGCACGGAACTTTTCGTCGTACGGTGTCGGGTTCATGACCTCGGTAATTTTGCCGTCAATTTGCAGTCCGTTCCAGTCAACGATCACGCAGAGGTTGTCCAACTTGTAGTGTGCGGCAAACATGGCCGCCTCCCACACCTGTCCTTCCTCGCTCTCGCCGTCGCCGAGGATGGTGTATACACGGTAATCCTCACCCTTTACCTTGGCGGATAACGCCATACCGCACGCGGTGGAAATGCCTTGACCGAGTGAGCCCGTGGACATATCTATCCCGGGTATGCCCTTCATATCGGGATGCCCTTGCAGTCTACTGTCGATTTTCCGTAACGTTTTCAATTCTTCGCGCGCAAAAAATCCGCGCTCTGCAAGCGCCGCGTATAGGGCAGGGGCGGTGTGCCCCTTTGACAAAACGAAGCGGTCGCGCCCTGCAAAGTGAGGGTCGTCAGGACGGACGTTGAGTTCTTCAAAATACAAATACGCCAAAAGGTCCGCAATAGAAAGCGAACCGCCGGGATGTCCGCATCCTGCATGATAAACGCCCTCAATGACACCGATACGGATGGCCCGAGCGATGTCCTGTAAGCGTTTGATATCCGGTTTTTCTCCCATATTTCCTCCAAAAATCATCGTTTGCACCGATTTTATTTCTTTCATCTACTATTGTACCTCATTTTCCCTCGTTTGTCAAACCTTTTTTGCCTTTTTTTGAAATATCTTCTCTCCATTTGCAATTTAGCGGGACTGTTTGTGAGAAATTTGTCTTTTGCACTTGACAAGATGCTCTTTCTATATTATAATAAATTGTATTTTATAATGAAGACCTACGCGCGCACGGTGTGCGTACCGCGCACAGGTCGCAAAAAAAGACTGCATATATAAAAGATCGTGACGAAGAGAGTACCGAACAGGATGCCTCACAGCGAGCCGTGGATGGTGTAAGACGGCGTGGGTCCGTTTGGGAAAATCACTTCCGAGTCTTCTGCCTGAATATTTTAGGGCAGAACGTGCGCCTTACGTTACAGGGGTAGCATGGGATGCCTGCCCATGCACGCGACAGGTGGTTGCAAAGCACGATGCTTTGTCCTTTTGCGGACAGGGCTTTTTCTTTTATCATTCGTAATTCGTATTATTTGGCGGAAAGGAATCGCTATGTATAACAAAGTACCAAATGACTTAAAATTCGTATCCCGTGAAAAAGAGGTGGAGGCGTTTTGGCGCGAAAACCGCATCTTTGAAAAGAGTGTGGACATGCGTAAGGACTGCAAGACCTTTACTTTTTACGACGGGCCTCCCACGGCAAACGGCAAGCCCCACATCGG
>JAZSOK010000073.1:0-13065 GCA_045536865.1 Eubacteriales bacterium
TGCCGCATTTGCCATCTTCTCTCTTGCCAAAACGTCGGTCTGTCCGTTCTCGTAGGCTCTCGGAAGGTACTCGAATACCGTTTTAAGCGCGCCGATGGCAAGGCTATCGGTATAGTCGGTGGCAAGCATGGAGGCATACGCTTCAAGTGCGTGAGTAACCGCGTCAATTCCCGATGCGGCGGTCAGTCCCTTGGGCGCAGACATGTGATAGTCGGTGTCGATTATCGCCATATCGGGCAGAAGTTCGTAATCGGCAAGAGGATACTTAATGCCCGTCTCTTGGTCTGTAATGACCGCGAAGGGCGTAACCTCGCTTCCCGTTCCTGCCGATGTGGGAATGGCGATGAAGTACGCCTTTTCACCCATCTTCGGGAAGGTGTATACCCTCTTTCTGATGTCGATAAAGCGCATTGCCATATCCATAAAGTCAACTTCGGGATGCTCGTAGAGAACCCACATGATCTTTGCCGCGTCCATAGCCGAACCACCGCCAAGAGCGATGATTGTATCGGGAGCAAACGCCGTCATCTGTGCCGCACCTGCCTTGGCATTTGCAAGGGTGGGATCGGGTTGAACGTCGAAGAAGGTTGCGTGAGAAATACCCATCTCGTCAAGTTTTTCCGTGATAGGCTTGGTGTAGCCGTTTTTGTAGAGGAACTCGTCTGTGACGATGAACACGCGCTTCGCGCCTCTAACTGTCCTAAGTTCGTCAAGGGCCACAGGCAGACAACCCTTTTTGATGTAAATTTTCTCGGGAGTTCTGAACCAGAGCATATTTTCTCTCCTCTCTGCAACGGTTTTGATGTTAAGAAGATGCTTCACGCCTACGTTTTCGGAAACGCTGTTCCCTCCCCAAGAGCCACATCCAAGTGTGAGCGAGGGAGCAAGGCGGAAGTTGTACAGGTCACCGATACCGCCCTGTGCCGCAGGGGTGTTTACAAGAATACGGCAGGTCTTCATACGGGCAGAAAAGCAAGCGAGTTTTTCACTCTCGGCAACCTCGTTAAGATAGATAGAGGATGTGTGACCGTAGCCACCGTCGGCAACAAGTCTGTCCGCCTTGTTAAGCGCGTCCTCAAAGTTCTCTGCCTTATACATTGCCAAAACGGGCGAGAGTTTCTCGTGGGCAAATTCCTCACTGATATCCACGCTCTCAACCTCGCCGATAAGGATTTTCGTGCTCTCGGGAACGCTAACGCCTGCAATAGCGGCGATTTTGTGAGCACTCTGACCGACGATTTTGGCATTAAGAGCGCCGTTGATGATGATTGTCTTTCTTACCTTGTCAAGTTCCTCGCCACAAAGGAAGTAGCAACCTCTGTCTGCAAATTCCTTCTTCACTGCCTCATATACGTCGGAAAGAACGATAACCGACTGCTCGGATGCACAAATCATGCCGTTGTCAAAGGTTTTGGAGTGAATAACCGAGTTTACCGCAACGAGAATATTAGCCGAAGAGTCGATGATGGCGGGCGTGTTCCCTGCGCCAACGCCTATTGCGGGCTTGCCCGAGGAATATGCGGATTTAACCATTCCGGGGCCGCCGGTTGCAAGGATAATGTCGGCCTCTTTCATTACCGTGTTTGTCATCTCAAGAGAGGGGGCGTCGATCCAACCTATAATGTCCTCGGGTGCGCCCGCCTTTACTGCCGCTTCAAGCACAACCTTAACCGCCGCAATGGTGGCGTTCTTCGCTCTGGGATGGGGACTGATGATCATGCCGTTTCTTGTTTTAAGAGCAAGCAGAGACTTGAAAATTGCCGTAGATGTAGGATTTGTGGTAGGAATTACCGCCGCAATAACGCCGATAGGCTCGGCAATTTTCTTGATGCCGTATGCCTTGTCCTCTTCGATAACACCGCAAGTCTTGGTGTCCTTATATGCGTTGTAGATGTACTCGGCGGCGTAGTGGTTCTTGATAACCTTGTCCTCGACAACGCCCATTCCCGTCTCCGAAACCGCAAGGCGCGCCAGAGAAATTCTTGCCTTATTGGCCGCGCTTGCCGCCGAGAGAAAGATTTTGTCTACCAGCTCCTGACTATAAGTGGCAAACTTCTTTTGCGCCTCTCGAACACGCGCTATCGCCTCGTCCAGGCTCTCAACGCTGTCAACGATTTTGTAGTTGTTTTCCATGTTTTTTCTCCTAAAATATTGTACTCTAACTGTTTTTTGACGGTTTATAGCGGATGAAACGAAGCGATTTAGGCAAAAGTTGTAACCGATGCCATAGCCATATCGGCAATCGAAATCGGCACCAAAGCCGAAACCGAAGCCATAACCGAGAAAGGAAAGGACACGTCCTTCTAATCCGTCAAAAAACTGCATTGTTAAAAATTTAACACTCTAATGATATTATAGCATAACAAGCAAAAAAAAGAAATTGGCAAAGCATATAAAGAATATTTTGTTTTACAGATAAGTTTGTATATTTTTAATAAATTGCCATATAAAATGAAAAAAGGGGGCGCGTGGGCATTTTCTTCTGCTAATGCCCTCGTAGAAATCCTTTGCATTTTTGATACGTCCTTCCCCTCTGCGCACCTTGTAATCTGCGCGCCTTTGTGTTATAATGGACATGTAAGTCAGTCTTTGAATTCATAAATAAACGTCAAAGCAAAACGACCATGACTGTGGAGGGTAGATATGACAAAATTATATAAGAAAAGCGAACTTGCTTTCTCGCTTGTTTTTATAGGGATTTATGCTATCGGCGGTAGCATTTTTGAGGAGATATCCCGCAAAATTGGAATAGAGAGTTTGGCGCCTGCCTTGTTTTTTGTCGCGCTTAGCGCTATTCTCTACTTTTTTGTAACGAAAAATCACCTTTCTAAAAAATTCGGTCTCTGCAAACCAAGGGCAGATGCAAAATTATTTATATGGTACGTTCCGCTATTTTTGATTACGATTAGCAATATCGGATTTGGTGTTCAGTTGAAATATTCCCTTTCGGTAACGGTCTTTTTTGTTGTAAAAATGCTTTGTGTGGGATTTCTTGAGGAACTGATTTTCAGAGGCTTTTTGTTTAAGGCTATGTGCCGCGACAATGTAAAATCTGCAATTGTTGTTTCCAGTATTACCTTTGGTGTCGGTCACGTTCTCAATCTGTTTAACGGAAGCGGCATGGCACTGTGGGAAAATATCGTGCAAATTGTTGGAGCGATCGCCTTCGGTTTTATGTTCGTCATCATTTTTCATCGCGGTGGCTCGCTTATCCCTTGCATTCTTTCCCACGGACTTTACAACTCTATGAGCGCATTTTCGGTATTGGGTAGTGCGAAAACAGAGATTATTCACACTTTGATCGTCTGCGCCCTTGTTATAGGTTACACCTTGGTATTAATTAAAACTTTACCCCACGAAAAAGTTATGTCAAGCGGTACGAGTGCAGGATAAAGAAAACGTCTTTTGATTTTCCAACTGTTCCGTTTTATTTTAAGATGTCGGAGTAAAACAATTCTTTTTATCGGTCATCCCTCACATAAAAGGCAATCCATCCCATGAAAATATAAACATTATCAAAAAATGAAAAAATCTTTGAAAAACCTCTTGATTTTTTGAAATACATGTGTTATAATACATTCGTTCGCAAAAAGGCCCGTTGGTCAAGAGGCTAAGACATCGCCCTCTCACGGCGAAAACATGGGTTCGATTCCCGTACGGGTCACCAAAACCGCAGACACCCCATTGGGGTGTCTGCGGTTTTCTTTTTGGTGACCTGTACGAGGAATCTCACCTAACGCCGTTAGGCGCATGGGTTCGTAAAACCGCCAAAGGCGATGGGAGTTCACTCACATGAGCCGCGGCGGTTTTCGCCGATGTTGCCCCACGGGCAACAGTCGGATTACCGCAGACACCCCATTGGGGTGTCTGCGGTTTTCTTTTTGGTGACCTGTACGAGGAATCCCACCTAACGCCGTTAGGCGCATGGGTTCGTAAAACCGCAAAAAAATTCTCTCCCTGCCGAGGCAAGGAGAGAAAAAGAAAGGACATTGTACCCAAGAGATTTTTAGCAGTTAGCGACCGCAACCGTCCTTTTTGTTGTTTCCACCGCAACCGCAATTATCTGTGCGCGTTCCGCTTGAAAGCGCGGGCGGCGAAAACTCTTGCACGGGGAAAGCCATGGAACGGAAGAGACTGCATGCGTCATCTTCCTCGGTCATAATGCACTCTTTGTCGGGCACACTGTAATCGCTGGCGGTAATCAGATATTGTGCAGGGCGCTCGATACGAATCACCGAAAAGATGCCAATGGATGCGTACAGACGATTGCACTGATCGTCATCCGTCAAATCGCCCGCAAAAGCCTGCCGTACTCCCTCGGGAATATCATCAAAGCAACCGCAGGTGTAGCATGCACAAACGCACGTAGGCTCTACAACCTTAACACCGAGCAATACAGGCGTTGCAATCTCAACGACTGCCACGGGCAGATTGCTACCACCCTCACAGGTGTCGTGTGGCGCGCAGAAGTTGTCACAAAGAGAACTGCGGTAGACGTTGACACTTCCCTCGCTACCATAGAGAATGACGCGTTTTTCAACGACGGCCAAACCCTCAAACTCCTGCAAGCGACCTGCACACACGCAAGCCTCTAACACGATTTTGATATACGTGCGAATAGTCACTTGATAAAAGCCGCGATTGAATTGTACGGGATCAACACCCACGTATGTCCACAAAATACATGCGTATTTCGTCCGCACAGAGCACGTACGGTTAATGATCTCTTGACCAATGGGAGAAAGGTACACCCGCACATCCTCATAACAGTCTCTATCACGGCAAGAATCCAGTACGCGATAGGTGTCAATGCAAATGGTTTCTTTAGCGGAAACACCCGTCCCTGCCCCAAAACAGGAACATTTGTTGTCAGACATCGGATAATCCTCCAAAAACAAGAATATCGAGGTGCCTTTCGCACCTCGATATCAGTTTATGCAATATAAAAAAAACTGTCCGCCCTTTTCTCCTAAGATCATCATCCCAAAAAGCCGCCACTTACATCACGCATTTTCAAAAAAGAAACACCCTAAGGTTATAACACTTAGGGTGTTTTATTTCTTTATGGCTTTTATCTTAGAGATAAGCCGCCAAAGACGCGGGAAGCGTATCTGCCGCCGCAGAAACCGTCATCACGCAATCGAAATGATAATCATTCGAAAGTTTTTCGATTTCGGCAACAAGTACAGCAAATTCATCCATCTTATTATCGCAAATCTTCAATGCGGAATCAATGAAAATGTGCGTAATGTCATGGTCGCTTGCCGCAATGCCTGCGACGAAACCAAAGAGTGCCTGTGCATCTTCAATGAAGAAGGCGGCTGTATCAATCAAACGAGCCTTATATGTGATATCAAAGTTAAGTTTGTTACCGCGCTCAATGCAAATGACAGAACCGTTACTGCTATCTGCCGCTTTGTTTACCATGTCAATGAGTGTCTTTGTCTTACCGGTACCGACAACGCCTACAATTAACTTCACCATAAAAAATCCTCCCGAAAATATGTTTTGGTTATCCTTACCTATATTCTACACTAAACCACGCAAAAAATCAAGGGGAAAAAGCCCGTTTTTTATATAATATTTCAAAAAAATTCAAAAGAAAGAGAAAATGCGGCGTTTTACCCCCGAAAATACAGGAAAAAACAAAAATTGTCCTGCGGAAGAATAGCATGCTTTCTTCCGCAGGACGTCATCTGCAAATGAACATTAACCCATTCGGGCGTTCAATGCTTCTCTTTCCTTTTCGTAACCGGGCTTGCCAAGCAGGGCAAACATGTTTTTCTTGTAAGCCTCTACACCGGGTTGGTTAAAGGGATTGACACCCAACACATATCCCGATACCGCGCAGGCAATCTCAAAGAAATACACAATGTATCCGAAGGAATACGCCGTGCGGTCTGCAAGTTCAAGCACCAAGTTCGGAACGTTGCCGTCCGTGTGTGCAAAGAGTGTGCCGAGCATAGCGGTCTTGTTTACCTCATCCAAGGTGCGACCTGCAATAAAGTTCAAGCCGTCTGCATCTGCCTCATCACGAGGAACGATGAAGGAAGAACCGGGGTCCTTGACATCAAGAACGGTTTCAAAAAGAACGCGCTCACCCTCTTGAACGTACTGACCGAGAGAATGCAAGTCGGTGGAGAAAATCACGGATGCCGGGAACAAGCCCTTACCGTCCTTGCCCTCGCTCTCGCCGTAAAGTTGCTTCCACCACTCATTCAACATAAGAAGATAAGGCTCGTAGCCGACAAGAATTTCCGTTTTCTTGCCCTTCTGATAGAAAAGATTGCGGTATGCGGCATAACGAAGCGCAGGGTTTGCCGCAAAATTTTCGTTAGAAAGTTCTTTGCGCGCGTCGGAGGCGCCCTTCATCATAGCGGCGATATCAATGCCCGCACATGCAATGGGCAAAAGTCCGACCGCCGTCAAAACGGAATAGCGACCGCCGACGTCATCGGGAATGACAAAACTTTCGTAGCCGCATTCGTCCGCCAAACGCTTCAAAGTGCCACTCTTTTTATCGGTGGTGGCAAAAATGCGCTCGCGTGCGCCCTCCTCGCCATACTTTGAAACAAGCAACTCACGGAAAACACGGAATGCAACGGCAGGCTCCGTTGTTGTGCCCGATTTGCTGATCACGTTGACGCAAATGTCACGTCCTTCACAAATGGAGAGCAGTTCGTTTAATGCCGTTGTGCTAATGTTGTTACCCGCAAAATAAATATCGGGGGTATCCTTTTTCAAATTGTTGTAAAGCGGCGATTTGACAAATTCGATGGCCGCACGTGCGCCGAGATAAGAGCCGCCAATACCGATAACCACCAAAATGTCTGCCGTGCGGCGAATGCGCTCTGCGGCAGAAAGAATGCGGTCAAACTCTTCTTTGTCGTAATCGACGGGCAAATCAAGCCAACCGAGGAAATCGTTTCCCTTGCCATCACGGGCAGAAAGCGAACGATACGCCTCAACAACCTTAGGCGCGAGGGCGGAAAGTTCTTCCTTCGACACAAAGTCACCGACAAACTTTTCATTCAAATTCAGTGTCATAGTTTATTCCTCCAAAAAGCATATAACATGTTTACTTATTTGTTATACACCCTTCCAAAAGAAAAAACAATGCTTTTTTATTTCAAACACTATTTTGCACGAAAGAAGTCACATTTGGACAAGTTTTATCGAAAGAAAAACGAGGAAATCTTCGGTTAGCAAAGGAAAAACCGTTTGAGCATACGCAAAAAAAGCGAACCGAATGAAATTTTATCCACATTCTCATCGGCAACGATGCGCGCGCTACCTATCTTATCCTTTCCAACGAAATAACTGACCTCGCCGACAACCTCACCGCGAAGAATGGGCGCCTTCAATTTTTCTGTCATCGTCATCTGCACGGTCACGTTTTTCGCCTTTGCCTTATCGAGCACGCTTGAAAAGCCGGGGTACGATACGCGACAAGTATCCTGCACGCCGCCAAGCACGGGAAGCGTACCGATCTTACCGCCTTTATCCTTGTACGCGGCATAGTTGGCAAATCCAAAATCAAGGAGTTTTTTGGCTTCTTCATTACGTATATCACGCGTTGGGGACGCCATAATGACGGCAACCAAATGCATGCCCTCACGCTCGGCGCTGGCACTGATGCAGAACTTTGCACGGGAGGTCGAGCCTGTTTTAAGCCCCGTTGCCCCGGGGTAAAAGCGCACCAATCTGTTGGTATTGGTCAACCCAAAAGCACCGTCGCGAATGGTGTCCATCCAAATCGTGGTGAAGCGCAAAATATCCTTATGCTTTAATAATTCACACGACATGATGGCAATATCCCTTGCGCTCGTCACGTGGTTTTGTGTGGTATCGTCCAACCCGTTTGTATTTTCAAAATGGGTATTGCGCATGCCAAGTTCCGCCGCGCGCTCGTTCATGCGCCGTACAAACGCCTCCTCGCTTCCTGCGATATGCTCCGCTAACGCCAGCGCGGCATCATTGGCGCTTGCCACAACGACACTTTTTAGTAGGTCCTCAACGCTCATTTGCTCGCCGACCTTCAAATATATTTGAGAGCCGCCCATTGAGGTGGCGTGCTCACTTGCCGTCACGATATCCTTATAAGAAATCTTGCCCTCATCAATTGCTTCCATCACAAGCAGAAGCGTCATGACCTTGGTGACAGAGGCAGGCGGCAAAGCCGCATCGGCATTTTGCTCAAAAAGCACCTGTCCCGTTGACACTTCCATAAGAATAGCGCCCGCCGCATTGACCTTAAAAGGTGATTTGTCCTCCGCCTGACTGCTAATTAACTGCACGTCGTCTGCCGCGCAGACAGGAAAGACAAGTCCAAAAACACACAAAAATGCAAGGAAAGCAGCCGTAATTTTTTTCATATATGCTTTCATATTCCGTACCTCTCCTTCTTTTCCTTTCCGTAAAGAATATGAACGTACTTTCCTAAATATGCACAAAAGGGGCCCTATCATTAGCGGATTTTCGTTCATCCATCTAACGATAAAGCCCCAACAGATGATGGAAAAAGGACTACTATCCTAAATAGCGTCACACTTCCCTTTTTAGACCATCTTTTCCTGCTTAACTTTTTTGTCTATCACGTGACGGGAGGCAAGTTCTGCATGAATGTCCTCCAAGGAAATGCCCGTTTGAATCATCAAAACAAGCAAGTGATACGCAAGGTCGGCGATTTCATATATGGTTTCCGCACGATCCTCTGCCTTGCCCGCAATGATAACCTCGGTGGCTTCCTCACCCACCTTTTTCAAAATCTTGTCAAGCCCTTTTTCAAAAAGATAAGTGGTATACGAGCCTTCTTTTTTCTCCGTTTTACGGCCCTCAATCAATTGATACAGACCTTCAAGGGAAAACTCATGCCGTTCATCACTTTCATAAATGGTGTCAATAAAGCAAGAGGTGTTGCCAAGATGACAGGCAGGGCCGTCGCGCTCCACAAGCACCGTCAACGCATCCCTGTCACAATCTGCCGTGATTTTTACAATATGCTGATAGTTGCCTGACGTCTCGCCCTTCAACCACAGCTCTTGGCGCGAACGGCTATAAAAGCAGGTGAGCCCGCGCTCCATGGAAATTTTTAGGCTTTCTTTGTTCATATAGGCAAGTGTCAATACCTCTTTCGTCACCGCATCTGTCACGATGGCGGGAATGAGGCCTTTGTCATCAAATTTCAAATCATCAATCGTCAACATGTTCTGTGTTCTCCTTCTTTTCGGTATATCAAAGTCTGACGGGGATATCTGCCGCCGCCAAGGTTTTCTTCAAATCTTTAATGTCAATCTCGCCAAAATGGAATACCGAGGCCGCCAAGCCTGCATCCACCAACGGAAGTTTTTGGAACAACTCCGTAAAGTGAGCAATACATCCCGCGCCACCAGAGGCAATCACGGGAACACTCACCGCCCGACAAACGGCATCGAGCATCTCAATGTCAAAGCCGCCCTTCACACCGTCCGTATCAATACTGTTGACGACGACCTCACCGGCACCTTCCTCAACACAGTAGCGAATCCATGAAATCGCCTCCATACCCGTGTCATCTCTGCCGCCGCGCGCAAACACGCGAAATTCATTGCCCACGCGCTTGACGTCGGCAGAAAGCACCACGCATTGACTGCCGTAGCATTTTGCCGCCTGTGAAATGAGCGTATGGTCGGCAATAGCACCCGAATTGACGCTAACCTTGTCAGCACCGCATTTTAGAACGCGGTCAAAATCGGAAAGTCCGCGAATACCGCCACCAACGGTCAACGGAATAAAGACCGTTTGCGCCGCTTCGCGCAAAATGTCCGTAAATATACCCCGTCCCTCTGCCGATGCCGTGATATCGTAAAAGACCAACTCATCGGCACCTGACGCGGAATAAAAGGCGGCAAGTTCAACAGGAGAAGAAACGTCCTTCAATCCGTCAAAATTGATACCCTTCACCACACGCCCATCCTTGACGTCAAGGCACGGAATGATGCGTTTTGTAATCATGCGTCAATCTCCTTTCCGCCCCTTGCCAAGCGAAGTGCCTCGGGCAAGGTAAGCGCGCCCTCGTACAACGCTTTGCCAAGGATGGCACCGTACAAATCCAAATTCACAAGCGCACGAATGTCTTCTGCACTTGATACGCCCCCCGATGCCACGAGATTGACAGAATACTTTTTGGATAGGCTCGCATAAAGTTCACGGTTTGTACCGCGCATGGCACCGTCACGGGAAATATCCGTACAAATCATCGTCCGTACACCAAACTTTTGCATACGGGCAAAAAAGTCGTCGGCCGTGCAGGAGGTTTTCTCGCGCCAACCGCGTACCGCTACAAATCCGTCTGCCAAATCGGCACCGACGGCAATGCGCTCACCGTATTTATCAAGCGCACGGCAAAGAAAATCCTCGTCCTCGATGGCCGCCGTGCCGAGAATGGCGCGGTGCACGCCCGCTTGCATGTACGCATCGAGCACGGCATCGGAGCGAATACCGCCCCCGATTTCAACGAACAAAGAGGTTTCTTTAAGAATACGGCAAATAATCGGTAGGTGCAGCACTGTACCAACCTCCGCCCCTTCCAAATCAACGGTATGTAGGCAAGTTGCACCTGCCGCTTCAAAGCGCTTTGCCACAGAAACGGGATCCTTATCGTAAACGGTCATTTGCCGATAGTCCCCACGAAAGAGGCGAACGACCTGTCCACCGTACATATCAATGGCAGGAAAAATCAACATATCTGTTCTGCCCCTCTCTTATGAATGTGTAAAATCTTCGATTGGTCGCGTACAAAAGGCACGCAAAATGGATAGTCCCACGTCCCCACTCTTTTCGGGATGGAACTGACACCCCATGACGTTTTCAGAGGCAACCGCCGCCGTCAAGGGTGCGCCGTAGTCCGTCCGTGCCGTCACGTAAGAGGACGGGCACGCCGCATAATAGGAATGCACAAAATAGACGTAAGGCGCACCTTGTATCTCGGAAAATAGCGGATGAGGCTCATTTTCTTTTGGGTAAATCAAACGGTTCCAACCGATATGCGGAATTTTCAACGTATCGGGAATGACGTCGGCAATTGGGCGAATATCCCCGGGTATTAAGCCAAGTCCGCGATACTCTCCAAATTCAAAACTCCTCTCAAAAAGGAGTTGCATGCCAAGGCAAATACCGAGCAACGGCACGCCCGCCGCCGCGCATTCCTTAACTGCCACGTCCAAGCCGTCACGGGAAAGTTTGGCAGATGCATCACGAAATGCGCCAACACCCGGCAAAACGACACGTTCGGCACGGCGAATGACCTTCGGGTCACCCGTAACCGTTACCTCGGCACCAATGGCGCGAAAGGAACTTTGCAAAGAGAAAAGATTACCGACACCGTAATCAATAATGGCTATCATACAAGCACTCCCTTTGTTGAGGGGATTTCATCGGCGGCGGCCTCATCAATGGCGACCGCTTCGCGTAGCGCTCTTGCAAGCGCCTTAAACGCTCCTTCGATAATGTGGTGCGTATTCTTCCCCGCCAACTGGCGCACGTGAAGCGTCACTTCGGCGTGGCGTACAAACGCGAGCAAAAATTCCTCGACAAGTTCGGTATCAAACGTTCCCACCGATGCCGAGGGCAACGTCAAATCATAGCCGAGATAGCCTCTACCGGAAAGGTCTATCGCCGCCAAAATGAGCGCCTCATCCATCAACAAAATCATCTGCCCGTAACGGCGTACACCGCAAAGATTGCCAAGTGCCTCCGAAAAGGCCATTCCGAGGCAAATGCCGATATCCTCAACCGTGTGGTGTCCGTCCACCTCGGTATCACCGCGACAGACAAGGTTCAAATCAAACCTTCCATGTCGCGCGAACAAAGTAAGCATGTGGTCAAGAAAGGGGACGCCGCTATCGATTGTCGATTTGCCGCACCCTTCAAGCACCAACGTCAGTTCTATATCCGTTTCTTGTGTTTTCCTTTTAATGGTTGCTGTCCTCATTGCTTACACTCCTTATTTTCTTTATTTTCATTGACTATCGCACGTAATGAAGATACCAGTTTTTGCATGTCCTCTTCACTGCCGACACTGATGCGCAGATACTCTGCAATGCGTTTTGATTGGAAATGGCGCACAAGCACCCCTCGCGCTCGAAGCGCACGGCATAGATATTCTCCCGACAGTGTTTCGTGCTTTGCAAAAATAAAGTTCGCCTTGGAATCCGTCATGGAAAATCCAAGTTTTTTCAATTCTGCCGAGGTATTTTCTCTGATTTTGATAATTTCTTGGCAGTTTTTTGCAATCTCCGCATCATGCTCTAAAATCACGCGCCCTGCCGCCAAGGTCAATCTGTTGACACTGTACGGGTTCATAGAATACTTAATCGCCGACAAATCTGCAATAAGTTCGGCAGAGCCGATGGCAAAGCCCAACCGTCCGCCTGCCAAGGAACGCGACTTTGAAAAGGTTTGGACTATCAGTAAATTATCGTACTTTCGTAAAAGCGGTAGGCATGACTCGGCACCAAAATCGACGTACGCCTCGTCAATCAAGACGACACTGTCCCGATTGTTCTTCACTATCCCTTCAACGTCTGCAAGTGACAGGGTAAGTCCCGTCGGCGCATTGGGATTGGCAAGCACCACCATGGCATCTTGACAGTCATAATCCGATGCCTTAACCAAAAAATCCTCGCAAAGCGGAATTTCACGAAAAGGGAGATGATGAAGTGTCGCATAGACACGATAAAACCCATAGGTAATATCGGGAAATACCACGCCCTTTACAGGGTCGGCAAACGCCATAAATGCGGCGTTCAAAATATCGTCCGAGCCGTTTGCCACAAAAACCTCTGATGCCTGCACACCGTATCTTTTTGCCAAAAGCGCGCGAAGTTCCGTGCATTCGGGGTCGGGGTAAAGCGGTAACTTTTCAACTTCCTTCGCAAGTGCCTCGCCCAGTTCCTTCGGCGGCAAAAAGGGAGATTCGTTTGTGTTCAACTTGACGTAAGGAATATCCTTTGGTTGTTCCCCCGGCGTATACGGTGACAAATCCGCATAACGGGAACTAAAAAAACGGCTCATTGCTTCTCCTCC
>JAZSOK010000003.1:0-9829 GCA_045536865.1 Eubacteriales bacterium
TGCCTTCCGAATGACCGTGTATGCCTATATGGAAAAGAAAAACAACCAAAAAAATCGAAGAAAAAGCAAAAAAACCATTGATTTTTGGTATTGGTTGTGTTATAATCTACACAATGGTATGTATCACTATCTCGACCAAAGAATAGTACGCTTTTAGGTTCGTTATGCATGTAATGCAAAAGGATGCATAATCCCGCAAAAATCTTTTTTTCCAAAAAACGAACGAAAAAACGTTTTTTTGGACGATTTGAAAGAAAAAAAGACGATTGTCCATGTACTTTCGGGGAAAGATGTGATATAATTAAGTATGCTAAATGTGCTCGACGCTAAACGCGGCTTGTGAGAATATGAAGCACGGTTTATCTAAGAGCAGATTTTTATGCGGTCACCGTTTTTGACGGTGGGGAAGGAAAGGTAACAATATGAAGACAGCAAAAAGAACACTCGCTATGCTTTTGGCAGTGGTCATGACCGTAGGAGGGGTGCCCTTGCAGATTTTTGCGACAGAAGAGCCCGCCTCCCAAGCCTCTGCTACATATGACGATTTGTATGTCAGTGACGGCTTGATTTACAAATGGGATGCCTTTGACATGGAGGAGGGCGATACGGCGCCTACCACGTTGCCTAACGATATTGAAGGCTCGGAGTTGGTAGCCACCTTCACAGACACAACTGCCACCAATCACACGGCGGCAGACGGTGCTATTTTGTCAAGAGGAGTATTGCAACTCGGCTCACTGTTACCCTTCCATATGGTGGGTGATATCAAGGTGCTTGACGACGTAACGGTCGAGGTCGCCATGTTCCAACAGGACTATTCTGTTGCGAGTGGAAGTGCTGAAAACGGCACATTGGTGATGCCTAACTTAACACAGTATCTTCGCGCGTATAATAACGGCACGGCCAGTGGCTCACAACCTGTCGATGAAACCTACGGCTTTATTTCGGCTACCGGCGGTGCGAAGGGTGCCCCGAGAGAAGGCACGAACTACGTAAGAGTGGCCCTCGACGGCGGATGGGTTGGCCTCGGCGGCACGAAAGTCAAATTCTTCGGTAATACAAAGCAAAAAACCTACCAAATTGCTTTCGGCTTTGATTATACGGTGGCAGAGGGTGCCTATGAGGGTATCCTTGACCTCGACCTTTTCCGCGACGGTTTGATTGCCTATGATCCTAATAGCACTACGACAAAGGCGACTTATGACCTCGCCTACGATGCAAGATATAGTGATAACTACAAAGATACGTCAGTAACGCCCACTGTGGCACACAACGACCTTTGCTTTGGCGGTCTGCCTTTCGGTTATCGCGCTATTCGTGTGTATAACCGCACGCTGACGGAAGCAGAGATGGCACAAAACCACGTTGCAGATCTTTTTAAGTTTTACGGTGTTGCACCCGAGAAGTTCCTTTCGCTTGATGCGGAAATTCAAAAGGTGTTGACACAGGTGCTTTCAAGCGAATTGCTTGGTGAAACGAGTAAGCAAACCATTGAGGCGCAAATTGATGCCGTGACGCCCCGTGATTATTCTGATGAGGAAATAGAACTCCTTTCTCTTTACGTGCAAGACGGTTTGATCTTCTCGTGGGATGCCATGCGCATGGAGGAAGGTGGCGTGGCCTTCACCACGTTGCTCAATAATATTGAAGGTTCGGATTTAGCAGCCACCTTCACAGAGACAACTGCCACTAATCACACGGCGGCAGACGGTGCGCTCCTCTCAAAAGGAGTATTGCAACTTGGCTCGTTGTTGCCCTACCATACCGTGCAGAACGGGGATGCCGATATCGCGGTGCTTGACGACGTGACGGTCGAGGTTACCCTCTTCCAACAGGACTATCATGTGCCGGAAGGAGCAGATCAATCCGGCGTATTTAGGATGCCTAACCTGTCACAGCAACTTTTGGCGAGAAACTATGACACTGGGAGTGGTTCAAGCCCGGCCAATGAAACTTACGGCTTTATTTCGGGCTCCGGCGGCGCTAAGGGTGCTCCAAGAGAAGGCACCGCCGACGTAAGAACGGCATTCGATGCGGGATGGATTTCCCTTGGTGGCACGAACGCCAAACTCTTCGGTCATACACGATTGGAAACATATCAAGTTGCTTTCCGCTTTGATTATACGGTGGCGGAAGGTGAATATGAGGGCATCCTTGACCTCGACTTTTTCCGCGACGCTCTGATTACGCAGGTGCCCGGCGACAATTCAACGAGGGGTTCCTTTGATCTTGCATACGATGCAAGGTATAGCGATAACTATAAGTCGGCACTGGAAGGGGGCAAAACACCCACCGCGGCATACAACACTCTTTACTTCGGCAAGGTGCCCTTCGGCTATCGCGCCATCCGCGTATATGATCGCGCACTGACAGATGACGAGATGAAACGAAACTATTTTGCAGATATGGTGTGTCATATTCGTCCTGACCTGTCCTACTTCAGGTTGCTTGATAACATGGAGAAGCAGGCTATTTACGATATATATGCAGGGAAGAGTTTTTCGGATGTTTCAAAAGAGGAACTTGAAGCGATTTTCTTGAAATATGCGCAAACGGGCGGTAAACTTGATTTACAGGACGTGGACTCTTACATTTCCTTTGAAGGCATTCAAGCGCGCACGAAGGATTACGGCGCCTTCCGTCTCCTTTACAACTTGAATATGGATGAAATTTCCATTTTGGAAAAGGCGGGTGGTAAAGCGTTTCTCGGCGTTCTTTTCAGTGAAACTGCCACACCCGAGCAGATGACGGCTCGTTACGATACGGCAATCGGCGAGGTTGTTGCGGAAGAATCGTCCGTATCCAGTTACGCCTTCTATCGCGCAGGCGAATGGGGAACGAAACTTGACTATCTCAATATTAAAGATGACGGTACGGCAGACGTTGCTGTTGCGTTGTCCGAGGTTTTGGAGGGTGACCTGAAAACAAGTTCCCAGGTCAATTGCGATTACCGCATTCGTGCCTATTTTGCCGTGATGATTGAAGACAAAGTGGTCATCAACTATCTTGATTTTAACGATCGTATTTTCGGTGATACCGTTAGCCTTTTTGAGGTTTCCGAGTACTTCCTCTGCAACGGCTTCTCCACTTCTTCCATTCTTGCCGCCCCGTGCGACGATAATTTGGTGCTTGCTGCACAGGCAGGACAGGCGAAGTTTGAGGAGGCAAATAAGCATTGGTCCGATGCACAGTCACCCGTCAACGTTGTGGTGGGCGCATATGCGGCCGTGCCCGATTACCTTTCTGATTATCAAGCGCAAATAGAGGGCATTCTTCCTACACTCGGTTATGCGGAAGCACTCGAAAAAGCATTAGAACTTTCCACCATTCGCGCAAATTTGTTTGCGTCCTCGAAAATAGGGCAGTCGGCATATGCGACCGCAACCCTTTTGATGGATGCCTTGCATGAGGCGAACAGTGCGCGCCGTGAGGCAATTGCCGTCGCGTTTGCGTCTTCTGATTTGACACCCGACGAGATTGCGGCACTGGCCGACCGCGTTGTTCTTAAAATGGAAGAAAACACAGAGTATACGGGCGGCCTCATAAGTGATGGGGAACAACCGTTTGTTAATGCTATCGCAAGTGTTAATGAAGGTGCCGAGCAAGAGGCTGTTCTCATGGGGCTTGTCGGTGACGTCGGTAGCGTTTCTTTGAATACTCGTCCAATTGGCGACTACATTTTGGTGACGGACGACGAGCATTACGATGCCGCGCTTGCCATCCAAAAGACCATTGTGACACATTACGGTGCTTTGGTCGGTATTTATTCCATCGACAACGAATATACAGGCGATTGCGCCGAGTTGCAGAATTTTTCTGCTATTTACGTCGGCTTGACCGATAAATATTTGGCAGATGCAAACGGCAAAGATATCTATTCGATTTATGCCGTTGACGGTTCTATATATATTGAAGGAACATCGACCTCGGCTGTGAGCGCGGGCGCAACAACGTTTACCTCCGCCTGTTTCGCTGGAAAGGGAAGCATTGAAAAGGTCTTTGATGAAGGCGAGAATGCTATTCTTGGAAAGACCTTCGTCCCGATGTTTACCACCAATATGCAGACGACGTTCCCCCCCGTTTCGATATCCTCGTATGATGCGAATGGCGTTTGGGAGGGCTTCTTACAGACCGTTTCCGAAAAGCCGGACGAGGTGACGGTGCTTGACCGCATCCTCCCCGAAAACTTTGAAAACAGTATGTTGATGCAGGTGTTCGTTTCAAACGACGGCGACGATACCGAGGGTGACGGTAGTAAGGAAAATCCCTACGAAACGCTCGACCGCGCGCTTGTGGACGTTTCAAACCGCGTTGGCGCCGTTATTTGGTTGCGTGGCGGCTATTATTCACCCGCCTCTTTGAGCGCACAACATAGCGGAACGGAATCTGCACCGCTATTTATCAGTGCATATAAGGACGAGAAGGTCATGTTTACCAGTGGTAAAGTTATTGATCCTTCACTCCTCGTGCCTGTTGACGATGCCGATTTCGTGACACAGGAAGACAAAGAGATCTTTAACAAATTCACACCTAATAACTCCCAAAACATTTATGCAATTGACTTGACTACCGTCGGTTTTGTGAAGGACGACTTTAAGAATTTCGAAACAGGCGCAACCTCCCCATCTCTGTATGTGGGAAGTCAGACCTACAACGTTGCTCGCTTCCCGAACGCAGGTGAGTTCAATGAGGAAATGAAGATTTTCGAGGGACGCGTTGCGACCATGAACGTCGAAGACGGCGCGATGAACGTCCGCAAACACGGTAAGGTGACTTGGGCGGCAAGTACCCTCTATTCAGAGCATAAAAACGATGTCGGAAGTTGGGAAATTTACATTGACGATACGACCTACGGTGCACGTGCCGCGAATTATCGCAATGAATATGATAACCTGTACATGTACGGCTCGGTTTATGAGGAATGGGATATTAATAATTTCTATGTCAGCATTTACCAGGACGACGAAGGAAGAAATATCATCAAGCACAATGCGGATTCAAGCACATGGGGATGTAAGAAGAACGGCAATCTCGGCTTCTACTTCCACAACATGCCCGAGGACCTTGACTGTGAGGGTGAGTATCTTGTCGATATAGAGGATATGACTCTTTATGTTTACGGTCGACCCACCGAAAACATGACCTTGGCATATGACAATACGACGCTCCTTGACGTACAGGGTGCATCTTACGTTGTCTTAAACGGCATCACCTTTGCAAATAGTTGCGGTGTGGGTGTGGCACTTGATAGAACCGACCACGTGATCGTACAGGGTTGTGACTTCAACACACTCGCTACCTACGGTGTTACCATAAATGATACCTATATGTCGGGCGTTACTTATTCCCGTTTTGACAGAACGCTTTCCATCAATTCGAGTTTTACAAGAGCGTTGATGAATCCGACGTGCAGCATCATTCAAAACAACGTGTTCAACAACGAGAATGGCACACAAGACACCTCCGTGATAGCAATGTTTGCAGGTTTCGGTGACGTCATTTCTCATAACGAATTTATTGATTGTAACATAAGACCGGGCGGTTCGATTGAACTTGTCTTTGAGTATAACTACATGCTGCGCGGTAATCAGTTCGTGCTCGATAACGGTCCGTTCTACGTTGGTGTAACCAGCCGCGGTTTGCACATTCGTTATAACTTCTTGCACAATTTGAATTATTCAAGATACGGCATTTACCTTGACGATATGTCGTCCGGTAACTATGTATACGGCAACGTGATACATTATCAAGAAGGTCGCGGCGGTCGTTGTATCAATATTCATAACGGTCAAGCACACGTTATTATCAATAATATTTGCATCAACGGCGGTGAAGACGGTGCCGGTGCCATTAGAAACCAGTCGGATTACGCGCCCGTCACCATCAACGGTAAGCCGACAGGAGCAGTTGGTGGTGGACAGAATTGGTTTGCTATCGCGGGAATGATCCACAATAGTTATTATACGGGCAATCCCGAGATGTTTGAGAAACGGTATCCCATGTGGACGTTCATCACAGAGGTGAATGAGCGCGCGCTTCCCGCTATGAATTCTCCCCATTGGGTTATCAAGGATAAGGTTTCGCCTGCCGAGGATGATGAGATCCTCTCACGCACACCCGCCTTTAACGTTTACAAAAACAATTTGATGTATGGCGGCGGTGGCTTGAACATCCCGAATTTTGGTAGGGACATGTGTATTGTCGATGGCAACATGACCTACCTGCAAGGCGATAACACCGATATCGGCTTCTACGACTTTGAAGGTGGCGACTTCCGCTTGAAGGAAGATAGTATCATCTATGAGGAAAACCCCGAGTTCAAGCCGCTTGATCCGAGCCGTGCAGGCTTGACCGACTGATTTTCAGTCACCCTAAAATAAAGAGGGCGGTGACCGCCCTCTGATGAAGTGTGGCATATTGCCGCTTAATGTAGTATGCCGCTGCACAGGGCACTGCAAAATTACGCCCTTGCGGGAGATTTTGCAGTGCCCTTTCTTCTGCCTTTATTTAATTTGTGTTTATTAAAACAAGAAAAAATGGAGAAAATGAAGATGTTCACGACCAATATGCAGACAACGTTTCCGAAGGTAAATATTTCTTCTTGCGACGTAAACGGTGTTTGGGAAGGCTTTTTGCAGACCGTTTCCGAAAAGCCTGACGAGGTAACGGTGCTTGACCGTATCCTTCCCGAAAACTTTGAAAAAAGCATGGAAACGCAAATCTTTGTCGCAAACGACGGTGATGATACCAAGGGCGACGGTAGTAAGGAAAAACCCTACGAAACAATTAACCGCGCGCTTGTGGACGTTTCAAATCGCGGTGGCGCCGTTATTTGGTTGCGCGGAGGACATTACTCCCCCGCCTCTTTGAGCGAAGAGCACAGTGGAAAAGAGAATGCGCCTCTATTTATTAGCGCATATCAGGACGAAAAGGTCACGGTTTCCAGCGGTAAGGTCATTGATCCTGCACTTCTTGTGCCCGTTGACGAGGCAGATTTCGTTACAAAAGAAGATAAAGACGTCTTTAATAAATTTACTCCCAACAACTCTAAAAACATTTATGCACTTGACCTGACCACCGTCGGTTTTACAAAGGACGATTTTAAGGATATTCCGACAGGAGCAAACTCCGCATCTCTGTACGTGGGCGATCAGATTTACAACGTTGCCCGTTTCCCGAACGCAGGTGAAGTAAACGAGGAAATGAAGATTTCCGCGGGACGCATTATAACCATGAACGTTGAGGATGGGAAACTGAACGTCTGCAAGCACGGAAAGGTCTTGTGGGGTGCGAGTACGGTATACGCAGAGCATAAAGACGACGTCGGCAGTTGGGAAATTTACATTGACGATACAACCTACGGTGCGCGCGTTTCACAGTATCGCAATGCTTATAATAACCTGTACGCTTACGGCGCGGTTTATGAGGAATGGGATATTAATAATTTCTACGTCAGTCTTATTAAGGATGAAGAAGGAAGAAATATCCTCAAACATAATGCCAATGATAGCGTATGGGGCTGCAAAAAGAATGGACATACGAGAATTTATTTCCATAACATGCCCGAAGACCTTGACTGTGAGGGGGAATATCTCGTCGATACGGAGAAGATGATTCTCTATATCTACGGCCGTCCCACGGAAAGTATTACTTTGGCCCCCAGTGATACGGCACTCCTTGACGTGAAAGACGCATCTTACGTTGTGTTGAATAACCTCTCCTTTGCACATAGCCGTGGTGTAGGTGTTTCGCTCATTGAAACCAACCGCGTATTCGTACAGGGGTGTGATTTCAAAACGCTCGGCGGTTACGGCGTGACTATGCGTGACACCTATATGTCAGGCGTTATTTACTCTCTGTTTGAAAGAGTTCTTTCTATTGACTCAAATTTTAAAAAGGCGTTGATGAATCCGACTTGTAACATCTTCCAAAACAACGTCATCACCAATGAAGGCGGCACACAAAGCACCTCTACGATAGCGCTCATCAGTGGTTTCGGTGACGTCGTTTCCCATAACGAATTGATTGATTGCAACATAAAGGTCGGTGGCTCCTTTGACCTTGTCTTTGAGTATAACTACATCTTGCGTGGCAATCAATTTGTGCGGGATAACGGCCCGTTGTATGCCGGTGCATCCAGTCGTGGCATGCACATTCGTTATAACTTCATGTACAATCAGAATTACTCCCACTGCGGTATTTACCTGGATGATATGTCGGGTGGCAACTACGTATACGGCAACGTGCTTCACAATGAGAAGGGCTTCAATGGTCGTTGCATCAATTTGCATAATAGCCAAATGTCAGTTGTTATCAATAACATTTGTCTAAACGGCGGAAAGAGTGGGGCTGTTCGAAACTTTGCAGAGTACGCACCTGTCACCATCAACGGTAAACTGACGGAAACAGGTTGCGCCGGACAGAACTGGTCTGCCATTGCCAATGGCATTCTCCGTTCCTCCTATTACGGAGGCAATCCAGCGATGTATGAGGAGCGCTATCCCATGTGGACGTTTATGAACGCGGCGAATGACCGTGCGCTACCCGGCGTCAATTCTCCCGATTGGGTTTGGCTTTATAAGGTTTCCCCCGCCGAGGATGATGAAATTCTTTCGCGCTCACCGATCTATAATATTTATAAAAACAATTTGATGTATGGCGGCGGTGGATTGGATATCCCCGAGTATGGCACGGACAAGTGCATTGTGGAAGGGAATATGACCTATTTGGAGGGTGACACCACTGACGTCGGCTTTTACGACTTTGAAGGCGGCGACTTCCGCTTGAAGGACGATAGCATCATCTATAAACTTAATCCCGAATTTAAGCCGCTTGACCCCAGTCGTGCAGGCTTGACCAAATAACATTTATATTTAGACACTTCGGCAGAGGACGGTATCCGTCCTCTGCCGTTTTGTGTAGTACGAATGACGCAGAATTGATTGTTGGTCATGAGTACAGTATCAAAACTACCTTTTTGTATTGCCTTCCGAATGACCGTGTATGCCTATATGGAAAAGAAAAACAACCAAAAAAATCGAAGAAAAAGCAAAAAAACCATTGATTTTTGGTATTGGTTGTGTTATAATTTACACGGATGGTATGCGTCGCTATTTCGATCAAAGGATATTGCGCTTTTGAAGGTTCGTTATGCAGGTGTTGTCATAAGGATGCGTAAGTCTGCAAAAAATGATTTTTTTACCAAAAACGAATGAAAAAACAGGTTTCTTGTTTGGTTTGAAAGAAAAAAGACGATCGTCTGCGTACTTTTGAGGGAAGTATTGTCTATACACTCAATCCCAATTTCAAGCCGATTGACCCCAGCCGTGCAGGCTTGACCGACTGATTTTCAGTCACCCTAAGAAGAAGAGGGCGGAAACCACCCTCTGCATAAGCGCGGCATATTGCCGCTTAATGTAGTACAAACAACATGATATAGATTGTTTGTGGAAAGGAATTTTTACAATGAAAACAGTAACAAGAACAATTTCCCTTCTCGCATGCCTTGTGGCAATGCTTGTTGTCTTTGCCGCATGCGGTGGAGATGCAGAGCCGACAAAGGCTCCCACGACGGCTCCGACCGAGGCGCCTACGGTAGCGCCGACTGACGCTCCCACAGTAGCGCCGACAACGGCTCCTACGGTAGCCCCGACCGAGGCTCCTACGACCGCTCCGACAACGGCTCCGACAACGGCTCCTACGACCGCTCCGACCGCTGCTCCTACGGCAGCTCCGACCGCTGCTCCTACGGCAGCTCCGACCGCTGCTCCTACGGCAGCTCCGACTGCGGCTCCTACGGCAGCCCCGACAACTCCTCCTGCACAAGGTG
>JAZSOK010000179.1:0-4493 GCA_045536865.1 Eubacteriales bacterium
TTGATGCGGTCATATCGTTTGCATACGAGGGGATGTCGGCAATTTTCTTTTCGCACGCGGCAAGCGCTTTTTCCCAGTCCTCTTTTGATCTGTAAATATCTGAAAAATCCCATTTGTACTGTTCGGGAATTTCGGCTCTCGTCTTATTTTGCATAACGGTTTCCTTTCTTTCAAAATAAAGGTTAAAAAGAAGGCAGATGCCACTTCGTCTTTGGTTTTTGATAAAAGCGAAGAGTGAAGAGATAATAAGTAAAAATTCTCGGTCGCTACGCTTCCGAGAATTTTTGGTGGAGCATTCGGGGTTAAATCCGAGCCGCACCATCGTGTGATGAGTGTTGACAAATTGCTAACTCTCCCGATTTTTGGGGGCGGCAACTTGCCGCTGGTGGAGGCGAGGGGAATCGAACCCCTGTCCGAAAACCTCTTGACATCACTTTCTCCGTGGGCAGTCATTCTACTAAATTTCCCTCATGCCGCGCCGAAAGACAGGCTAAACAATCGGTATCTCTCTTTTGCATGATCGGGACGAGAGAAACGCCCGATGCACGTTCATCGCTCATTTGACGCCCCGAGAAGACCGCGATACTTCTTCACGGGACGGGGCGGCTAATGCCGCGAACTGCCGTTAGGCAGCCAATGCTACTCTATTATTGTTAGCGTTTAATTTTAAGTTGAGCAGTTTTCGAGTGTGCTCGGCTCGCCACGCTTATAATGCCTCAAAATCCCCGTCGAAACCTTTACGCCCCCATAGGGAACCCTTTTTGGGCACGAATACATTATACACCATTTTCACAAAAAATGCAACACTACCCGAAAAAATTCTTCGCATTACAAAAACGCGCGGCACGCCGCCTTGGCTACGCACTTTTATAGGAAATCACAATTATCCTATAAAGCGAAAAGAACGGTTGACATTAAAGGGGAAAAGGTGTATAATTTTATGGTATAGGATAAAAGCGGTTTTTATACCGCAAAATAGTGTTTAGTAGATGAAAGGATAGGACAAATGACAAAAATTGACGTTTTCTCGGGCTTTCTTGGTGCAGGAAAGACCACGCTGATAAAGAAATTGATTGCAGAGGCCTACAAGGGCGAACGCTTGGTGCTTATCGAAAACGAATTTGGCGAAATCGGGATCGACGGCGGCTTTTTAGAGGAGGCAGGCATTCAGGTAACGGAGATGAATTCAGGGTGCATTTGTTGCAGTCTGGTGGGCGATTTTGGACGCGCCTTGCAAAAGGTTTTGGAGGAGTATGCCCCCGACCGTATTTTGATTGAGCCCTCGGGCGTTGGTAAGTTGAGCGACGTTTTGCGCGCTATCGGCGATGCGAAAACGGCAGGCGCCACCTTAAATGCCTGCGTGACGGTTGTCGATGCCAAGAAGTGCCGTATGTATATGAAGAACTTCGGTGAATTTTTTATTGACCAAGTTCAAAATGCGGGATGCATCGTGCTCAGTCATACGGATACGGCACGCGAGGATAAGGTGCAAGAGGCAATGGCGCTTTTGCAAGCGGAAAATGATAAGGCAGTCTTCGTGACAACCCCTTGGGGAGAATTGGACGGCAAAACCATCCTTACAACAATGGAACGGCGCGATACGTTAGAAGTGTCGTTGGAAGCATTGGAGCATGAACATCACCATCATCATGACGAAGATGAGCATGAGCATCACCATCATCACGAGCACGGCGAGGACTGTACTTGCGGATGCCATGACCACGAGCATCACCATGAACACGAGCATCATCACGACCATGAACACGAGCATCATCACGACCATGAACACCATCACCATGAGCACGGCGAGGGCTGTACTTGCGGATGTCACGACCACGAGGGGCATCATCATCACGCGGACGAGGTGTTCGGTAGTTGGGGGACAGAAACAACGCGCCGTTATACCGAAGAAGAAATAGCGTCCGTGTTGGCTTCGTTTACGGAATCCTCGGCGTACGGCATGGTCCTGAGGAGTAAGGGCATTGTCGCCGCAAAGGATGGCGGATGGATTCATTTTGATTACGTACCCGGTGAGGCGGATATCCGCCGCGGCACACCGAGCGTGACGGGCCGTCTTTGCGTCATTGGCACGGGCCTTGACAAAGAGGGAATTGCCAAACTTTTTGCAGTTGAAGCATAAGCATCCCACAAGAGGTGATAAACATGGAACAGAGAAGCAGAGAAATTCCCGTATATCTATTTACGGGCTTTTTGGAAGCAGGAAAAACGGGCGTCATTCAAGAAACCATGGAGGACGCTAACTTTAACAGTGGTGAAGAAACCTTGCTTTTGATTTGCGAGGAGGGCATTGAGGAATACGACCTTTCTGCCTTTGCCTCCCCGAACGCAACGCTCAAAGTCATTGATAATCCTGCACAGTTGACCGCAGACTACTTAAAAAAACTCTCCGATGAATGCAAAGCAGATCGCGTGATGATTGAGTATAACGGCATGTGGACGCTCGAAAATCTCTATAACGCACTTCCCGAAACATGGATGGTATATCAAGAACTGTTTTTGGCAGATGCGACAACGGTTCTGACCTACAACGCCAACATGAGAAGCCTGATGGTCGATAAGTTGCAAAGTTGTGAGATGGCGGTTTTCAACCGTTGTAACGACAGTACGGACAAAATGGCACTGCACAAGTTGGTGCGCGGCGTTAGCCGTTCTGCCGCCATTGCGTACGAATATCCCGACGGCCGCTTGGAATATGATGACATTGAGGACCCCCTGCCGTTTGATATCAACGCCCCCGTTATTTATATTGAGGATAGGGATTTTGCCATTTGGTATAGAGATATGTCGGAAGAACCCGAAAAATACGTGGACAAAACGCTTTGCTTTAAGGGGCTTGTCGGAAGAGATGCGTCCCTTGGCAAGCATGCGTTTGTCGCTGGCAGACATATTATGACGTGTTGTGAAGCGGACATTGCCTATCGCGGCTTGGTGTGCCTGTCCCAAAAAGAACTCCCCGTCAAAACGAAGGATTGGATTTTGTTGACGGCGGTTTTGAAGATGGAATATCACAAATTGTACGGCACAATGGGACCTGTCTTGCACGTTGTTTCCTATGAAAAAAGTGGGCAACCCGATAATCCCGTGGCGACGTTTTATTGATTGAAAGAAAAGAGCATGGTGCGTTTAGCGTGATACTCCGGTTGGAGTATCACGCATCGATATAAATCCGCTTGCGCGGATTTTCGATATACGCCTACGGCGTTCGATATGCGCTAACGCGCTCGATATACTCACTGCGTGAGCGCGGATTTATATCATATCGAAACCGACCACAAGGGCGGTTATATCGAGTTCGAGCGAAGCGAGAACATATCGAGTCGGCAGAGCCGATATATCGACAGAAAAGAAAAAAGAGAGAGTTTCTCGGAATTTCACTTCCGCGTTACTCTCTCTTCTGCTTTTATCGTTTTTTAGTGAATATTACTGCGAGGCAATATTGATATACTTGCTTTGCAAGCATGATATAATATCCGTTCCTCCATATGCCGAAGGCATATATCATCGCATGAAGTGCGATATCATATCGAAGATATATCACCCGTTCCGAGAGGAACGGATATCATTAAAAAAAGTCACTTTTATCAGTAGACAAAAGTGACTTTTTTCATGGCGCGCCTGGCAGGATTCGAACCTGCGACCTACCGGTTCGTAGCCGGGCACTCTATCCACTGAGCTACAAGCGCGTATTGGAGCGGGTGATGGGAATCGAACCCACGCGACCAGCTTGGAAGGCTGGAATTCTACCATTGAACTACACCCGCATAAGTTGTGTCGAGTTCTCATCAGCACTTCTATATTCTAACATAAGAGAATACAAAAGTCAATACCTTTTTTCAAAAAAAATGAAAAAAATGAAAGAAAATTTGCTGTCTCAAAAAGCGCTTTTCAGAGCACGAAAACAGGAGAAAAATCACCCCGACAGATGCTTTTGTCGGGGTGATTTGAAACCTTATTTCTTACGGCGAATCTCGGTCATGCCGCCCATGTAGGGACGGAGGACCTCGGGAATGCGCACGGAGCCGTCTGCCTGCAGATTGTTTTCAATGAAAGCAATCAGCATACGGGGGGGCGCAACCACGGTGTTGTTCAAAGTGTGTGCGAAATACTTGCCGTCTTCGCCGTTGACGCGGATCTTCAGGCGGCGTGCCTGTGCGTCGCCGAGGTTGGAGCAGCTACCGACCTCAAAGTATTTCTTCTGACGGGGCGACCATGCCTCAACGTCAATCGACTTGACCTTCAAATCAGCCAAGTCACCCGAGCAGCATTCAAGCGTTCTGACGGGAATATCCATCGAACGGAAAAGATCAACGGTGTTCTGCCAGAGCTTATCAAACCACATCATGCTGTCCTCAGGCTTGCATACAACTATCATTTCCTGCTTTTCAAACTGATGTATTCTGTATACACCCCTCTCCTCCAGACCGTGAGCGCCCTTTTCTTTTCTGAAGCAGGGCGAGTAGCTGGTGAGTGTG
>JAZSOK010000170.1:0-5740 GCA_045536865.1 Eubacteriales bacterium
ATAGTAGCCGGCATGACTTCCGGGAGACAGTACCACCTTGTCGTATTCAATGCCGGCTGCCTTTGCTGTCTTTTCATTGATACCGGTTGAAGCGGCGGTCATATTGAATAGTTTAATGACCGAGCTTCCTTGAGAGCCGTGATAGTGGCTATCACCGCCGCAGATATTATCTGCCGCAATTCGCCCTTGTTTGTTGGCAGGTCCGGCAAGGGAGATCAGCGACTTCTCACCGGTCACAAAATGGCAAACCTCCACCGCATCGCCGACAGCATAGATATCGGGAACAGAGGTTTCCATACGGTCATTGACCACAATTGAACCCTTTTGACCCAGCTCCAATCCTGCCTCCTTTGCAAGGACTGTATCCGGTGTTACCCCGATAGCCAGGAGCACCATATCAGACTCCACGGGAGCTTCATCCTTTAGAAGTGTGGTAACGGCATTGCCCTCTTGACGGAACCCCTCCACAGAGGAACCAAATTTGAGTTTTACACCATGCTTACGAAGAAGATGATGAAGTCCTGCTGCCATATCTTCGTCCAAAGGAGCCAACACCTGTCCTAATCGCTGAACGATGGTTACATCCAGTCCCAGTTCCTTTAGATTTTCTGCCATTTCCAGACCGATAAATCCGCCGCCTGCAATAACTGCTGACTTAGGGTTATTTGCGTTGATAAATTCCTTGATCCGCAGGGTGTCCTCTACGGTACGCAAAGTGAATACACGATCACCGTCGATACCTGTAAGACGCGGTGCGGTCGGTTTAGCACCGGGCGAAAGGATCAGCTTATCATAGCTTTCCTCAAATGCTTCGCCGGTGGTCAGATTCTTCACGGAAACGGTTTTGCTGTCCGGGTGAATGGCAACAACCTCGTGATGTACCCGTACATCTATACGGAAACGGTTATAAAAGCTCTCCGGGGTTTGCAACGTCAGTTCCTCCGGATCGGTAATCACATCACCGATATAATACGGCAGACCGCAGTTGGCATAGGAAACGTGCCCGCTTCTTTCAAAAATCAGGATTTCAGCCTGCTCGTCCAAACGACGAATTCTTGCAGCAGCAGATGCTCCGCCTGCTACACCGCCAACAATAAGCACTTTCATATTCTTACCTCTCAATCTTGCCACGCCATCCGCTGATGCCGCCGATGTTTTTGACGTTAGCGTATCCCATAGCCTTCAAAGCAGATGTTGCTCTGGCGCTTCTGGAGCCGCTATAACAATATACAAAAATCGGTGTTTGCTTGTCCGTAATTACTGAGGGTGCATTATTGATGTTGTTTACATCCAGATTTATGCTTCCGGGAACGTGACCTTCCCGATATTCACCGTCAGTGCGAACATCCAACAGGACTGCGTTTTCTGTCTGCATATATTCTTGAACACCGCTGTTAATATCTGCTCTATTGAATAAATCAAAGATTCCCATAACGGTACCTCCTGTGTTTTTATCTTGTGCCTATATATTACAAAAAAAACACCGGAGAAAACTGTGACGAGGTCACATAAAGCGAGTATTCTGCCATTTTTTCCTCATCACGGGCTACCTCTGCGTAGAGTGCATCACGGATGGCATCTTCGTGTCGAGCTGCAAATTCGCCGTCTTCCTCATATGCCTCATCATTGATATCCCCCCAACTGTTTGTGGTATAGAGATCAACGGTAAGAGGACAATAGAATTTGTTTATGACGATTGAAGGCATGGCTTGAATAACCATCTGATTAAACGCTTGATAGGATTCCAAGCCATCTACCTTGGCAACTTGTGTGGTAGTTCGGATCTGTACACGATTTATACGTTGCCGGGCATTTATATGAAAAAGTGCATTTCGTTGGTTCGAATCCGGCTACAGGTTCGAAATGCCCGAAATGCATCTACAAAATTTCGAAAAAACTCAGAGTCGAAAAAAACGGAGAAATCTCTCGAAATCTCCGTTTTTCTCTTGTTTTCTCGTCGGCATCTAAATTGATGCGTTAAGATGGCTGGGATAGCTGGACTCGAACCAGCGAAATGCAAGAGTCAAAGTCTTGTGCCTTAACCAACTTGGCTATATCCCAGTATGATTTGTACGTCCGTTATTATATCACAACAAAATGCCGTTTGTCAATGCCAAAAAACAAAAAAATCAAAAAACAAATAGAATTTTTTCATTTTTCCTCAAAAGGAGCGCCTCGTGTCGCTTTTTTCTTTTTATTCTATCATCCATTTAGAGAGCAAAAGAGAAAAATTCACAATATATCTATTGAAAAACGAGCATCAATCATGTATAATATTTCCGGATCAAGAATGTTCTTTTTTAAGAAAGGAGTTTTTCAATGGCAAATTTCAGAATTGTTACGGATTCGTCGTGCGACCTGCCTCTCTCTTTGGCGGAAGAATTGGAACTTGCAGTTCTTCCCTTGACGGTGACGCTTGACGGAAAAGATTATCAGAACGATTTGGGTGGAGAAAGCATCGGCTTCAAGGATTTTTACGATATCCTGCGAACCGGTGTAATGTCCAAAACCTCTGCCCCCTCCATCGATGCTTTTTTGGAAATGATTCGTCCGATTTTGGCAAACGGCGAGGACGTTCTGTATATCGGCTTCTCCTCGGGACTTTCCACCACCTATCAGTCCGGTCACATCGCTTGTGAGCAGTTAAAAGAAGAGTTCCCCGAGCGCACCATTCTTACGGTAGACTCACTTTGCGCTTCCATGGGACAGGGACTTCTTATTTATCATGCCGCCGAAGCACGCAAGGCAGGCAAGACCATTGAAGAAACACGCGATTGGCTCGAAGAAAACAAATTGCACATGTGCCATTGGTTTACCGTTGAGGACCTAAACCACTTGAAGCGCGGCGGCCGTGTATCGCCGACGGTGGCATTCGTTGGCTCTCTTTTGAGCATCAAGCCCGTCATGCACATGGATGATGCAGGTACCCTGCAACCCGTTTCCAAGGCAAGAGGACGCAAGGCTTCTATTCAGGCACTCGTACAACAAATGAAGGAGCATGCCATCGATCCCAAAAATCAGGTTGTCTTCATCAGTCACGGCGACTGTGAAGATGACGTCGCTTATATGAGCGAACTGATTCTTCGTGACGTCGGTGCCAAGAAGATCGTTTACAACTACGTCGGTCCCGTCATCGGCTCGCACTCGGGCGCAGGCACACTGGCCCTCTTCTTCCTCGGCGACGTTCGCTGATTTTTAAGCAACTTGCTACACACTACCAAATGAATAGCATTCGCTATCAAAGCACCAAATACACCTATTGTTAAAAACAAACAAGAGGATTTAAGTTTGCACGGTTGCAAACTTAAATCCTCTTGTTTTTAGTCCTTTACCGATTTGAAAAGCAGAAAGCCTTTTCTTTGTGATGCTTGCGGCGCCTTGCCAACATGCACCCCGTTTTTTACTTCTGCTTATCGGTGGCAACATCATCCACCATTGGCGGGAGGGCGTATTTTTCTGCATAGGCGTTATATTTTTCCTTAAAGGTAGCCTCATCGGCGCGGATGGCGCGGATGGATTCATGCAGATGCATATCATTTTGTGCCATATCTAACACGCAACCCGCAATGTTAGAGCAGTGGTCGGAGACGCGTTCAAGGTTTGTCAAGATATCGGAGAGAATAAAGCCAAGTTCGATGCTGCACAAACTTTTTTGCAGACGAATGGTGTGACGAAGTTTAATTTGGTCACGAAGATCGTCAATTAACTCTTCAAGAGGCTCTACCGTTGCCGCCAAATGAATATCCGTTTCGGCAAATGCGCGTTCGGTAATCTGCAAAATCTCTTCCACCGCCATACGCATCACCGCCAATTCGGAAAGCGCGAAGGTCGAGAAGGAAACGTTTTTATCCCGAATTTCTTCCACCGATTCAACCAAGTTGACCGAGTGGTCGGAAATGCGTTCAAAATCGCCGATAATGTGTAAGATTTTTGTCACGTCGCTACTATCCTTGACGGACATATCTTTTGAAGAAAGTTTGACAAGATAAGAGCCGAGAGCATCCTCGTAAATGTCTACCTTGTCCTCTGTTGCACGAATTTCCTGTGCAATTTTAGCATCATATTGATTGAAAAGATCAAGTCCCTGTCGCAGAGAGCCAAACGAAAGCGCGGACATTTGCGCCGCCACACGCTTGGAGTTGTTAATGGCAACGGCAGGCGTGTCGAGCAAACGGTCATCGAGCATAGAGGTGTATTCGTCGCCCTTCTTGTCCGTACCCTTGATGGTGGCGCAAGCCAATTTTTCAAGCACCTTGGTGAACGGCCACATCAAACCGACCGCCAAGAGTTTAAAGATGGTGTGAACGATGGCGATACCAAACATATCAATCGTCGTGCTGTTTGCCAGTGCAAAGACATCGAAAATGCCTGCAACGTTGAGGATATAACCGACAAGGTAATACATGCCCAACCAGAAAACCACACCAATGACATTAAAGTAAAGGTGCGCCACGGCGGTACGCTTACCGTTTTTATTTGCGCTAATGGATGAAAGCATGGCGGTCACACACGTACCGATATTTTGTCCAAGAATAATGGGCAAGGCAGTCCCGAAGGAGATGGCACCCGTCACGGACAACGCCTGCAAAATACCGATGGAGGCCGAGGAGGATTGCACGATGGCGGTGAGTATCGTTCCTGCAAGAACGCCCAACAAGGGGTTTTCAAAGAGCGTGAACAACTCTGCAAAATTCGGATCATTCTTGAGCCCACCGACCGCGTCGGACATGGTGCTCATACCGATCATCAATACGGAAAAGCCCATCAAAATGGCGCCGATGTCTTTTTGCTTGTCGCGCTTGGCGAACATCAAAAAGACGATACCTATCAAAGCGAGAATAGGCATCCAAGCATCGGGTTTGAGATAGTTGAGCCAAGCGGTCGCATCGGCACCGCCCTCAATACCGTTTAACGCCGTCAACCAAGCGGTCACTGCCGTGCCGACGTTCGCACCCATAATGACACTGATGGCTTGTCCGAGCAACATAGTGCCCGAGTTAACAAAGCCAACGACCATGACGGTGGTGGCAGAGGATGATTGGATAATGGCAGTCACGCCAAGTCCAAGGAAAAAGCCTTTCAACTTACTGGAAGTCAGATTGCCGAGAATGGTCTTTAACTTACGTCCCGCGCTCTTTTTGAGCCCGTTGCCCATAACGTCCATACCGTAGAGAAAAAGGGCAAGACCTGCAATGAGAGATAAAACAGAGAAAATGTCCATAAAAATCCCTTTCAATATACATATTTTCAAGAACACACGGCAAAGCGCGCACCCTTAAAGTGTCATATAAACCATGCGATACAGACAAAAATCACCGTCTGCATCGAAGAGGTGTTACAGAGAGTTTTTTGAAAAACACTCCCTATCCCCCCATTGTATTATAAACAAAAAGCCGTAAAATGTCAAGGGGATTGTCAAAAAAGAGAAAGGGCGGCAAAATCCAAACAAAGAGGCAAAAAAATAGACCCGAGGCAACGCCTCGGGTCTATTTTTGTATTTGGAGTCTGAAACAGCAACTTTCATTTCTAATGAAATCGTGCTATCGCACGGTGAAATCCTCGCTATGCTCGGATGAAATCTGCTACGCAGATGAAATTAAATCCGTCCTCCTATCCCGACAAAGTCGGATTTCATCACGGAGTGATTTCATCCCACCGCAGTGGGATTTATTCCGTCTGTAAGGACGGATTTAGTTAAAAAGAACCCACACTTGTCGTAGACAAATGTGAGTTCTTTTCT
>JAZSOK010000164.1:0-1840 GCA_045536865.1 Eubacteriales bacterium
CTAAACCTTTTCTAAAAAGGTTTACAACCCCTATTATAACATAAATATGAAAAAAAGTCCATAGCACATTCATTTTTTTTGGCGCACACACCTATTTTTTTTGCATATCTTGATAGTGTATCGGTCTTTTTCGATACAAAACTTGCAAACGAGGTGTACGATGCTCACGCACCGTTAAATATGATATGCACGATTATAGCCTGTTCATTGGCTCTTCAACACGCGCCATGAAGGCAAAAAGAGCCCTTGAAAGAAAAGGTATCCGCGCTCTTTTGAGAAAAGACCTGCCGCACGACGATGACGGTTGTCGCTATGCCCTACAAATAGACGCCAAAGACTTCATGACGGCAACCATGATTCTCCGCGAACTCGGCATTCCCTATCGCGGCAAAGGATAAAAAGAGCCCGTGTAAGTCTGCCCTCTGTAATGCCGCCGTCAAACGGTGGACGGAGTTTACTATGATTTATTTTGACCACGCTGCAACCTCTTACCCCAAGCCGGAAAGCGTTCTTATCGCCATGCGTGATGCAGTTGTGCGGGAGGGCGGCAACCCCGGGAGAAGCGGCCACCGCCTCTCGCTACTCGCATCCGAGCGCATTTATGAAACGCGCGAAGCGCTTTGCTCCTTTTTTGATGCCGAAGAACCCGAGAACTTTATATTCACGCAAAACGCCACACATGCCCTCAATCTCGCCATCAAAACAAGAATTCGCCACGGCGACCACGTTTTGATTAGCGACCTCGAGCATAACGCCGTCTTTCGTCCGATTTATCGACTGTTTCGCGATGGCGTGATTAACTATTCCGTTTTCAAGACCTCAAACCGTGTATTGAAAGAGATAGAAGCGCTTTGCACAAAAGACACGCGTATGCTTATCTGCACGCACGTTTCTAACGTCAACGGACAACGTTTGCCCGTCAAGGAAATCGGTGATTTCTGCCGTCAAAGAGGCATTTATTATATTATCGATGCCTCGCAAGGCGCAGGGCATATTCCCTTCTCCATTCGAGAAAGCGGTGCGGATGCCGTCTGCGCGCCTGCTCACAAGGGGTTGCTCGGCATTCAGGGGGCGGGCTTTGCCTATCTACGCAAAAAGGATTACCTGATGGAGTTTATGGAGGGAGGAAGCGGCTCGCATTCCCTAAATCCCGAAATGCCCGAAGAGTTACCCGATCGCTATGAAGCAGGTACGCTCGCCACTCCTGCCATCGCCGCCTTGGGAGCAGGTCTTCGCTATATCCTCGCACACGGTGGCACTTCCGCCGTAGAAATGCACGAGCGCGCGCTTTGCCGTCGTGCGAAGGAAATGCTTTTCAGTCTTCCAAACGTCACTGTATACGCCGCCAAACCCGAAGGGGGTCTTCTTTCCTTTAACCTTCCGCATCGCTCTTCGGAGGAGGTCGCTTTTCTTTTAGATAAGGACGGCATTTGTGTGCGCGGCGGCTTTCATTGCGCGCCGCTTGCCCATCGCACCTTAGAAACAGGCGAATATGGCAGTGTACGCATTAGTTTCGGTCCCGAAAACACGGAAGATGAACTTGAAAGTTTTTATCGTTCTATCAAAAACATCTATTTCGCGCGTTCTTGAAAAGCGGAAACTATGTCACGCTCTGCGACATAGTTTCCGCTTTTATTACTTGTATCAATGTGCCCCAAGCCTTTTTCGTCGATTTGCAAGAAAGGAAAAACTGCCGCAAAAATGCGGCAGTTTTTCTTTGGATATCGTAACTTAACCGACAATACCGGAGCGCTCAATACCTTGAATCAGGTAACGCTGGCAGAAGAGGTAAAGCACCAACAGGGGCGCAATAATCATCAAACCACCCGTATTGCGAATC
>JAZSOK010000007.1:0-1568 GCA_045536865.1 Eubacteriales bacterium
CCTCCCCGAAGGCTACGACACGCCACTCTCGGGAAACGGTGCCAACCTCTCCCAAGGGCAACGCCAACTCCTGTCGATTGCACGCGCCGCCGTCGCCGATCCCCCCGTCATGATTCTTGACGAGGCAACCTCCTCGATTGATACGAGAACAGAGGCGATTGTCCAACGGGGCATGGATGCCCTGATGCAAGGACGCACCGTTTTTGTGATCGCGCACCGTCTTTCGACTGTCAAAAATGCCGACGTCATCATCGTCCTCGATCACGGCAGAATTATTGAACGGGGCAATCACGAGCAGTTGATAGCCGCCCGTGGCAATTATTACAGTCTTTATACAGGCGCGTTTGAATTAGAATAAAAAAAGAGTATGGTCGCTAATATGCTTCGTGCATGTGGCAACCATACTCTATTTTTTACTTTATAGGCCAATACCTACGTTATTCTTCGGTCAATTTCTTTTCGTTTTCAAAAAATTCATCGGCAAGGATCGAGCAAACACCCACGTCCTCATATTTTCCACGGCATAAGACCGCCTCACGCAAAACACCCTCGAAGGTCATACCGCAATGTTCCATCACACGGCGACTGGCAACGTTTTCGACCATGTACCGCGCCTCAATACGGTGCAGTTGCATCCGATGAAAACCGAAATCTATCACCGCCGACAATGCCTCGCTTGCAATTTCCTTGCCCCAATAATCGGGGTGCAGAACGTAACCAACCTCGCCTGTATTGGCAGAGGGTTGAAAGGATGTAAAGCCGCAGGTGCCTATCATTTTGTTGTTTTCACGAAAAATAACTGCCCAGTCGTGGAAATCACCCAGTTTATACCGCTTTTGCAAATAGTTGACGTAATGTGCCGTATAACTTTTCGTTTCATGCGGCGACCACAAAAGATACCGCGTGACCTCTTCCCTTGAAGCATAATCAAACATATCCTCCGCATCCCTCGGACATATCTGACGAAGAATCAATCGTTTCGTCTGCAACGTGGGAATGTGCGTAAAAATACGGGAGATGAGTTCCTTTGTCAACATGATGGCTCCTTGTCGAATATCGGTGCATGATTTTAATTGTTTTTAATGAGAATGTCTGATAACACAGTATGTGGGGTGTTGCACGGTTGTGCAACACCCCGTTAGATTTAAGCGCGGCTTGCGGCCTCTGCAATGACCTTTTGTGCAAGAGATGCGGGAACTTCATCGTAACGCTCAAACGTAAAATCAAAGCGTCCGCGTCCCTGGGTCATGGCGCGCAAGGTGATGACGTAGTCGGACATTTCGGATTGCGGTGCCTCGGCAACGACCGTCTGCCAACCTGGCTTATCCTCACACGGCTCAATGCCCATAACCTTTCCACGGCGTTTATTCATATCGCCCATGACGTCGCCCACGTAATCATCGGGAACCGTCACCTTCAAAGAACCGACAGGCTCTAAAATCACGGGATTTGCCTTGGGAATACCTTCCTTATACGCAATGGTTGCGGCAAGTTTGAAGGAAATTTCATTACTGTCGACGTCGTGATAGGACCCACCCGTCAACTCTGCCGCCAAATTCACCATCGGG
>JAZSOK010000084.1:0-18162 GCA_045536865.1 Eubacteriales bacterium
TTTTGACCGCGGCATAGCCACGCGCCAAAACGCCCAGAGGGCTTAACGCCTGCAAGCGCGCCGCGTGTGTACGAAGAAGTTCTGCCGCACGCGTCTGCCGTGCCGCCACGCACCCCTCCAAACGCTCCGTCAATTGCATCAAGCGAAACCGATGCTCATCATAAAGCGTCTCGGGCATTTGATATACGCGAGAAGAGGATAGCCTCTTTACATCGCGTTCGGCGCGGTCAAGTTTGACGCGCATGGCACGCATGGCGCGGTCCCTTTGATTGTCAATGCGTAAAAGAAGTTCGGCTATATCGGGAACAACAAGTTCCGCCGCCGCCGAGGGGGTTGGCGCACGCAGGTCGGCAACGAAATCGCATAAGGTAAAGTCCGTTTCGTGACCGACGGCGGACACGACGGGAATGGGACAAGCGGCAATCGCCCGTACCAAAGCCTCATCGTTAAAGGCAAATAAATCTTCAAAAGAGCCGCCGCCGCGACCAATGATGATCACGTCCAAATCCGCGCGCCGCGCAAAGGTGTTGAGTGCCGCCGTCAAGGAAGACGGAGCCTCCGCCCCCTGCACTGCCGCAGGATGCAGAAGAATGTCCGCAATGGGATATCGACGGTGCAAAATACTGATAACGTCGCGCACTGCCGCCCCTGTCGGTGAGGTAATGACACCGATTTTTTTCGGATAGGTCGGGAGCCTTTTCTTTTTGTCTTCATCAAAAAGACCCTCTGCCTGTAAACGCATCTTTAACTGTTGAAACTGCCATGCAAGCGCGCCGATGCCGTCAGGCTCCATGCGTGACACGTAGAGTTGATACTGTCCGTCACGCACGTAGACGGACACGCGCCCAAAAACAACGACACGCACGCCGTTTTCGGGACGAAAATGCAGCCTCTCTGCATCAGAGCGAAACATCACCGCGCGGATATAAGAATTTTCATCCTTTAATGAAAAATACATGTGTCCGCTCCTGTGTGCGGTGAAATTAGAAATTTCTCCGCATACACACACGGCTTGCAATCCTTCATCCAGTGAAACAAGTTGTTTAACGTACTCGTTTAGGACAGATACTGTCACAGGTTGAAGCAGTACTTTTGTTCCAAATGACATAGCACACTGTCCTTTCGTAAAAATGAAATATCATGGGTTATCGCACGTGGCGAGATAGCGGCGAAGCGCCAGGGCGGCAACACCCACGGCATTGTCGCGCGAAAGTTCGGGCTCGGCAAACACCGCCTCAAAGCGCGCTTCCAACACACGCCGAATAAGCACGTTTGACATGACACCGCCCGCAAAAACCATGGGCATTTTCCCATAGCGCGCCTCATACTGCTCTCCCATTGTGCGAATGGTTTCCGCAAGTTCCCCGAAAACGAAGGCGGCGCACAAGGCGCGCGAACCACTTTCGTGATACAAGCGAAGTGAAAGATTTTCTAACCCCGACAGATTGACAGAGCAATTTTCCACGCGCAACCGCCTGCGCGGTACGCGCGCCGTATTTTCCATAGCAAGTTTTTCAAGTTCCGCACCCGCGGGAAAAGAAAGCCCCATTGCCACGCCGACACGGTCAATGACCTGTCCTGCGTTCAAATCCTTGGTTTCGCCGACAAGTTCGGCATCAAACCCATAGCCGTCCTCTGCGGATACACGAAGAAGTTCGGTCGTTCCGCCCGACACGTGAAACGCGCCAAAAGGCTTCTCTGCCACGTCCATACGGTCTGCCGAAAAAAGAGCCGCCATCAAGTGTCCGCATTGATGCGAAAAGGTGAAAAGCGGTGCGCCCGTCGCCGAGGCAACGGCTTGCGCGCTCGCCACCCCCGAAAGAAAGCAGGGCATGTACGAGCCCTCTGCCCGACGGGGCGTGGCCGAAACGCCAACTGCCACAACCGTCCCCCGTGAAAGAATTTTCGAGGCGGAGGCAAAAAGCGGAGCCAGTTGTCTTACGTGGAAAAAGACGGCGTCCGATTGGCGAAGACCTCTTTCCCCTGCCTGCACGGGCAAGGGCATTTTTAAGTTTTCAAGCAACGTGCCGTCCGTGCGAAGCAAGGCAAGTGAGGTGGTATAATTGCTTGTGTCCACCCCTATGACTATTTTATCCTTCATAGGCTTACGCGCGCGCCGCCTCTGCTTTTTGCGCCACGGCATTCAAAACGCCGTTGACGAACGAGTAGGCACGGTCATCGTCATACTGCTTTGCAAGTTCGATAGCCTCGTTTAAGGAAACGCGAACGGGTATATCGGGGCAAAACATCATCTCGTAGGATGCAAGATAAAGAAGGGAGAGGGAAACACGCGAAATGCGGCTTCTCTTCCAGCCCTTGGTGTTATCGTCAATGGTAAGATCAAGTTCTGCTACGTGCTCGCCAATGCCCCGAAGCGCACGGCGGACATAAGCACTCTCCTGTATGTCGCGCACTTCCTTCGCCGTATCATAAATCTCGTCCAAGGAACGAACACGGTCATAACTCCACTCAAAAAGCAAAGTTAAAGCAAGTTCTCTTTCTTCACGTCTTGTCATAATGCCACATTTTCTCCGACAAAAAGATTTTATAATGACAGCAGTTCAAACAGCCATTTTGTCGGTCAACGGCACATCTACTGCTATACAGAGATTATTATACTATATATAATAGAAAAAGTCAACGGATTTCAAAAAGGAAAAGGCTTTTTATTGAGATTTTTCATATTATTTTCACATGATTTTTATCCCACCGCACAATGTTTTTCAAGCCGTCAAGAATTGGAAAAAGCAAAAAGGCATTATAAAATCGCCTCTGCTCATACTATAAACGACGCGAAAGGCGCAAGAAAAAATAAAAGAGGTCAAAAAAGCACCGGTAGGTCTTGCATTCCGACGAAAAATATGGTATGCTAAAAGAGTAGTCTTTATATAGTTTACTTTTTCATCAAAGAAAGGATATTCTTATGAAACTCTCGTTGCGTACCGTATGTCAATGGCTTGGGCACGCGCTCCTTATGGCTTGCCTATATACAGTCATCGTCACATTTCTTCTTTTGCTCCTTACGACAACTGAGGGTTGGCTTGACGAGCCTGCCATTCCCCTCGGTAGGTTCTTTGAAATTTTTGCCATCTCTTTGCTCGTTGCGTTTTCAATGATTTTATTCAAAATTCAATCTCTGCCAAAGTTTATTGCCCTGATTTTGAATTATACAACCATCTTAATTGGTTTTTTTGTCATTTTTGTCGCATCGGACCGTTTGAGCCTTTCGTCCAATACGGGTAAAATTTTTATTTATCTTATTCTTTTGACGGTGTGCTACGCACTCATTGCCACCGCCGTCTTTTTCCTCAAACGCGCCATCGGTTATATGACGGGTACGAATAACGAAAAAACCGTAAAAAACACCGACAACACAAAAAAAGGAACAGATGATTATGAATCCATCCTGTAAGCATCTCCGCCTGATTGCAGGCGTGCTTACCTCGCTACTTCTCTTTTGTCAACCTGCCACCGTCCTCTCCGTGTCATCAATGGAGAGGACTTCTTTTTTTGACACATACGACATTGTTTTTTTAGGAGACTCCACGACCAATTCCCTGCGGTATCACGGCGTTTTGCCCGATGGAAAGGATACGACCCGTGTATGGTGCGGTGCGCAAAACACCCTCTCCATGTGGGGGCTTTCGTCAAAAAAAATCAAACTGACAAACAGTATGCTAAAAGAACTTCATCTTTTTCCGGACGACACAAACGCCCTTATGAAAATCAAAGAAAATCCTGCCGAAGCAGGTACTTTTTTAATACCGTTAGCCGATTTGCTCGCGCTTCGACGGCCTGCCTGTCTTGTCGTGACCCTCGGCATCAACGGATGTAGCCTCATGGATAGAGAAACGTTTACAAAGGAATACGAAAGCCTCATTGAAACGGTAAAAAAGCACTCACCCCAAACAATTCTTGTGCTCAATTCCGTTTTTCCCGTGCTACAACACGCCGCCGTCAAGCAATCGGACATTGACCGTACAAACGTCATCATTGAGGATATAGCCAAGAAAAACGGCATCCTCTTTATCAATTCAAGTGCGCACCTGATGGAAAACGCCTTTGCACCTTCGCATATGCTCGACCATAAAGACGGCATCCATTGGAATAAAAAAGGGTGCCAAAAAATCATTTCCGTTTTGACAGAACTTTTGAAGGAAACGCTTTTTACACCCGAAAAACAACCGAAAGAAAGGATAGGCGTCCACCATGAAAAAGCCATGTAAAAACCGCCTTTTTTCGCATCTCTTCACCCTCCTCTCTTTACTACTGCTCATGCTACTGTTTGCCTCATGCGCGGACAGTATGGCACAAAAAGAATACCGCACGGACGTATCACTTCCCACACTTTCCGCAACCGCCGAAAAGCATATCACCCTTCACGAAAGCATGATTTCACTGAACGAAAGATATTTTTCATCCGTCTTTGGCCTCTCCCCCGATGAATACGACACCTTTATAGCCAAGCGGGCGGAGGACATTGCCTGCGACGAATACGGCATTTTTTCATGCAAGGATAGCATGGCGGCGCGGCGCTTAAAGGCGCATTTGAATGACGAACTTGAAGACATGAAGGAAGACTGGGATGACCGCTATTTCCCCGATGAAAAAGGAAAAATAGACGCGGCGCGTGCCGAGGCATTTGGCAACATTGTCGTATATACCGTCCTTTACGAAGACGAACAGGCACAATTTTTAGATGCCATTGAAAGAACGCTTACCGCGTAAGGTATAAAAGAAAAAAGGCTCTGTAACGTGTTGGTTGCCCCAACTTTGATTACAGAGCCTAAAAAACGGCAAAAATACGAGAGGAGCATCCACTCTATTGCTCGGCAAGCAACCAAGTGAGCGCCCCTCTCGGCAAAATTAAATAGATGACCGTTTCAAAAAAACAATTTCATTATTGATCGAAGGCGTTATAAATCGCCTGCATAGCCTGTACGCAGTCCTTTTCCTCCACGCCGAGAATGATATTCAACTCACTGGAACCCTGATCAATAATTTTGATGTTGATTGAAGCATCGCTGATCGCAGAGAAAATGCGCGCCGCAGTTCCCTTTGTCTTAACCATACCGCGACCGACAACGGCGATCAGTGCAATACCGTCCTCAATGTGAATCGCATCGGGGTTGGTCATGCGCTTAATATCGTTCAAAATGATATCCCGCTTCCCTTCCATCTCGGCCGTCGCAACAACAACGGAGATGGTATCAATACCCGACGGCAAATGCTCAAAGGACACCTTGTGCATTTCAAGTGCCTCCAACACGCGGCGACCAAAACCGATTTCCGTGCTCATCATATCCTTTTCGATAGTGATGATGGAAAAGCCCTTCTTCGATGCAAGGCCTGTAATTTGCGGAGCAACGCTTCCCTCAGGCGGGGTTGCCACGATCAAGGTTCCGGGTTGCGTCGGATCATTTGTATTGCGAATGTTGATGGGAATACCTGCAATACGCACAGGGAAAATAGAATCCTCGTGCAATACGGTTGCGCCCATGTAAGAAAGTTCACGAAGTTCCTTATACGTAATCACGTCAATCACGCGCGGATTATCCACACAACGGGGATCGGCCATCAAAAAGCCCGAAACGTCCGTCCAGTTTTCGTAAATGTCGGCAGAAGCCGCCCGTGCCACGATGGAGCCCGTCACGTCGGAGCCGCCACGGGAAAACGTCTTGATGGTTCCGTTCGGCATACTGCCGTAAAAGCCGGGGATGACTGCACGCGGATGCTTTTTTAAGACCTCTGACAATACAGCATTGGTGCGCTCTGCATCAAACATACCGTTATCATGGAAGAAGATGACCTTTGCCGCATCAATAAAATCGTAGCCGAGAAAATCCGCCAAAACAAGTCCGCTCAAATACTCGCCGCGACTGGCAACGTAATCACGACCGGGCAAATGTGCAATAGAGGCGCGAATCTTCGCAAACTCATGGTCAAGCGACAGTGTCAATCCCAAATCGTTGATAATAGAGTTATAGCGCTCTTCAATTTGCGTAAAAATCTCGTCAATCGGTTGACCGTCTCTTGACAAATCATAGCAACGATAGAGCATATCGGTAATCTTTGCATCACCGGCATACCGTTTACCGGGTGCAGAAGGAACAACGTAGCGACGGCTCTCCTCTGCGCGCACAATTTGTGCGACACGCTTAAACTGCCCTGCGTCCGCAAGAGAACTTCCACCGAATTTCAAAACCTTAATTGCCATACAATTTCACCATATCCTTTGTCAAAACTAAACAATAACATTATACGGATTTTACAGTCGCTTGTCAAGAAGATTTTCGTTTTTTTCGACTTTTTAGCAACAAGCACACGGTTTTTTTAGCCCAAAAACAATGTATCCCGTTAACAAACTGCTCTTTTCTTCAAACAGAAAGTGTGTTTTTCAAAATATTATCCATTCTAATTATACGAAATTACCTAATCTTTTGTGCATTTCATTGACAACATTCACAAACTTTTTAATATGGAAAAAAAAGATTGCAAAAAAGAAAAAAAAGAGTTATAATAGATACGTTTGGTGATTGTCACCGTTTTGAAAGGAATAAATCATGGAAAAAATTATTGAAAGCCTCGCCCTTTGTGTCTTTCTTTTTCTCCTCTTGATGATCCCCGGCATCGTTTTAAGAAAAACACGTTTAACCAGTGAAAAATTCGGGCGCGATATAACCAATCTCATTATTTACATAGCGCAACCTATCATGGTTTTTGTGGCATTCCTTCGTCCCTTCGATATTGCCATTGCCAAACGCGCAGGTATCGTTTTCCTCTTGGCCGTGGCTTCGCATTTCATTGCCATTTTGATTGCCTTCCTTTCCTTTCGCAAGACCGAAAAAGGTCGGCAAACCGTCTTGCGCTTCGCCGTTATTTTTTCAAATGCGGGCTTTATGGGTATCCCTCTCATCAACTATGTTTTAGGCAAAGAGGCGGTCATATACGCATCCGTTTACGTTGTCGTCTTTAACATTTTCGCCTGGACACTCGGCTTTTATATGTATAGCGGAAACAAAAAATACGTTTCCCTCAAAATGGCGCTTACAAACCCCACCACCATCGCCACATTGGCAGGTATTCTCGCTTTCGTTTTGCACCTTTACAACTTTTTACCGCAAGAAAACGTGCTCTACGATGCCCTTAACAGTATAAAAGAACTTGTGGCGCCCCTCTCCATGTTCATCGTCGGTTACCGCATGCCCGACGCCCTCAAAGGAATTCGCACGCTCTTTGACCGCCGTTTTTCCTTGGCACTCATTCTTCGTCTTCTCGTTTGCCCTGCCCTCGTCTTCTGTCTTCTGTTTGTATTGACGAAAGCGGGAATATGCAACGACCACACGTCTACCGCCGTCGTTTTAATATCCGCCGCCACGCCAACGGCAACGATGACCTCCATGCTCGCGGAAAAATTTGACGGTGATGCCGCTTATGCAAGTGCGATGGTTTCTGTTTCCACCGTGCTTTCGCTCATTTCCATGCCCATTATTTCTTACCTTCTGACTTTTCTTTAATCGTTAGTTAAAATAAAAGGGTTGTCACACGCTTTGCGTGTGACAACCCTTTTTTTATCGATTATAAAGGGATGCCATTTCACGAAGAAATTCGCAAGACACCATCCGTTCCCAGTCATGCGGCAGTCGATACTGCCAATTTGCCCCCGTTGTCCCCGGGGTATTACAACGCGCCTCATTCCCCAATCCCATCAAGTCGGGCAGATACATGATCGCGCAATCGGCGCAACTTGCATACCCTGCCCGAATAACCGCCTTTGCCAAGGCATGTGCCTCGTTGGTGGAAAGGTCGAAGTATGAAGCCGTACGCGCTAAAATCCAAGGGGATGCATGGGAAAAATAGCCCACCAGAGTTTCATTGTCATGGGTGCCCCCGTAGACGACTGCATTTTTTTCATAATTACAGGGCAGAAAACGATTTTGCGCATCACTGTCAAAGGCAAATTCCAAAACCTTCATACCGGGGAGGTTAAAGGCATCTCTTACGCGCACGACCTCGTCAGTAAGAACCCCCAGATCCTCGGCAATCAGGCGCGCCCCGTCCTCCACAAGACGAGAAAGAAGTGCCTCCCCAGGCGCGCGCCGCCATGCGCCGTTTCGGGCAGTAGTTGCCCCTGCGGGGATGGCGTAATAGTTGACCATGCCGATAAAATGATCAATGCGCACGTAATCATACATCGACATTGCATGCCGTATACGCCGCCGCCAAAAAGAAAAGCCCGTTGCCTCCATATATGACCAGTCATAAAGCGGATTGCCCCATAACTGCCCATCCTCCGAAAAAAGATCGGGCGGCACGCCCGCCACCTCTGTTGGGTAGCCTTCCTCATTCAAAAGGTAGTTACACCGTTCACTCCACACGTCGACGGAGTCAAGTGAAACGTAAAGCGGTATATCTCCTATGATTTGTATGCCACGCTCCGCTGCATAGGCGCGCAAGGCTCTGTACTGCACGAAAAAGAGATATTGCGTAAAATACCAAAAGCCCATTTCCTCGCGGTCGTCCATGGAAAGAAGTTCTATATCGCACGGATAGCGTCGGTAGCCCTCGTCCCATTCCTGCCATATTTTTCCGCAAAAGCGCCGTTTTAGCGCCATAAAAACGGCAAAAGGATGCAACCAGTCGTGTTCTTCACGAATAAAGCGCGTGTATCCGACCTCCGCGCGCAAGCGCCGATCTGTCAGACGGTACATTTTCCGAAGGACGTCGTACCGAAAGGTATATTGCAAGCCGTAATCAACGCGCGCATTATCTTGCTCCTGCCACGCGCCTTGCAAATTCATTTGCTCGGTAATCCCAAGAAAACGGCAAGCCTCATTCAAATCAATAAAGTAAGGATTGCCCGCAAAAGCGCTAAAAGACTGATAGGGACTATCACCGTATCCTGTCGGTGTCATGGGAAGAAGTTGCCAATAGGATTGCCCTGCCCTTGACAAGAAATCGACAAATCGGTATGCCTCGCCCCCAAGAGTTCCTATCCCATAAGGGGAGGGCAACGAAAAGACGGGCAAAAGAACGCCTGCGCCTCTTTTTTGAAAACTGTTCATCCCTTCACCGCCCCTGCGATAACGCCGCGCACAATGAAGCGTTGAGAAAATGCGTAAAAAATGATGATGGGGACGATAGCCAACACAAGCATCGCCATCAAGGCGCCCATATCGCGTGAGCCGTAACCGCCCTGCAAGTATTGAATGGCGACGGGGATGGTCCGATACTTGCTACCTATAACGAGATAGGGCAAAAGGTAGTCGTTCCAAATCCACATCGCATTCAACACGGAAACGGTGACGGCGGTCGGCTTCATCATCGGAAAAATGATTTTAAAAAACATATTGAGAGGATTGCATCCGTCAATGCTCGCCGCCTCCTCGACCGCCAATGGTAACGAGCGCACAAATCCGCTAAAAACAAAAACCGATAGCCCCGCACCAAAACCAAGATAAATCAAAATGATGCCGACGGGGTTTTCCAAGTGCAAGACGTTGGCGATTTTACTCATGGTGAACATGACCATCTGAAAAGGAACGATCATGCTAAATATGAGTGATAGATAAAACAGCCGCGTCAAGGGCGTGCGCCGACGGACAAGATACCAAGACGTCATTGACGTAAACAAAACGATTGCCGCAACGGAAAACACGGTGATAAATAAAGAATAGCCAAACGCACTGAAAAAATCTATTTTTTCAATGCCCGACAGAAAGTTATCAAATCCTACAAAGGTTTCTGCCGTCGGCAAGGCAAACGGGGCACCCGAAATATAAAACTGCCCCTTAAACGAATTCATCAATACTATGAGTATCGGTGCAACGAACAAAACGGCGAGCACCACCATCAAGATGAATACAATGAAGCGATACTTCTTACTGATTTCCATTTCAATCTCCATTCCACCGTTTTACGGTGAATTATTCTGCGCAACCTGCTAATCTTCCCTTTCAAAGGAAGCGGAAAACCGCATTTGCGCCCATGCTATTAAAGCAACGATGACAAAGAAAATGACCGCCTTCGCCTGACCGACGCCCTCATCTCCCACGCTACCGTAGAAGGTGCGGAAAATATCGAGCGCGAGCATGGACGTCTCACGCCCGGGCGCGCCGCCCGTCAACGCCAAGTTTTGGTCAAACATCTTGAAGGCGTTTGTCAACGTCAAAAAAAGACAAATGGTAATTGACGGCGCGACAAGCGGCAAAATCACGTGTCGAAGACTTTGGGTGCGATTGGCGCCGTCAATGGCGGCTACCTCGTGCATTTCAGGCGGTACGTTTTGCAATGCGGCAATATAGATAATCATCATATATCCTATCATCTGCCAGTTCATGAGAACGACGAGCCCCCAAAAACCATAACTCGCCTTATAAGTGATATCCACGCCGAAGCCCGATAAAACACCATTGATGATCAATTGCCAAATATATCCGAGAACGATGCCGCCTATCAGGTTTGGCATGAAAAAGACAGTGCGAAAGGCATTTCTAAAACGAATTTTGCTTGTCAAAAGATACGCAAGGAAAAAAGCGATTATATTGATGGTCAAAACGGAAACGACGGTAAACCGCACGGTAAACCAAAGCGCCTCCAAAAAACCGCTGTTTTCGGAAAAGGCGCGAATATAGTTTTCGCCCCCAACGAAAGTGGCGTTTGTCACCGTCGTAAATTCGGTAAAAGAAAGATAAACACCCAAGACGAACGGGACTGCAAAGGAGATCAAAAAGGCGACAAGCGTCGGAAGAACGAAAACGGGAAAATACCGCCCAAGTTGCCGCTTCATATGCCTTACGCCTCCTCTGCCCAGCGTGTCTTAAAGGTCTTGACGACATCCTCCCAACTGAGCGTGCCTTGACAATACCGCAGAAGTGCGGCACCAAAATCACTTTTGAAGTTCTGTCCAGGGAACACCGTAAACGCCCACGGAACACTGCTAACACCCTCGCGCGCCATCCAATCGCCGACCTCACGTCCCAAGGGATCGCTCACACGGTCATTTTCGGAGAAGGTGTCAAAGGGCGCTATAAAATCAAGTTTTTTCGTCACAAATTCTTTGCCCTTTTCGCTTGAATAAAGCCAATAAAGAAAATCCGCCGCCAACTTTTGTTGTTCCTGTGTCGCATTTTTATTGATGGCAAGATAGTTTTCCGTACCGATGGCAAGCCCTTGATTTTCCTCACCGGGAATGCCCGTATAAATGGGCAAATATTTGATTTTGTCCGCCTTAACCGTATTGCCGCTAACGCCGCTTATCTGACTGTATGCCCAGTTGCCGTTTTGCACCATCGCGCATTTTCCCATCGCAAACTCTGCCATGGAATCTGCCACCTGGTAACTTCCCAACAATTTGGGATTGACCGTCGAATTTTGAATATACAAATCAAAAACATTCTTGAAATTCTGTGCATATTTAAAATCTACGGTATCCGTTCCCTTATCTGCCGACCACTCAATACCCTTTTCCGCAAATTCGTAATACACAGGGAGATTTGCCAAATGCGTTTGCCAACGCCAATCCTCGCCCGATTTGAGTGACGTCACGGCAAAAACGCCATCAATGCCTATTTCTGCCTTGTGTGCCGTCATGTCCTCAACAACGGTCTTCAAGGCGGCAAAACTCTTTATTTCGCCCATAGAATTGACAGTTCTTTGACGGTTTGTCAAGGCAAAATACTTATCTGTGATCTCTTCGTTATAAATAATGCCGTAGCCCTCTACGACGTAAGGAATGCCGTATACGCCGTCACCTTCTCGAATGGCACTGTCTTTATCAGTCAGATGCTTATATAACTCGGTGTTTTTCAGGTCAAGACAGTAATCCTTCCATGCGGCATACCCCTTTGGACCGTTTATTTGGAAAATGGTCGGAGCCTCTTTTTTGCTGATCTCGCTCTTTAAGGTTTGTTCGTAGGTACCCGATGCCGCCGTCACAACGCGCAAATCGATACCCGTTTCCTCCTTATAAGCCTTGGCGATTTCCGTATAAACAGATGCCGCCTCGGGCTTAAAATTCAAATAGTAAATGTCCGCCTCTTCCCGACTGCATCCGCAAAAAAGTGCCGTGCAAACGAGGAGAAGTGAAAATAACCAAACTGTTTTCTTCATGCTTTTTCAGGCATCAAAGCCCACTCCTTTTTAATGATATTTTTAATATACCACTTTTTTTTCAAAACATACAAAAAAGAGAGATTTTCAAAAAGGACGTTTCAAATAAAAATCAAAAAACTACTATAAGTGTATTCGCACAAAAAAATCCCGTCCTATGCCCAATCGGCATTGAACGGAATTTTCATCATTGTCTTATAAAGAAAAACAAAAACGCACCAAATGCATCACGCATTTGGTGCGCTTTTACATGTAATTAGTCGATCAAATCGACGGCGGCCTTGGTGCCGGAGATAACGCTCTTACCTGCACGCTTGATGACCATTGCGTCCATCATTGCGCTATCGGCAGCATCACCCAATTCTTCCTTCAAAGCATCCATCATGTCGTCGTAAGCATCAACCAATTTCTTTGCATCGGCTTCCTTTTCAAATTGAATAACGCTAACGGACTCAATACCGCTATCCTCGCCAATAAGATCCATCTTCATCGCTGTCATGGCCTTTTCGACGCCACCCTCAAATTCAATGTCGATGTAATCGGTGACATCTTCCAAAATGTCGTTCGCCTCCTCGGGCACAGTGATCAGTTCAACCTCATAACCTTCTGCTTCAAGTGTCTTCTTGGCATCATCAAGGTCAATGCTCTTGCCACTGCCGCAAGAAACGAGTACGGAAAACATCATTACAAAGAGAAGTGCGCATGCTAAAAACTTTTTCATGGTAACTACCTCCAAAGTATTTGATATACATATTATATACTTTTTCCTTCCGAAAGTCAAGCGTTTTTCGACAAAAAACGAAGTCAAAATTCACCTAAAAACAGAAACAGAAGGATTGACAAATTCCGTTATTTGCGTGCGTAAAAGTCACGCTTCCTCTTCCTCTTCAAAACGTCCCTTCCCCGAAAGCGGTACACCAACGGCGGGAATTTTACGCTTACGGCAATGCTCGCCCGACGGATACCGTGTCGCATAGTCTGCCGTCGCATCAAGCAACTTGGTTTTCGCCTTTAACTGGAAGAGCGTCACGCCACCCGAGGTCTTGGTTGCCTTTTCGGGAATCATATCCGAGCGAATTAAAATGGCTTTTTTGCCGCTACCGACAAGCAAAACGTCCATCGTTTCCTTCTCATAAATGGCCGCAACAACGGGAGATGCGCTCGAAAACGCCGATGTCAACTTACGGCGATTTGATTTCGTTTGATAGTTATCGACGGAAACACGCAAGCCTTTACCGTTCTCAAAGACAAAAATGATATGATGACGGGGATTATATTCTGTCATCACTTGGCACATAATGGGATGCTCATCCTCGTCCATTTTCAACTTGGCGGGTAGGTATTCGCCCAGAGCCGAAGCCTTGACTATATCCACGTCTGACACGCGGCATTTATAGGCCTGTGCGCGGTCTGTCATGATAAGCAGTTCGGTCCCCGCATTATCGGTGTCCTCACTGTAAACGACGTAGTCGCCCTCCTTGCACTTCTGCTCGTCGTTGCCGCGCAAGGACGTCAGCAAATGCTTTTTGATATAGCCTTCCTTTGTCATCACGATGCGTACACGGTAGTTTTCTTCTTCCTCTTCCGTGTCCTCCTCTGTGACATCCTCCATGCCTATCAAATGCGTTTTACGGGGCTTTCCGTATTTCTTCTTGATCTCCTTCAATTGCTCGGCTATACGAGCCTTCAATTTCAGTTCGTCTGCCAAAATTGCCTCCAACTCGGCAATCTCCGCTTGAAGGCCTTCAATTTCCTTCACGCGATTTAAGATATACTCACGGTTCAAATGACGCAACTTGATTTCCGCAATGTAATCGGCTTGAATTTGCGTAATCGAAAAGCCTTCCATCAAGTTGGGGACGACGTCCGCCTCGTGTTCGGTCGAGCGAATGATACGAACGGCCTTATCGATATCCAAAAGGATGGTCGCCAAGCCCAAAAGCAGATGTAACTTGTCCTTTTTCTTGCCGAGGTCAAAGGTCAATTCGCGGCGCAGGCAGGCAATGCGGAAGGTAATCCACTCGCGCAAAACCTCCACAACACCCATCTGTCGCGGCGCGCCGTTGACCAAAATATTAAAGTTGCAATCAAAGGAGTCTTCAAGCGGTGTCAAACGGTAGAGTTTTGCCATCAACTTGTCGGGGTCTACGTTCTTCCCCTTTAATTCGAGTGTCAAGCGGAAGCCATTTAAGTCAATGGCATCACGCAAATCCGAAACCTCCTTCAAACGCCCACCCTTAATGAGATCGGCAATCTTCTTCATAATGCTTTCAATGCATGCGGAATACGGGATTTGCAAAATATCAATAGAATTATCCGCCTTGTTGTAGGCATAACGCGCGCGCAAACGCACACTGCCCACACCCGTTTCATACAGTTCCTTCATCTTTTCGCGCTCATAAATCAAAAGGCCGCCACCAGAAAAATCAGGCGCCTTAACGATGTCGAGCATGCGATCAACGGACAAATTTGGATTTTTCAGGAGCGCGATAGTTCCATCACAAATCTCCTCCAAATTGAAAGAGCAAATAGAGGATGCCATACCAACGGCAATACCGAGGTTCGGGGAGACTAAAATGTTAGGAAAGGAGGTGGGAAGTAACGTCGGTTCCTCCATGGTGTTATCATAGTTCGGCACAAAATCCACGGCGTTTTTATCAATTCCCGCGAATAATTCTTGGCAGAACGAATCCAGTTTGACCTCTGTATATCGGGGCGCGGCGTATGCCATATCACGGCTATACTGCTTGCCAAAACTTCCCTTCGAGTCAACGAAAGGATGTAACAATGCCTCGTTACCGCGTGTCAAGCGCACCATGGTTTCGTAAATCGAAGCATCTCCATGGGGGTTCAAGCGCATGGTTTGACCGACGACATTGGCACTTTTTGTGCGTTGCCCCGTCATCAAACCCATTTTATACATCGTATACAATAGTTTTCTGTGCGCGGGCTTAAACCCGTCGATTTCGGGAATCGCACGGGAAATGATCACGCTCATAACATAGGGCATATAGTTTTTTTCAATTGTTTCCGTTATGGGCTGGTAAGTAATTTCCGCCTCTTGGAAGGTGAGTTGTCCGTCGTTTTTTCTCTTTGCCATATGTTCTCCTCTATCCTCGGTTGAAACAGTGCTTGTCCGTTCATCCGTTCAATTTGATGATTTGATGTGCCGCCGCACGAATCATGCGGTTATATAGAGCAAGTCCCACACCGTTCGCGGTGGGAAGCGGTGCATACAGTTCATCTACCGAAAGTTCGTCCGCCTCGCGCAAAAGCGCGAAAAGATTGCGTGCCTGTGAGCGTTCGTCTTGGCGCGAACCGAAGGAAAGCACCTTTATTGCCGGTAAGGCGCTCTCAAAGTGCGAAACGTCCTCTGTATACGAAAGAATAGCCATCCGCGGCTTTTTTTCGCCACTGCTTCGCCCCAAAAGGAATGCCGTACACGCATCTCTCGTGCCGTCAAGCAGATATAGAGGGGTTTTCGGTGCATAGTGCTTGTATTTCATGCCGGGTGATAACACCTGCTCTCCCGGTTTTAAGGCACCCATTACCGCATCGGCAACCCGAATGGGGCACCCCAGTGTGGCTAAATCATCGACGGTAATCCCACCGGGACGAAGGAGTAAGAGCGATCCGTCATCCTCAATTTTCACAATGGTGGATTCGAGGCCAATCTCTGACGCCCCACCGTCTAAAATCATATCCACGCGTCCCATCATATCCCGAACGGCATGTTGAAACGTCGTCGGCGAAGGACTCCCCGATAAATTGGCAGACGGTGCCGCTATCGGTACACCTGCCAGTCGAATTAACTCGCGTGCGGCAACGTGAAGCGGGCAACGCACCGCCACTGTCGGTAAGGACGCCGTGACGGTCTTGGGAATTATCGACCGAACGGGCATCACCACCGTCAACGGCCCCGGCATAAACTTTTCCGCCAAGCGCGCGTATAGCGAGGACGTCACCGCATACTTCGCCGCATCCTCGGGGTTTGCCACGTGAATAATCAAAGGATTGTCGGAGGGACGTCCCTTCGCCTGATAGATGCTTGATGCAGCATCGGGGTTTGTGGCATCCGCACCCAAGCCGTAAACTGTCTCCGTCGGGAACACAACAAGTCCACCGCGCCGAATGATCTTTGCCGCATCGGCAAGTGCTTGTTTTGAGGCCTTTGTGTCAAGGTTCTCAACTGACTCTACCCTTGTCTGCAAAGCGTACGTCCTCCTTCCTATTGTCATTTTTTTAATGTCAAATTTTAATTGGTACTTCCCTTTAAGCGTTCTGCCGCATCGGCGGTAGCCAACGCATCAAGCATCTCCCCGATATTGCCGTTTAGGAAGGCTTCAAGGGAGTATAGGGTAAGACCAATACGATGGTCCGTCACGCGCCCTTGGGGATAGTTATACGTTCTGATGCGTTCACTGCGATCACCCGTACCCACCTGCAAGCGACGTTCTGTTGCGATTTTTTCGTTCTGCTCAGTTTGGCGGATATCGTAGAGGCGCGCGCGCAGAAGTTTCATTGCCTTGTCACGGTTTTTGAACTGACTGCGCTCCTCTTGACATTCAACGATAATTCCCGTCGGCAAGTGTGTCAGGCGCACGGCAGACTCGGTTTTGTTGACGTGTTGACCGCCTGCCCCACTGCTTTTACAACTTTCCATGCGGATGTCGGACGGTGCAATCTCCACCTCGACCTCCTCCGCCTCGGGCAGAACTGCCACTGTTGCCGTCGAGGTATGAATGCGTCCCTGCGTTTCGGTTTCGGGCACGCGTTGTACGCGATGCACGCCACTCTCAAACTTCATGCGTGAATAAGCACCCTCGCCGACAACCATAAAGGTGATTTCTTTAAGACCGCCAAGTTCGGTTTCGTTTTTATTTAGCGGCTCCACACGATACCCGACACTTTCGGCATACATGCAATACATGCGGTAAAGGACCGCGGCAAAAAGCGCCGCCTCTTCCCCACCTGCCCCGCCGCGAATTTCCACAATGACGTTTTTGTCATCGTTTTGGTCGCGCGGTAAAAGCAAAAGTTTTAATTCTTCCAACAGTTTGTCACATGCCGTGCGCGCTTCGTTATACTCTTCCTCCGCCAATTGCCGTAGCTCACGGTCGGTATCGGAAGCCTCCAAAAGTGCCTCCGCCTCGCTTTGCATAGTGAAGGTCTGTTGGTACTCACGGTATTTTTCGATGATGGGCGAAAGCGTCTTGTGCTCCTTCATCAAATCCCGAAAAGCCTCTCTGTCTGCCGCTATATCGGGCAATGATAGCGAAGCCTCAATATCCAAAAAGCGTTGCTCTGCTTCGGCAAGTTTTTTGAGCATATATAACTCCTGTCAGTTTTCTTACATCGAATAAACGAAGTAAATTATGCCTCCTCGTTGAAGGCGCAAAATGCCTCGTAGGTGGTATAAAGGTCTGCCTTGGAAATGACCTCATAGGGGGCGTGCATGGAAATGACGGGCACACCGAGATCCACCGTATTGATATTCATATTCGCAATATACATGGCGACCGTTCCACCGCCACCTACGTCTATCTTTCCAAGTTCGGCCGTCTGCCACAGAATACCACGCGCATCAAGCATACGGCGAACGCGAGAAACGGTTTCGGCAGATGCATCGTTTGTAGAAGACTTTCCGCGCGAGCCCGTATATTTTGACATGGTCGTTCCTGCGGAAATCATGGCACTGTTACGGCGCTCGTACACGTCGGCGAAGTTGGGATCATACGCGGCATTGACGTCTGCCGACAGACAAACCGATGCCGCACGGGTACGTGCGGGGTCTGCATGAAGTGCCGTTGCCACCGCGTTGATAAAATCGGCAAGCAGACAACACTGCATGCCCGTGTTCCCTTCGCTACCGATCTCCTCTTTGTCCGCCAAAATGACGATCAGGGTATTGTCGTCGTTTTTGACGTCGGTCAACGCCGTGAGCGCAGGGTAAGCGCACACGCGGTCATCGTGACCGTAAGCGCCGATAAAGGCACGGTCAAGGCCAATGTCACGCGCACGGAAGGCGGGCACCGCCGCCAGTTCTGCACT
>JAZSOK010000016.1:0-17411 GCA_045536865.1 Eubacteriales bacterium
CCGCTTGGGCCTCCGACTTTGAGGGACACGCGCTTCTTTTCGCTTCGTTTTGTATATTCTTCAAATGCTAATTCTTCGTTTTCTTCCATTGTCTTTTTCTTTCCGCCGCCCGTATTTTTGAAAAAGCGCGCCTTTCCACAATACGGGCGACCGTATTCTACTTATTATATTTGCCCCACCCTTGCATCACCAAAACAAAAGGATGCGCGGGTGGACTTTTTTATTAAAAACACGTGATACGGCGAAAAACGCCGTCTGCTTTTTGTAAACTTAAAGTGACATAAGGAAGGCAAGTATGCCAATGGCGCCGACACCGAGCAAAACGGCGGCAAGCACGCGGAGGGCGGACACGGGGGCGCTCCCTGCCGACACGCCCGTTTCACCGTTGACGAGGAAGGCATACTGCTTTTTCCGATAGGTGTAGGTGGTCTGGTAAACGGGCAGGAGAACGTGCTTGAATTTGACGGTTTGGTAACGGTTTGTATATTCCATAAAGCGGTAATGGTCAAAGCCACGCGTGGCGTGGATATGGCTCTGCATACGCATTTCAAAATTGGTCTTGACCGAGGCAAAGCCCTCGGCAAGGCCGACGTCGTAGCGCTCTGCAAAAAAGCCTGCAAGATAGGCGGGGTTATACACGTTTAAGACTTTCAGGCTAAACGGCCCTACCTCGGCGAGCAACCGACGGTCCACCTTTTTGGAGGCGCAACAGATCTGGTCGTCAAAGGCGAGGCGCTCACACCCCGAAATGGGGAACCAGTCCGTTTCAACGCGCGTGCGATGCTCCGTCTTGCCGTTGACGCGCACGGTGTAATGCACGATGCGGTCCCGTCCGCCCTGACCGCGGTAATCGGTGACCAACTCCGCGTCAAAGGTCCAATGGGGGATGTAGACACCGTTCATCTCGGGGCGGTGACGGCTTTTACGGAAGTCCTTCGGTGCCCAAAACCGCTTTTTTGCAAAGACGGCAAAACTGTCGGCGGCACGCTCGCGCGAGATGCGGAAGGGAATCATCGTTTCGGGGGCGATGATTTTTTCATCGCCTGCAAGTTCCGTGACGTAATTGCTCTCACAGAAGGGGCATTTGGCGGTCATTGCCGCCGCGCTCACCATGACGTCCGCCCCACAGGAGGCGCACACCACCTGGCGCATCCCCTCCTCTTGCCAGTTGGGCGCGTCGTAGGTGTCTTCTTCCGGGAAAAAGAGGTATTCGGGCGCGGTGATTTCGCGGTCGGGCAGGTCCTCCCTCGATTGGCAGTAGGCGCAGAGCATGTCCCCCGACTGTGGATCGTAGGTCATTTGGCTACCGCAGGAGGCGCAGGGAAAGCCGACCGAATGTAGAGTACCGACACCGCCCGCCGTGTCGGGCGCGCCTTGTTCTTGATGCAGATTGACGTTATCCATTCTTTGTCAATACCTTTCTTTTTTTTGATGCCCTTTATATCGGAAGCATCGTCGAGTGTGATTTAAAACGCGAAGAAGAATCGCAGAACAGATTTTTTTGTTCCGCGATTCTTTAAGCGTCAAGGCACGCGCCACCCGTCATAATTGGAGAGTGGGGCGCATACCTTGACTATGTAAAGGAGGACGTTAATCGGCAAAGGATCTCTTGATGTTTCTGATGCATCCAAGGCAAACGGGACGCTCGCTCACGTAGACGGTGTCTTCTACCGTTCCGCAAATGACGCATCCTTTTTTGTGCTTGCTCATGTAAATGATGCCGTTTTTGCAAGAAATATCCATGACGTCGTCGTCGTGCAGGTCAAGTTCCGCGCGGATATCTCTCGGGATGACGATGCGACCGTTCTGGTCGATGGGGCGTGTGACAAAAGTATCTGACATTTTTTCTTTCCTCTTTTTTATTTTATTTTTTTCTTTGTTTTTTCGGTTCTTTCGCGGTTTTCGAGCAAAAGCCGGCATGCAAGACAACCCGTACGAGTGAACCACTGATAGCATTATAGCATTTCCTTTTTCTGTTGTCAAGACATTTTTCTAACTTTTTCCACAAAAAGGGAAAAAAGTTTTCGACAAAAATTGACAAAGGTCGAGGGAAGGGGGCATTTTGCTCGGTAAATAGGGGGTTTTTGACCTATGGAAAAAATGAGTACGTACGGCGGATTTGGCTTTTGCAGGGAGAAAACCGCGATAAATGGGAAAATATTCCCAAAAAAAGAAGATAGAAAAAGCACGGGCGGCTGCGTTGACAAAACCGACCACCTGAAAAGCGCGGGCGGCTATACTGACAAAAACGAATATGTAAAAAGCACGGGCGGTTCTATTGAAGGGCACCGAACCCTGGATGCGATACTCTCGCTCTTGCCCCCCTCTTTTACGCGCGAATTACAACTTCTTTTTCGCACGCGAGAGGGGCTTTTTGCGCGCCTGTCCGAAATTCGTTTGCGCGCGGACCGCGTATCCGGTCTGACCTACGAGGGCAAAAATCTCGCCCTCGAAACGCGCCTTCGCCAAGCCGATTTGGAGACCTTTTTGCGCCGCCTCTGTCACGATTCGGTGTATGCGTACAGCGACACCCTTGCCGAGGGGTACGTGCGCCTGTCGGGGGGCTATCGCGTGGGGGTGGCAGGCTACGCCGTCCGTGAGGGCGGCAGGGTAGTCGGTGTGCGCGACGTGACATCCCTTTCTTTGCGTATCCCCCATGCCATTCGGGGGGCGGGGGACGTTGCCGTGGAGACCTTCCGCCGCCTCGGATGCTTGTCGGGCATTTTGGTGTACGCGCCGCCCGGGGTGGGCAAAACCACCCTTTTGCGCGACGTGGCGCGCACCCTCTCCACAGGTTCTAACCCCCTGCGCGTTGCCGTCGTCGATTGCCGCGGCGAACTGTGCGGTGCCGACGTCGGCGCGGGTCACCTTGACGTTTTGGAGGGGTATTCCAAGGCGTCGGGCATTGAAATTGCCACGCGCACCCTCTCCCCCGAAGTCGTCATTTGTGACGAGATAGGCGATTACGAGGAGGCGGACTCCATTCTCTCCGTGCAGAGCAGCGGCGTGCCCTTAATTGCCAGCGCCCACGGCGATACGTTAGAGGGGCTTTTGTCCCGCCCCGCCATGCGCCTACTGGACGGCGCAGGTGTCTTTGGCGCGTATATCGGCATTAAATGCAAGGCGGGCGCATATACATATACCGTCGATTTTCATAAGACGGCGGCGGCGGATGTATCGTCGCCACAGAATATAAAAAAGGGGATATAAAAAGGCACGTACAAAGGGCGTATAAGGAGGCTTTTTTATGCTTGACCTTCGGCTTCTCGGCGCATTATTTTTGCTTTTGGCATCCTGCTACACGGGCTTTCTTTTCAGTCGCATGCAAAACGGCCGCCAACGGCGCTTGGAGTGCTTTTTACAACTCATGCGGCAGATAGAAAATGAGATTTCCTGCTTTCAAACCCCCCTTGACGATATTTACCGTCGCTTTGAGGGAGAGGCGCTTGAAGCATGCGGCTTTCTTTCTTGCCTTCGTGAAAAGGGGATGGAAGCCGCCCTTCGTGAAAAGCGCGCCGCGCTCTCCTTTTCGGACGAGGAATGGGAACTTCTCGTCGCCTTTTCGGGCGAACTCGGCAAAAGTTACCGTGAAGAACAACTTCGCGGTTGTGATTACTATCGGCGCATGCTTGAAAATTATTGCAGAGAGGGACGTGCAGAGTTGCCCTCTCGCCTCAAACTCTGTCGCTCGCTCTCTATAACGGGCGGTCTGCTTGCGGTCATCGTCCTGCTCTGAAAGGCGAGGGCGCAAAAGGACGAAAGACATTAAAAAAAGGGAAGGGCTTTTGCTTTGGACGTATCACTCATTTTGAAGGTTGCGGGGGTGGGGCTTCTCGTCACCGTTGCCCACCAAATTCTCTCAAAGGCAGGGCGTGACGAGCAGGCGATGCTCGTCACGCTATCGGGCATTATCATCGTTCTTCTCATGCTCGTGGGCGAGATAGGCGAACTTTTCGACACGGTGCGGTCGGTGTTCGGGCTATGAGTATCGTACAGACGTCGGCAATTTCACTCCTCCTTGCCCTCCTTGCCTTTGGCATGAAGGAGGCGGGGGTGAAGGGACACGGCTTCGTTCTACTCTTTTCGGGCGTGTGGCTGCTCATTCCCATCCTTTACCGCATAGTCGATTTGAAGGACGAACTCGTCGCCTTGTCGGGGGTGGGGGAGAGTTTGCCCATGACGGGCGCTATCCTGAAAATCCTCGGCGTTGGCTACCTCGTGCATATGGCGGCGGAGGGATGCCGTGAAAGCGGCGCGCCCGCCCTCGCCGCCAAATTAGAACTGTGCGGCAAACTGGAAATTCTCCTCCTTTGCCTGCCCTATATACGGGAACTGCTTGCGGTGGCGATAGGGGCGATTTCGTAGGAAAATGCAGAATGCAGAATGCAAAATGCAAAATGCAGAATGCAGAATGCAGAATGCAGAATGCAAAATGAAGGAAGCGGTATGATAGAAAGAAAAGGACGGTGCGTGCATGAAAAAGAAAATAAAAAGGCGAAGGCAGAGGCGCGCCTATCTGCCGATACTGTTCTTTCTTTTTTTGTTTTTGCTTTTGTCACCGACGGCGCGGGCGGCGGAGGGGGCGTTTTGGGACACGCTTTTTCCGTCGGACAAGACGGACGTGCAGGGGGGCGGACAGAGGGCAGAACTTGACCGCTACATGGACAGGTGGGCGGGCGGCTTACACGACGACGTTTCCGACGCCCTTTCCGACAATGCACTCACAGAACTGGCGGACGTTGGCTATTTTTGCCGCTATCTGCTCGGCGCGGCAAGCGAGGGCATGGAGAGTTTGCGGGGACAACTCCTCACCCTGACGGGGTTGGTTATCCTACTATCCTTTGCCGCCATGATCCGCCCCGATGGGCAGATGGGCGACGCGCTCGACCTCGCCATGACCGTCATTGCCGCCGCCGTCCTCTTTCGCACAGTCGAAGCAAGCGCCGAACGGGTGGGAGCGTACCTTTCCTCCGTCAAGGTGACGGCAGAGGTACTCACCCCCACCATGTGCTTTTTGCAGACGGCAGGCGGCCATTTTCAGGGTGCCGCCTCCACGGGCGTGGGGGTGGCGTGGTTTTTCACCTTCCTTGAAACGTTTTGCGCCACCGTCCTTTTGCCGCTTTTGCGCGTGCTTTTCGGTCTGTCGGCGGTGGGCGCGCTCGGCGGTGAGTTACCGAGCGCCTCGCTCGTGCGTACCGTACGCACCCTCTACATGACCTTGCTCGGCTTTCTTTCCACCCTCGTCGGCGCCGTCCTTTCCTTAAAAAGCACGTTGGCGGTATCTGCCGATTCGCTTGCCTTTCGGACGGCGCGGTACGCCCTCGGCAGTTTTTTGCCACTGGTGGGCGGCATGGTGAGTGGTAGTTTGCAAACGGTGGCGGCGTCACTGTCGCTCCTGAAAAATACGGTGGGCGTGGGCACTGCCATCAGTCTTCTTTTGATCATGCTCCCCGAGGTACTGCAACTCTTTTTGACGCGCACGGTCCTCTCCTTTTACGCCTCCGTTTCGGAGATGATGGGGGTGTCGCGTGCGCGCACGCTTCTGTCCGACGTGCGCGGCCTTTACGACATGATGCTCGCCCTCGTCATTTTGCCAACCCTCTTACTTCTCTTTATTATCACTATCTTTACCCGTACCGCCCTCGGCGCATAAAACACGGGCGCGAGCCAAAAAAGAAAGGAGAACGCCATGCGCGCATACGTCACGAGCCTGTTCGTCGTGTTGGCGGTCAGTGCCGTTGCCTCCCACATGATGCCCGAGGGGCAGAGCAAGCGCGGCGTGCGCTTCGCTTTGTCGCTGTTCGTCTTGCTCACCGTTCTTTCTCCCTTGGGGGGCGGCGCGCTTGACGAACTGTTTTCCGCCTTCTCTGACACGGCGGTGTCGGGTGAGGCGGAAAAAGACGGTGAGGCGTTTTTTATGCAAAGCGAGGAGGCGGCGGTGGAGGTGGCACTTGCCAAAACGCTTGCCGACCGCTTTTCGCTTTCGTCTGACGAGGTGACGGCCGACGCCGTCCTGTCATTTCGCACGGAGGGGGCGGACGGGGCGCGCGAGGTGTTCGTGCGCGCCCTGACGGTGCATCTTTTCGGGCGCGGTTGTCTTGCCGATGCCTCGGGCATGGCCGCCTATATAAGGAGCAATCTCCAAATTGATGCCGAGATAGTTTACCACAAATAAGGGAGAATGCAAAATGCAGAATGCAGAATGCAGAATGCAAAATGCAGAATGCATTGAGAGGGGAATTTTATGGAAAACAAGGGCATGCATCGCCATTACTTTGAGCAACTTCGAGGCAGGTGGGGGCTTTTTCTTTTGCTTGCCATCGGCCTTTTGCTCCTTCTTTTCGGCGGCGGCTTCGGCGGTGAAAAGAAGGCGGCGGACGATAATTATTTCCGTGAGGCGGAGGCGTATCGCGCCATGCTTGAAACGCGCCTGACGGCGCTTTGCACCTCGGTCGGCGGCGTCTCGGACGTGGAGGTGTTGCTCACCTTGGAGGCAGGGAACGTCAACGTCTACGCGGCGGACGGCGGCGAGGATTACGTCGTGTCGGGGGGTGACGGCATGCTCCTATGCAGAAGAATGCCGCCCGTGTCGGGGGTGGCGGTCGTCTGCCGTGCCGTGGATGAGGTCGGTGCGCGCGGCGAACTCACAACGCTCATTGCCGCCGCCTTGCACATCGGCACCAATCGCGTGCACGTCAGTTTTCGGTAGGCGCGCTTACAGTAAGCACGCTTATAGTAAGCCCGTTTTTGAAAGCCCGTTTTCACCCGTGCGCGGCGCGCGCGTTGGCCATCGCAAAAAATATTGATAAAAATGCCCTCACCCGTTCTAATTTGGCATACACGGTCATAGAGTGTATCACAACCAAAAAACATTTGTGGAGGAAACTACTATGGCAAAAATTAAAGTGCTTGGCGAATCGGGCATCCTTGACAAGATTGGCAAGCGCAACATCATTCTCATTTGCGCGGTGCTGTTCGTCGGCTTGGCGGTCTATCTCAATTACATGTGGTTTAGCGGCGCGACCGCCCCGTCGGATGACGTCATTTACGGCGACCAGAACATGAGTGATTTGCAGGCAGGCACGAACAACGAAAATGACGAAAACGCCGATGCAGGTGTCGGCAACACGGCAGGCACGGATGCTTACTTTGCCTCTGCGCAACTCAGCCGTCAACAGGCAAGAGACGAGGCTTTGCAGGTTCTCCAAACCGTTCTTGCAAGCGCAGACGCTCTTGAAACGACGAAGGAAGAGGCGCTCTCCTCTATCTCCACCATCGCAGGCGAAATAGAGAAGGAGTCGAACGTCGAGGCGCTCATTTTGGCAAAGGGCTTTGCCCAGTGCGTTGCCGTCATCAACGGCGACAGTGCCAGTGTCATCGTCAAAAACGACGGCGCGCTCTTACCTGCCCAGGTGGCGCAGATCACCGAGATAGTCTACACCCAAACGGGCATTTTACCCGCCAATCTCACCATTATCAGTAAGTAAAGCGGTATATGCCCTTCGCGCGTGATGACGACAATCCCTCCGTCACACTTCGTGTGCCACCTCCCTTTACACAAGGGAGGCACTGTGCAGATTTGACGGTTGAGATTTCCGAGCCTCACAGAAGTTTCAATGCCGCCGCGATGGCAAGTTTGGCGCGGCGCTTGCATTTGACGTAACTTTTGCAATCGACGAAGTAAAGGGACGTGCGGCGGTGCCCCAGTCGCTCGCCAATGTCCTTACGCATGACCTCGCAAAGGGCAGGCTCGCATTGACTGGCAATCGCCTCGTCAATTAAGCGGTTGACGTCCTTTTGGTGGCGCACAAGGGAAGCAGGCAGGCTCTTTTTACGCCTGACACGCATGGCGACACCCCCTGCCCCACGTGCGTCACACTCATCCGCAAAAACGTCCGCATCACCACCGTCACGGCCACCGTCAACGTCACCGTCCTCGCGCCCGTTTTGTTCGAGCGCCTGCTCACGGCGGCAGTAATCGGCGCAATAGGCGCGCACAAGCGCATCCACCGTCGGCGGTATGGGTGGCGCAGGCTTCACTTCATAGGTGGCAAGCACACGGTCAATGGCCACCGATAGCGTTTCATGCCCATGGGGCACGTCGGCAGGAGGCGTGGTTTTCCTCTCCTTGCTTATGCGGACGTGCGCCACGGGCGTTTTCTTTTTTTGTGTGCCCCTCCGAACTTTCGTATACATGGTCTTCCTTTCTTCTTCAAAGCGTCCCTCGTGCATGGAAAAGGCACGTCGTATCCGTCTTTTGCCAAAAACACCGTCATTTGGGCGGCGGCGGTTGCCCAAAGTCACCGTCCTTGTCGCACCCTTTGGCGCACTCTTTGTCACACTCTTTGCCACCGTCTTTGACGCACTCCTGTAAAAGGGCGTTGTTCAGTGATTGCTCGGCACTCGATAGAGGCTTGCCGTAAGTGCTTTCAAGGGCGCGCCGAAAGAACTCGTCAGGGTCAAAGGTGAGATTTTCCGAATAGGCAGGCGGCTTATAGGACCTTTGCCCATAGGACCTTTTTTCGGAATACACGGAACGGCGCGAAAGCGCCCCCTGCCCGCTTTGGCGTGTGCCAAACGGGCGCGAAGGCTCCTTTTCCTTATCCGTGTCCGTGTCCTTGTCTTTATCCTTGTCCTTATCCTTATCATTATCCTTTTGGTACCCGTTCGCATCCCTTTTCCTTGCGTTCGCATCCCTTTTCGGTGCGTTCGCATCCTTTTTTTCTGCGTTCGCATCCCTTTTCGATGCGTTCGTACCCGCCGTTTTTTCGTCCGTTTTGTCACCGTCCGCCTGCTCGGTCTCCCAACGGCCGTTGGCAATTTGACGGTTTTTCTCACACACCGCCATGTATTTATCGCGGTCGCGCATGGCTTGGGAGATGATCACGCGGTAGACAAGCACCGTCATTTTGCAGTTGGAGGTAAGCGATGCCTCCTCCGTGTTGCCCGTCTTTGCAAAGTCGAGCAGGGCGGTGAGAAGTTTGCCGCGCTCACCCATCGGCAACGCCTCGATATAGTTATAGTAATCTCCGTAGAGCAAAATACTGTTCTTTTTGCTAATATCCGCTTTTTTCGGCATAAAAACCGTCCTTTCTACTCGTTTTTCATATGTGTAGGCGGTCGTGACCGCCTGTCGTTCTTTTATAAAGTTGCGTATTGCGTTACAAAAAAGAGGGGATTGTAACGCAATATGCAACAAGTATAGCATGGAAACTGTTGCTTGTCAAGTGATTTTTTTATAAAAAAGTCAAAAAAGTGTTGCATAAAAAGAAAATGTGTGTTACAATAGAGGTGCGCAGTGAAGTGCCTTTTATCACGGCGCAAAAAGAAATACGTTAATTAGGAAGAAATAAGAGCAGGAGGTTTTTTATGAGTTTTGGTGATAATCTTCGGCGCTTGCGTGAGGCGCGTCACGTCTCGGTGGCGGCGCTCAGTGAAATGGTGGGCGCCAGTCGGCAGACCATCTATCGCTATGAGGACGGAACCATCACGAATATTCCCCAGGAGCGTGTGGAGGCGCTTGCCTCGGCGCTCGGCGTGTTGCCGGCAGAACTGATGGGCTGGCAAACGGCACCCGAAAATAAGCGGCGCGAGGACATGACCGACGAAGAAAAGAGGGCGCAGGACATCGCATTTGCAAAAGACCTTTTGGCAAAGATTCCCCCCTGTCAGGGAGAGGACGTCATGGGCTTTCGTGATGACACCTTGCTACGCCTCTGGCCCTTTTTGCAACGGCGGGAGAAAAACCTCCCCCACAACCATTTACATATGAACCAAGGGGATTTACGCATATCGGGCGGCTTCTGCTCTTTTTCCGAGCAAGGCGGCATCATGGAATACGGCGCGCCCCTTTCACCGCAAAGTCGGGGATTTTACGCGGATTTTTGCATGACGTGCGTCGGCAATGCGCTCATTGACGCGCGCATCAGAGACGGCGACAAGGTGTTCGTCCGCTTGCAGGACAGTGTGGAGAACGACGATATCGCCGCCATCATCCTTGACGGCGAGTTGGCGCTCTGCCGCCTGTATATCAACCGCGAGGCAGGGCAGTTGGTCGTCATGCCCGAGGAGGCAGGGGCGCAACCTATTGTTCTCGATATGCAAACGCAAGAGCGCGTGCGTATCATCGGGCGCGCCGTCGGCTTTGAAAGCGTGCTATCATAAAACATGAAAGCGTGCTTTTGTCAAGCGCACTCTTTGCGCGGACAAGGGAAAAACCAAACCAAAAAGGAAAGAAAAGGAAATAAAAAATGAAATATACATACCGTTTGAGCCTTTTGTTGTTGACGGCGTTGCTTACCGTGTTGCTTGTCGCGTGCGGCGGCGAAGACGCGCCGACCGACCAACCGAGTGACATGCCGACCATTGCGTTGCCGTCAGACGAACCCACTGTGGCACCGACGACGGCGCCCACTGTGGCACCCACTGTGGCACCCACCGTGGCACCGACTGTGGCACCGACTGCGGCACCCACCGCGGCACCCACTGCGGCACCCACTGCGGCACCGACTGCGGCACCGACGATGGCGCCCACTGCGGCACCGACGATGGCACCCACCGTTTCACCGTCTGACACCCTCGTATACGGTGAGGTCGTGCCAAGCGGCGAGACGGCGACGGCAAATTACGGCGGTGACGATCTGCGTGCAGGCTCGCTCATGTACGTGACGGGCGTTGACACCGTGTATATCGGCGCGCTTTCCAACCTCTACGACCTCTGCCCCGTGCAGGAGGGCGTGCGCGTTTACGGACTTTCCTCCAATGCGGTGCGCCTGTCAAGTCGGGCGGCGCTTGCCCTTGCGGACATGGTGCGCGATGCCTATCTTGCAACGGGCATGGTGAGCAATCTGCGCACGGGTGACGATATAAACGACCCTGCCACCGTCGGCTATGCCGATTACAAGACCTATCAAAGCGTGCGTATCAGTTATTACGATAAAACGGACGGCAAGACATACGGCTTTTCCACCGAAAAGATGGCAAAGTTGCGCGACTTCTATTCGGAAAACGCCGCCAACTACGGCTTTATTGACGTCAGTTTTGAAGGGGACGAAGGTCACTTCCGCTACGTCGGCGTGCCGCACGCCGCCTGCATGCAGGCGATGGGCAAGGACCTGCCCGCCTATATCGCTTACTTAAAGAATTTGTCGAGTGCGGACGCGCCCCGTGCGCTCACCGTCACCCTTGACGATGCCAACTATACCATCCGCTATTTTCCCGTGAAGGACGGGTACGCAACGGTATCGCTGCCGAAGGATATGACGGGCGTTGCCTTGTCCGTATCGGGTACGGGTGAGGGCGGCTTTATCGTCACCATGCGTAAGACGAATTCGGGCTTACCGCACGACTTGCCCTATATTGCCTCCCCCGATGCCAACCGCGCCGACACCGTCATCTGCCTTGATGCAGGGCACGGTCAACGCGATCCGGGTGCCGTCTTTACCGATAGTAACGGCAAGTATCACGAGGAAAAGGTGTACGCCCTGGCGGTGGCAAAAAAGGCGGCTTTATATCTGCGTGCCATGGGCTACACGGTCATTATGACGCGAGATGACGACCAAGCCATCCTCGGCGCAAAAGATCCGAATTATTCTACCTCCGCCGAACTTGATGCCCGTGTGAATTTTGCCTTGCAGGGGAAAACGGACCTGTACGTTTCCTTCCATTGCAATTCGGTGGCAAATCCAAGCCCCACTGCCGTCGGTCCGCAACTTTACTATAACGGCCTGATGACCACCAAGTATCTGAACGCCACCACCGCGCGCACCTTCCGAGATGCCATCAACCGCGCAACGGCGGAGATAGTAGCGGCGGGCGCGGCACAACCCTTGAATGAAAGTGACGTCATCGGCATGAAAAGCGGCATTTACCGCGTTTTGCAAAACCTCTCCTTGCCCTCTATATTGATTGAGATGGGCTTTATCTGCAATGAAAACGACCTTGCCCTCTTTACGTCCGAACTCTGGCAGGATTGTATGGGCTACGCCGTTGCCCTGGCGGTTGAAACTCTGTTTGCAAACGACCAAATAGGCTTGCAGTAAGTTTTTGCGGCCACCGCGCCTTACGTATCCTCTTTTGGCTATCAAAAACCGTTTCGGTTTTTGATAGCCTTTTTTTTGGTCGGCGCAAAACTACTGCCGATGACAAATATCGTCAAGGCGTTTGTGCGCCTGCTTTACCGATGCCTCGGTGGCGGACAGGCGGCCGACCAGTTCAACGTGCAACTCCTCCTGCCGTTCCTGGCGGTGGCGAATGTCGTCAATGCCCGAACGGATATAGAAAAGCTCGGCAAGTACGCTACCGTCGCGGTAGCCCTCCTCTTTTTTGTCGCGCCGTGTCGTCCGCAGGCAGGCGATGACACCAAGGACGATGGCGGCGAAGCCACTGACAGAGGAGATCAAAAGTGAAACTTTTTCCATTTTTACCTCACAAAAGAGGGCTTGCCACAATGAAGTCACCCGTCTTTGTATAGCGGAGCGCACCCGTATACCCACTTGGCACACATCTTGTGCAGAGGGGGAGAAAGCCCGCCTTTTTTAGTTTTTCCGCATACCCTTGCCCCTCAGTTTCTTTTTCGTTGTGGGTAAAGATGCAGACGGTTTCTTCATCGATCAATTTGGCAAACACTGTCTTCTTCCTTTCTTTTTTTTAGTACACAAGCGCCGCTTGTGCTTTTTCTTGCAGATGCTTGTATTCTTCCTCGCTTATTTCGTAAAACGCACTCTCGTCTCCACCCTCTGCAAGATAGATTTCTTTTCCGAAAATTAAGCCGTCGGTCAACACTGTGCCAGCACTCGCAGTCAATACGTTTCTTTTCATGTCTTTTCTCCTTACGCTAAAACAATAGTCCAATTGGTCTTTGTGGCAATGAGCGAAGCCCACGCCTGCTCCGAAAACGCCGCTTCCTTCGCCGTCTTGGATATGGTGACGGAAAGACCGCTCGCCGTGTCCGACAGGGCATTGACGATGCTTTCAATAGATATCCTTGACAGTTGCGTGCTCCAATGCACGTCAAAGCCGTTTGTGCCGAGCGTGCCCTCCAAGGTGAGGTTGACGAGGGACGTGCAACCTTGGAAGCAATCGGTATTGAAAATGATATTTTCGTTCAATACGAGTTTTCTGATAGTCACCAGTTTGTTTGCCACGACGAACATTCTCGAAACGGTGCCCCTGGTCGTCACCTCGCTAAAATCAATATCCACCTTCGTGTCCGTCACGGCAGTATTTGCGTCGAATAAACTCGTCGCGTAGTTGGCGGCAGATACCTTGATAGGATATTTCGGATTGTAACAGACGTCCGTCCAAAAGGGATCGGCAAACGCACGGGCGTAACTTCTGCGTTGTCCTCTTTTTTGTAAGTCGTCCCAAAAAATATCGTATTCCGCCCGTCTGCCCTCATCGTAGCCCTTTTGCTTGACGAGGGGGATCTTTGCGGCAATCTCCTCGCAAAGCACGGCAATGCTCTTGTTCCCGACGTCGGGGGTGTCGGGTTCATCGGGCACGTCGGGCTCATCGGGTACGTCAGGCTCGTCAGGCTCATCGGGGGCAGGCGCGTACTCGCCTATCTTTTCAAACAGAATATAGAAAAGGTCGATGTCCGCGGCCGCCGCCGCAAGGCTCTTTGTGACGGTAAAGGACGTGGCCTTATCCGTATAAAAGGTTTTCGTATCATAATCGTACCATTCGAAAACGTTTGCATAAAGGTCGTCGGAGATAGTAGGTGAGGTCAAGAAATAGATGCCGCCGTAGTCAAAGAACATGCCGTAGTAGGAGTCTTCATCAAAGGAAACGGCACCTGCTCTTTCACTCAAAAAAATGCATGCGTTACTGTAATACCCCAAAAAGTTATTGAGCGTCGTTTCGTCTTGGTAATCCTCTTTTAGCCGATAGATGCCGGGGGCTTTTTGCCAGGAGGCTTGCGTGGCGTTTTCGGTAAACCAAGTGTAAAATGCACTCGACACACTCTGGGGCGTATCGCCGAAGTCAACGGTCTTTAATTCATCCATGCCGTGCTCGTCGTCACTGTACGTCTTTCTCCATCCGAGTACGGTCTCGCCCGAGAAGTAATAGGTAAGCTCCGAAAAGTCAGGGTCTTCCTTGCTATTGGTCGCGTGGAGGTGTTTTTTCTCCTTCAAAACGGCGTTGTTGCTTATTTCAAATCTGTCAAAATTCCGAAGATGGACGTACGTGGCACTATCGACGTTATAGCCGAGCGCCTTGAAATTCACAAATTCCTGCGCGTTGTCCGATGACGCCCATCCCGTTTGTGTCAGGGTGTCGTTCCATATCCATACACCGCTAATCGTTGCCATGCGATCACCCCCTTACGCTTCACTGTCAAGCGCATTGTTCAATGCGTTGAGAATGGATTGCAGGCCGTTTTTTACCTCGTTGTCGTTGACGTTTCCGAAAAGGATAGAGGTAACGTCCTCACCCAGTTTGTCGTACGTTACCGCCCCGTCGGCAAGTTTTTCCTCTGTGACGGCAAAATCGGCAAGCAAGGGAGAACTCACCGCGCCCGTACTTTCCGTGTGCAAAAAAGCGGCGTATTTACCCGCGCCCGAGGGGTGTACGATGCAAACTCTGAACTGCTCGGGGGTAACGTCAACGGTTCTGGCAAGTTTCATACCCGATACCGCACCACTGGCAAGCTTTTCGCCCGTGACGGCACCGTTTTCGAGTTTTACGCCCGAAACTGCACCGCTTTGGATTTTGTCGCCCGACACCGCCCCGTCGGCGAGTTTGTCGCCCGTGACGGCACCGTTTGCCAGTTTTGCGCCCAAAACCGCACCGTCGGCAAGTTTATCGTCCGTCACGGCACCGCTTGCAAGTTTTGCGCCCGATACCGCCCCGTCGGCGAGTTTATCGTTCGAAACGGCACCGTTTGCCAGTTTTGCGCCCGATACCGCCCCGGTGGCAACTTTTTCGCCCGTGACGGCACCGTTTTGAAGTTTCTCTGCCGTCACCGCACCCGATGCCAGTTTTTCTTCCGTCACGCCCCCGTCGGGGAGGGCGAGGCGTTCGGGCATGCTCTCTATTTCGGCGAGGATGTCGTCAAGGTCCGTCCGTATGAGGTGAAGGTATTCGCCGAGGGTATGCGTGCCGTCGATAGGCAAGGAGGATACCCCGTCCCCCTCACCGTTCAGAAGGCCGATGACGTGGTTTAACCGTTCAAAGAGCAGGCGCGCCGAACGGTCAAAGGCTTCGCGCACCTCATGGCCGTTCATGCCCCCGACACCGTAACGGCTAACGGCGGTCGGGCGCAGGGGTAGACGGGAAACGAGCGTTTCCTCAAAGGCTGTGTTACTGATTTTTTCAAGTGGCATAATAATCTCCATTCTGCCGCCGCGCAAAAGAGTGCGGCTTTTTTGCTATTTTATCGAAAGAAAGCCCACCGTTTGATAGGCAAAGGATAAAGAAACGAAGGCAAAGGGTTTTTCCGAAAAGAGCGTGTACGTCTTTTCGCGGAAGGGGCGGCTCGTGTCGGGGAGGGGCAGAGCAACGGTCTTCTCGGGAGAAAAGGCGTATATATTGAAATCAAGCGTTGAGAAATCAAAGGGGGCGGCAGGCAGGGTGGCGCGAAACACCTCACCGCGCTCCGTCTGACAGACGACCGTCGGCGCACTCCCCGCACGCGCGTCAAGTATGCAGATGCTGCTGCCCGACACCGTTTTCTTTTCGCAGTTCGGCAAGTGGCAGTCTATCGGGAAAAGGGAGAGCCGCGCGTGTTGCCGCCGCCCGTCAAAGAGGTAGGGAAGTTCGGTATCCACCCTTGGCTCGTCCGTGTTAAAGAGGCACAGTGCCCCCTCCTCCGTGCCGAAAAAGAGGCGCGCGCCGACGTTTGCGACGGCACTGACCAAACGTGCGTCACCGCCGATACGGGTGCAGTCCTCCTCCAAAAGGTAGTAAATGCGCTCACCCCCCACCTGCGAGGGGTAGAGAAGAAAGGTTTCCCCCGTCTGTCTGTATTCGCCCGACACCTCTTGGTAGACGGGCAGGGTGACGGACGAGGAGGCGGGCACGGGCGAGGCTTTTTCGCAAAGGGATACACCCACGTACCGTCCGTCCTCCGTCTTTATCCGCGCACCCTGCAAGTGGTAGGGTATTTCCTCGGCAAAGCGGTAGGCGCGCTCGTCGTTTTCGTAACTGACGACGTCCAGGACGGGATACCATTCGTACTCAAAGCGGCCGTGATAACGCTCGGTGCGTACACTGTCACCGATATACATCGCGCTCTCCAAAAAGAGGGCGGCACAACCGTCAAGTGTGCCAAACGTCTGCCTTGTCGGCATACCGACCGTAAAAACGCCCTGTCCCCTTTCGCGAAGGACGGGGGCAATGCGTGAGGCAACGGGTGCGATATCGTAATATCCCGTCGTTTGTTGCCTAAGGAGTTTGAAGATGCCGTCTGTGGTCATCACGTGTACCCGACCGTCGTAGGTAAAGGCAGGGGCGGACAGAGCCCCCACGTCAAAGCGGAAGTCCTCGGGGTAAAGACGGGCAAAGAGCGATTTCGCCTCGGGGGGAAGCGTTGGCCGATGCACCGAAACTTTGGCGCGCGTGCCGTCCGTGCGCAGGATGAGCAGATCGCCGTAGGCACTGTGCATGGAAAAGATGGGCAGGCGCTCCGTGTCCGTTTGGTAGTTTTGCGTGCCGATATAGGTCGGCTCGGGCAAGCCGTCGCGGTTGACGTGAGAATAAAAGAAAAGGTCGGGCTTTTCTTCCATGCCGCCGAAAAAGAGGCGACTGTCGTAGGCGCAGACTTGGCGCGCGGAGGTGAGCAGTCCTGCCCCCGTCACCCCCTCTGCGTACAGAGGATGGTGCGTGTTGCCCGCCCCGTAGGAAAAGGGCAGAGCCTTTGCCCGAATGGACAGGCGCTTGCCGAGCAATTCATGGCGCGAACGGCACATAAAGAGCAGTCGGACGTAGGGCGCACCCGCCTCCGCGCTTTCGGGCAAAACGTGCATATGTACGCGGTCCGTCGGACGGTTTGTGCCAAGGGGCACGCCGTCAAGGGTGCAGGAAATGAGGCTTTCCGTTTTCTCCGCCAAGGGATAGGTGCAGGTGATGTCGTAGAAGGGGGAGATGAGGCGCAGGGCGTATTCGTGGATGTAGGTGTCATCGTGGAAGGCTATTTGCTCCCAGTCCGTATTTTTCCCCTCGTAATGCAAGGTAAGATGAGGGGCGCAACCGTTAAAGGCGCTCATGTAGATCTCATGAATGCCGAGGGGGATGTAGACCGTGTCGATGATACCGCTGTCCGTGATGGGCACGGCGCCTATTTTACGCATGGTGTGAGGCAAAACGAGTTCGGTAAACGTGCCGCCCGACAGGGCGTTCGGGGCAATGTCCGTGACTGTGCAGGCAATGCCGCCGATGACGGTCGAGGCAGGGATCTGCAAAAGTTTTCC
>JAZSOK010000011.1:0-14154 GCA_045536865.1 Eubacteriales bacterium
GCCACCGTCATCACGGGGCTCCCCCTATCCGAAGAGAAAATCGGCATATCCATCAAAGAGGGCGTAAACGCCACCTCGACCGTTTATCAAACGGAACGCATAAAGCGCGCCTCTCACGGCTCGGGGGACGTATTCGCCTCCTGCCTGATCGGTCATTATTTGCGCGGAAAAAGTTTAACGGATGCCGCCAAGTGCGCCGCCGATTTTACCTGCAACGCCCTGAAAACCACAGATGCCGAGCATTGGTACGGCCTTTCCTTTGAGCCGTTGCTCCCGCAACTTTTTTAATATCTCTACATATTTTCAATAAAAACCCGCGAACGGACTCCTCTAATGTGTCCGTTCGCGGGTTTCTTTTATCCAAAACCGAAAAGAAAACGGTGCTTTTTTCTGCTTTTTTCGTCCTTCGTTTTCTTTTTCAAAAATTCATCCGTCAATGCTTCGTCTTTCCTAATATCCTCTTGCCAATCGTCGCCCAAATGCGTATCAAAATTTTCCGTTTCGTTTGGGTTGCCCCTGTTCTCTTCTTTGCCGTAAAAACGACTGAGGGCGTTAAATTGCTTTCCGTTTGCGGTCGGGGAGATGCCGACGTAAACGCCGTTTGGAAGTGCCCCCGAAAAGTATGCTTGCCATCTGCCGTTGGACGGGACGTTGGGGGGCTTATCTTTGAGCGTTCTATACACGTATTCCGCATCCAAAACGGCGATCTGCATGGGAAAACGCCTCTCCTCCACGTGAATGAGCGATACCTTCCGCGGCACGCCGCCAAAATAATCGTCCACGACAACGCCCTCGCCAAGATCGTCATACAGAACCTCCACGTGGCGCTCGCACGCGCACTTTGGCATCTGTTCTGCCGTAAAATACCCCACGTCCACGCGGCTACCGCGCGGATCGAGGTGACAACTGTCCGAAAGAAGGTGCCCCGAATCGCGGCAATACGGGCATTTGTATACGCCCGACACCTCCCGAAACTCCCTAACGGCATCCGCCTCGTCCTGATAAATACCGCGCATCACCGTGTCCCACGCCTCCAAGTGATTGACCTTGCCGTCAGATGCATTCTTTCCGTTCTGCACGGCACCGCACCAAATCCCCGCAACGTATTGGGGCGTATAGCCGACAAACCACCTGTCACGGTCGAAAGAGGATGTCCCAGTCTTGCCTGCCGTGGCAACTACGTCGGGCAACAATAACTCCTTCGCCGTACCGAAATCGGTCACACCTTCAAGAAGTTTTGTCATAATATAGGCGTTTTGTTTGGAAATCACCCGTTCGCTTTCCTTTTTGTTTTCAAGCAATACCCGACCGTTTGTATCATACACGAAAAGATAACTGCGCGGACGGCGATATTCCCCGTCTGTAAATATCCCGTACGCGGCGGTCATATCCAAAAGATTGACACCGTAACTCAGTTGCCCCAAAGCAAGGGGGGCTGCATTCAAATCGGACACGCTTTTGCCATCCTCGTTCGTTTCGTTACGCACAAGACCGCCGACGTGCATACGGCGCACCAGGTAATCGTATGCCACTTCCTTGCCAAGCATTTCGTAAACCCTGACAGCAACGGTGTTTTTTGAATCGGCAATTGCCGTTTTCATATCGCAAAGCCCTCTGTACGAGGCGGGGGAATTGCGCGGCCATGGCCGATAACTGCCGTCCTCGCGCTTTTGAAACGACGTCGGCACGTCGTCCAACACCGTTGCGTAATTGATCACCCCCTCCTCCAAGGCAGGCGCGTACAAGGATAAAGGTTTAATGGTCGAGCCCGGTGGGCGGCGCACGTCCGTTGCGTAATTCAAAAGACGGTTGCCCTCCTTGACACCTTCACGCCCGACAATCCCCAGAAGATCTCCCGTTTTAGAAGAAAGGACGGTCATTGCATAGTGAACGTCGGGGGATGCCAAACGCACATTGCAAAAATAATTTTCCAACTCCTTTTGCACGGCTAAATCGGCACAGGTGTGGATGGATAACCCACCGTTATAAAGAAGCCTTGACGCCTCCGCCCGTGTCCATCCCTTCATTTCCATCAGGTCATCCAACACATCCTCCACAACATGATCTATATACCATGAATGGATATGTTCTGCCCTGCTTTCAAAGGGGATGGGCACCACGTTTTCAGAAAGCGCCGCATCTTGCGCCTCTTTCGTAAGATACCCCTCGCGGTACATCTCACGCAAAATAAGATCGCGCCGCTTTTTATTTTCCTCGGGATGCTTATATAGGTCGTAGCGCGCGGGTAAATTGGTAATGGCGGCAAGCGAAGCGCATTCACCAACCGTCAAAGCGGATACGTCTTTTCCAAAATACAACTTCGCCGCCATGCCCACGCCCGTGATATTGCGCCCAAGAGGCACGATATTCAAATACATTTCCAAAATATCGCGCTTGCTTTTTCTTTCTTCCATTGATAGCGCCTTGTACATCTCGCGCACCTTACGCATGGGTGTCTTTTTTGTATCGCCCGTCAAATTTTTGACCACCTGCTGCGTGATCGTCGAGCCGCCGAATTTCCTTTCAAATCGAAAAACGTAATTGAGTGCCGCCTTTGCCGTACGCAACCAATCAACACCGTCATGCCGATAAAAGCGCTTATCCTCAATGGAAACAAATGCGTCTGCCAACGCCGTCGGTATCTCCGAGATCGGTGTCCACGTACGGCGCTCTTTGCCAAGAAGTGCCTCGCCCTCCCATTCGCACGGCACGTATTGCTCGTCATCCCTCGTGCCGTCATAATAAAAGCGCGTGACACCCGTCATTTTTGAAAGTGAAAATTGTATCTCATCCGTTTGAAGATCGACCGTATGGGAAAGATAAACATAAAGGCCTGCGGCACCCACGACAATCGCCACCAAAAGCAAAATCACCGCTAAAACAAGCACGCGCAACATCTTTTTTGCAAAACTGCGACCTTCTCTTTTTTTTGCCGTTTTCATCTGCTTTCATTCTCCTTGAAGACGAAAAAATTTCGTCATCCTCACTTGTAGTATGCGGCGTTTTGTCAAAAAAACAAAAGGGGACGGTATCATCCGTCCCCATTAAATGAAGGAAAAACTGTTATTTTCAGTTGTTTTTGGACAAAAAAGGTGGCCTCTTGTACGTCACGCGATGTAAATACAAACCGTCGGGCGGCGCAGTCATACCTGCCAATCGGCGTTTTTTTGAACGTAACGCCTCCAAGACATCGGTGACCTCCATATGCCCTACCGCCACGTCCATGAGTGTGCCGACGATGACGCGCACCATATTATAAAGGAAGCCATCGGCAGAAACCGAAACGATCAGTTCCCCCTCCTTTTGCGATACGTCCAAGGCATAAACAGTCCTCACCGTATCGCGCGCAACACCGTCCTCGTTTTTGTAGGCGGCAAAATCGTGACGCCCTACAAGGCACTCACACGCCTTTTGCATGCGTTCAAGCGCGTCGGGCAAAAGCGGATAATGAAATTGCCACGCCCGTCCCGAAAGGAAGGGATCGTTCACGGGAGATATCGCTACGTGATACTGATATTCCTTGTGTGCCACATCATAGCGCGCGTGAAAGGTATCGTCCGCTTCCTCTGCATGAAAAAGCGATATATCGGGCGGCAAAAAGCGCGCAATGGCCCGTGGGAGCGCCGACGGTGGAATGTGTGCGCCACCTTCGGGTACGTCGAGCGTTGCACAAAAATCCTCCGCGTGAACACCGCTATCCGTTCGACTGCATCCCGTCAACGCGCACGGAACGCCGAAAAGCGATAAAAACGCCTGATTCAATTCCCCTTGCACCGTGCGCTCGCGCGGTTGAAATTGAAAACCGCAAAACGCACATCCGAGATATGAAAGACGAACAAAGTAGCGCACAAAAGCCTCTCTCTCCCGATTCGTATGCTTAGTAAGCAATGTTTATCGGACTAAAATGATTGCACAAAATAATTCCCGTCAAAAAAATGACGAAGGAAAGAAGAAAGACGAAATCAGAAACAGAATACCGCAAACGCCGTAACTTGGTACGTCCTTCGCCGCCGCGATAACAACGGCACTCCATGGCGACCGCCAGATCCTCGGCACGCTTAAATGCGGACACGAAAAGCGGAATTAAAATAGGAATCAACGCCTTTGCACGGCGCGCAAGTGAACCTGAGGTAAAATCTGCCCCTCTTGCCTTCTGCGCGCACATGATGCGGTCCGTTTCCTCAATCAAAGTGGGGATAAAGCGAAGTGCAATAGTCATCATCATCGCAAACTCATGCACGGGTACGTGAATTTTTTTCAAAGGCCCTAAAAGATTTTCAAGTGCATCGGATAGTGCGATGGGGGACGTGGTGTAGGTCAAAAGAATGGCCGTTCCCGCAATCAGTAAAATAACGCGGAGCGCCATCAACACCGCACGAACAATTCCCTCACGATAGAGCTTGAACACCCAAAAAGAAGCAAGCGGCGCACCCGTACCTTCCGTTAAGAAGAGATTAAACACCATAGTAAACAGTATAATCAAAACGACGGGGCGGATACTACGCAACATAACGCGCAGGGAAAGACGGCTTAAAATCAAAAGCAAAACGGTGAACAAAAGAAGCGCCACAAAGGAAAGGACGTTTGACGCCATGAAAATAATGACGATAAACAAAATGGTCAAAATGATTTTCATGCGCGGGTCCAGGCGATGTAAAAGCGAATTTCCGGGAAGATATTGCCCGAACGTATTATCCCTCAACATAAGCGTCCCTCCTTCTTTAATACGGAGAGAAGAGCATCTCTAACGTCCCCTACCGTGCAAAGTGAGCCTGTCAAGGGCACCCCTGCCTCACGCAGACGCATGGCAACCGTCGCCACCTGCGGAACGGACAACCCAACCGATGCCAAATCCTTTTCGCGGGAAAATACCTCGTCCGCATTTCCCTGCATCATGAGATGACCGTGGTTCATGACGATGATATGATCGCAATACTGCGCCATATCCTCCATACTGTGACTGACAAAGATAACCGTTGCATTGTATTCGTCACGGTATTGGCGGAGCCGTTCTAAAATTTCGCCACGTCCGCGCGGATCAAGTCCTGCGGCAGGCTCGTCCAAAATGAGCACCTCGGGGCGCATGGCAACCACGCCTGCAATGGCAACTCTGCGTTTTTGTCCCCCCGAAAGATCGAAGGGCGATTTATCAAGCAAGGATTCATCTAAGCCGACAAACGCCGCCGCCTCGCGCACGCGCTTTTCAATTTCTTCTGCGGACAAGCCCATATTGCGCGGTCCAAAGCCGATATCGGCACGCACGGTTTCGTCAAAAAGTTGGTATTCGGGATACTGCATCACCAGTCCCACGCGATAACGAACGGAGGTAATTTCCTTTGGCTTTTCCCAAATATCCTCTCCGTTCAAAAAAACTTTCCCGGAAGTGGGCTTCAAAAGCCCGTTCATCAACTGCACAAGGGTGGATTTCCCCGAGCCCGTATGCCCGATAATTCCCGTAATTTTATTCTTTTCAAACGTCATATTGACGTCGGAAAGCGCTTGCATTTCAAAGGGCGTTTTTTCACTGTAAAGAAAGGAGACATTTGATAATTCAAGTACGGTCATACATCCTTCCCCCCTTCGTTATACAGGCGCAAAAGAAGATCTACGCACTCGTCCTCATCAATGCAATCGGTCGGCAACCCCCGAACGCCCGCTTGAAGCAGTTCGTGTAAAAGTTCACTGCATTGCGGCACTTCAAGACCGACACGGCGCAATTCCTCCACACGGGAAAACACCTCTTTCGGCGTTCCGTCCATGAAAAGTTCGCCATCATTGATGACAAGCACGCGCTTGGCGCGCGCCGCCTCCTCCATATAATGCGTGATATGAATGATCGTCATGCCCTTTGTCTTATTTAACATTTCCATCGTTTCCATGACCTCTCGGCGGCCGATGGGGTCGAGCATGGCGGTGGCCTCGTCAAAGATAATGCAACGCGGCATCATGGCAATAATGCCTGCAATGGCGATACGTTGCTTTTGTCCGCCCGACAGGCGGTGGGGTGCATGTGCCGCGTATTCCGCCATGCCCACCGTTTCAAGCGCGTCATCCACGCGTTTGCGTAACTCCGCCTGCGGAACACCGAGGTTTTCGGGGCCGAAGGCAACGTCCTCTTCGACGGTTGTTGCGACAAGTTGGTTGTCGGGATTTTGAAAGACCATTCCCACCTTGCGCCGCACGGAAAACACATCGTCCTCGCTCATATCGTCACTGATAACTTGTCCGTCAATCGTTAGGCGCCCCGACGTCGGCAAAAGGATTAAATTCAACAGTTTTGCCAAGGTGGATTTTCCAGAGCCGTTGTGCCCAAGCACGGCGACGTATTCCCCTTCCTCAATAGAAAGAGAAAGGTCGTGCAAGGCAGGCGGTGCATCCTCATGCTCGTCAGGATATATAAAAGTTAAATTTTCCGCTTCAAAAAAACTCATCGTTTTCTCCCAAAAATCAATCATTGTAGTGAAAAAACTCAAAAAACGTGCCGAACACTGCTACCGCACGGTAAGGCAATTTCTTTATGGGTAATGGGCAAGCCGAGTTCCTCCGCCGTGCTTTTTCCGCCATGGGTTTTGGCAATACGCAAATCGGTGATGCATTTCAGTGTGGAGGCGGAAAGCCCCGTCGTATACGAATTGAGAAGATAAAAAAGCGGCTTGTTCGATAGGAGCGTGGCGGTTAAGGTGACCAATTCGTCTACCGCTTCCTCGATTTTCCAAACCTCGCCCGTCGGTCCGCGACCGTACGAGGGCGGGTCCAAAATGATGGCATCATACCGATTGCCACGTCTGATTTCTCTTTCAACAAATTTCTTACAGTCATCGACGATATAACGAATGGGCGCATCCGTAAGGCCTGAAAGCGCGGCGTTCTCCTTTGCCACCGCCACCATGCCCTTGGCGGCATCGACGTGACAAACGGATGCCCCTGCCGCTGCTGCCGCGATGGTGGCACCACCCGTATAGGCAAACAAATTCAAGACGCGAATGGGTCGCTTTGCATTGCGAATAAGCGCCGTAAACCAATCCCAGTTGACCGCCTGCTCGGGAAACAAGCCCGTATGCTTAAAGCCCGTCGGTTGAATGCGGAAACGAAGATTACCGTAGGAGATCTCCCACTTCTTCGGCAGAGCGCTTTCCTGCCATGCGCCGCCCCCCGTCGAAGAACGACGGTATACGGCATCCGCGCGGCGCCATGCCGCGTGCTTCTGCTCGCCTTTCCAAATCACCTGGGGATCGGGACGCACGAGAAGATACTGTCCCCAACGCTCCAAGCGTTCCCCATCGGAGGCGTCCAAAAGTTCATAATCCTCCCAACCGTCACTTATCCACATGATAGGATTCCTTTCTATCTCAAATCAATAATGCTATGTTTATGAATGCCCCTGTGTGCGTAAAATGCTTGCTTGCAGTCCGCGCGTTTGTGCATGGCACAGTGCCGCCGCGACGGCATCCGCCGTATCGTCGGGCTTTGGTGCGGCTTTTAGGCGGAGCATGGTGGTCACCATGGCAATCACCTGATGCTTTTCTGCCTTGCCGTAGCCGACAACTGCTTGCTTGATTTGCATGGGCGTATATTCAAACACGGGAACGCCGCATTGGGCGGCCGCCAAAAGCAAAACGCCGCGCGCCTCTGCAACGGAAATACCCGTCGTTCTGTTTTGGTTGAAGAACAATTCCTCAATTGACATTTCATCGGGATGAAATTCGGAAATCAGCGCCTTCATATCGGCATAAATCATTTGTAGGCGCAAGCCAATATCCGTATGAGCAGGTGTCCGAATGGCGCCGTACCCCACGGGCTTATACTGTCCGCCGCAAACGTCTATCACGCCCCAACCGACAATGGCAAGACCTGGGTCAATACCTAAAATACGCATGTCGTCTCCTTTTCGCGAGGACTTCATCAACCTCTATTTATTCTCATAAAGAGTATACCACAAAAAGGACGATAAGTCAAAGTTTTTTTGAAAAAATGCGGTATTTTTCCGTTCTAAATGTCAATGCAAAGAACGCGGCAGAAAAAAACGCGTCCTCTATATATATAATAGTTTACATCAAGCACCGTATGTGTTGTTAAGTTTGTGTTTTTTTATAAAGGAATACGTGAAATTCGACCTCTGTTTCCAAGGATGAAAGAGATGCGATTTTTTCGTGTCCTTCGGGCGGCGTTCGATAATAATAGGGTGTCATTGCAAAGAGCGCCATAACGTCCTCGCCACTCTCCACCCGAATGGTCTTATGCACGTGTCTTTCCGCGCACAACTCAAAATGCGAGAGCGCCGTATCGTGCAGGACGTTTTCATAGGGTGTCTTATAAAGGATTTCCTTTAACGCAAATAAGTGTCGGCGACCGGGCACTGCCATGCATAAAAGCCCGTCTTGCTTTAAGGTACGGGAAAACTCCTCGGGGACAAGCGGTGCAAAAAGGCAAAGAAGCAAATCAAGCGTGCCGTCTACGATAGGCATATCGTACGAGCCGCCGACGACGGAGTGTGCCTCTGGCAGTCGCTTATGCAAAAAGCGAAGCGCCTCCCTTGAAATATCCAAGCAAACAAAGGAGGGATCAACCCCCTTCTCCTTTAACGCACGGTCTAAAAAGGCGGCATAATACCCCTCTCCGCACCCTGCGTCCGCAATAACGGGGCTTTGCCCAAGAGACGGCAGACACAAATCAACGATGGCTTTTGCCAACGGCTCATAGTATCCTTTATTGAGAAAATCGCGCCGCGCACGCACCATGTCACGATTATCCCCGTGACATCCGCGCTTTTGCCGCAAAAGCAAGTTGACAAAACCGTGTGACGAACGGTCAAAACTGTGCCCTGCCTCACAAAGAAAGCGTCTGTCTTCTTCGTCAAGGGGTGCATGACATACAGGGCAACGCAAAAAGCCTCTCATCTGCCTTCTCCTTCTTCATAAAATACCACTCTTATCTTACCATATTACGCCGCATAAGTCAACGGCAAAATGCCGATACTATCTAAACGAATGTCCATTTCTTCTACCGCGCCAAAAAGGCAATGGAAACACTTGTACTTTTCTCTCTTTTATGATATAATGTCCTTGTAAGAGAACATATCACTTGGAGGACATGATGAGATATCTTGGCGTTGATTACGGAGATGTGCGTACGGGGCTTGCCATTTCTGACGAATTGGCCTTTCTTGCATCGGGCATCGGCTATATAAGCGAGGGCGGCATGAAAAACACGGCGAAGCGCGTCGCGCAGGAGGCAGATACGAGAGATGCAAAAACCATCGTTGTCGGCCTGCCCAAAAACATGGACGGCACCGAAGGGGAGCGAAGCCGTGTCATTCGCGCTTTCGTTGACCTTTTGAAAGCGGAAACGGCACTTCCCATCGTCCTTTTTGACGAACGCCTTTCGACCATGGAGGCGCACCGCTACCTCAATACGACGAACACGCGCGGAAAGCAACGCAAAAAGGTGGTTGACACGCTCTCCGCACAAATCATTCTGCAAGATTTTTTGGATAGCAAAAGGTAATTCCCCGAACATATTCTCTTTTTCCAGAATACGTCTTTGATTTCGACATTTCTTCATCACAAATAAAAGGTATATTATGTATATATGTTTTTAAAACGAGGAGTTCATGATGGACGAAAATACGCCAATCAAAAACGAAAATAATAACGGACAAACCGAGCAGTCCTTCGATTTTGAGGGCGAGGTCGCACAGGACAACACGCCTATCTCAAACGAAAGCCCTGCCATAGACGAGGGCGGAGCATCCGAGGAAAAACCCGCCCCGCGCGAGTCAAGCATTTATTATGCGCCGTGCAAAAAGCGTTCCCTACGCTCGGGCAATCGATTTTTCCTTTTGACCTTGACGTGTCTTTTGCTTCTCGTAACTGCCTTTTCCCTTGTCGGCTCTTACCTCATCACCAATTTCCTCATTGAAAATAACGAAGAAGGCGACCGTTCCGTCGTGGTCTTTCGACCCTCAAAGGACGAGCCTATCTTGGCAGGCAGTGCCGCAGAGGTGTATCAAAACGTTGCCAAAACCGTGGTCGTTGTCAACGGAACGGGCAAAGTCAAGTCGCAAAGCGGTCAGACTGTTTCCATTAGCGGTGCGGGCAGTGGCGTGATCATTTCCACCACCGATAATCAATCCTATATCATCACCAATCATCACGTGATAGACGGGTACGAGGATATCAAGGTCGGACTTGCGGACGGACGCGCCTTTGGTGCCACCGTCGTCGGTGCCGACTGGATGACGGACATTGCCATCTTGCGTATCGGCGTTGGCAATCTTGCAACCGCCTGCATTGGTGAAAGTGACGCTCTGCACCCGGGGCAAATGGTCGTTGCCATCGGCAACCCCTTGGGGACGCTCGGCGGCTCGATTACAGACGGTCTTGTCAGTGGCCCTATTCAACGAAAGGTGTTGATAAACGGCATCTCTATGTCCTTAATTCAAAGCAGTACCCCCGTTTCTCCCGGCAACTCGGGCGGCGGCCTCTTCAACATGTACGGCGAACTCGTCGGCATTGTCAACGCCAAATACACCTCCGTCGGCGCAGAATGCATCAGTTTCGCCATTCCCAGTGCAACGGTCGCTTCCGTGACGGACGAACTGATTGAAATGCACTATGTCGCAGGGCGGCCGACACTCCCTTTAACGTACGAAAAGGTATATATATCAACGCTTGACAACAATACCGCCTATCACGTTTACGTAGACAAAAACCTCGCTTACGATGAAGCACGCGGTACACAACAACTTCTGCCCGGCGACCGCATCGTCAAAATCAACGATAAAACCGTTGATGAAATTGCCGACATCCGCGGCGCGCTTGCGGGTATGTCCGTTGACGGCAGTCAAAGCGTTACCGTGCAGGCTATCCGCACAACCGAGCAACAGTCGGGCCCCTTCACTTACACAAAGGAAACGGCATATACCTTCGATGTTCCCTGCATCGAATATAAGGGCGAGGACGTTCTACACGAAGATGACGATCTTCTTTTTGTCGATTAACCCCCTTACCATAGATTTCCCGTTTTATCCCCATTTTCTCTTGCGAGGAGGACATTATCATGAGTAAAATTTTAGTAGTAGATGACGAAGCGCAGATCCGCAAATTGATTCGTAAATACGCCGAATTTGACGGCCACGAAATTTTTGAGGCGGAGAACGGTATGCAGGCGGTCACCGCCGCAAGAAAAAGCGAGTTTGATGCCATCATTATGGATATCATGATGCCCGAGTTGGACGGCTTTTCCGCCTGTCGAGAAATCAGAAAGACATCCAACGTGCCCATCATCGTTTTGAGCGCGCGCGGTGAGGAATACGACAAAATCAACGGCTTTGAATTTGGGGCAGACGACTATGTTGTCAAGCCCTTTTCGCCACGCGAGTTAATGCTCCGCGTCAGTGCCGTGCTTCGCCGTGTCAACGAGCGCAAGGAGGCGGACAATGCCAAGGGTGAGCGCTACGTCTTTGAAGGACTTGATGCAGACGTGACGGCACGCATCGTCAAAATCGACGGTGAGCCCGTGGCGCTATCCCCGAAGGAATACGACCTTCTCTTCTACATGATTCGCAATCGCAATATTGCTTTGACGCGTGAAAAACTCATTTGCGACGTTTGGGGTTACGATTTTTACGGTGGCGACCGCACCCTTGACACCCACGTTAAACTCCTGCGCAAAAGCCTTGGCCCGTACAGTAAATTTGTAACAACGCTCTGGGGCGTTGGGTATCGCTTCGATGAGCCGAAAAAATAAGCGAAAGAGAAAAGCCACCACGGTCAAATGGCATATATTTTTCTCTATGATGGTGTTTAGCGTCTGCGTCATTCTCGTTCTTTGGGTGATGCAAATCGTCTTTCTTGACGATTTCTATTACCACCTGACGAAAGGAAGAATTCGCCAGTCGAGCACACAACTCATGCTATCCACCACAGACACCGTGCAAGAGCGTGCAGAGGACCTCGCCGTCAACAGTCAAATGTCCGTGCGCGTCTTTACCATCGATGCGGAAAATAACGCCAAAAAGATTTGTGATATCGCCGCCCCCGGCTCTGCCCTGCATGCCATGGATGCGGATTTAATGAATCGCGTTTATCATCAGGTCTTGGAGCGTAACGGCTCGGTAACTTTGCATTTTGACCTCACCGACATGGGCGAACTTCTTCTGACGGAAGCCCCCGATTTTTGGTTCGGCGGTGGCAATAAAACCGTTAATTTGCTTTCGGAGCGCTTGGTTTTTGCCTGCGTCCATCATAATGTCAGTGGCGACCTTCTTTTTGTCTTAATTGACACGCCGCTTACCCCCGTGACCTCCACCGTCAGTACGCTAAAAGCGCAGTTATTCATTATTTCTGCCGTTCTTTTGATTATTTCCACCGTTGTGGCGCTTGTCCTCTCCGTCCGCATTTCAAGACCGATGCGTAAATTAACCGTTGCGGCAAAGGAACTGGCAAGCGGCAATTACCGTGCGGATTTCAACGAGGGGCGCGGATATCTTGAAGTCGCCGAATTATCCGATACGCTATCCTACGCCGCCGACGAACTGGGCAAGGTGGACAGACTGCAAAAGGAACTAATTTCCAACATCTCCCACGACTTACGCACCCCCTTAACCATGATTATCGGTTACGGAGAGATGATGCGCGATATCGAAGGGGAAAACACACCCGAAAACGTGCAGGTCATCATTGACGAGGCGACGCGCCTTTCCTCACTTGTCAACGATTTGCTTGAAATTTCCACTTTACAATCGGGCAACCAGTCCATCGCGCGCGAACCGTTTGATGCTTTTGAAATCATTTCCGACGTTTGTACCCGCTACCAACGCTTAAAAGAGCATAACGGATATGAAATTACCTTTGAAGGCGACAAAAACACCTACATTTTCGCCGATAAAAAGAAAATTTTGCAGGTCGTCTGCAACCTCATCAACAACGCCATAACCTATTCGGGTGAAGACAAGCGCATTCTCGTTTGCGCCAAACGGATGAATGATAGCGTCCGCGTGTCCGTCACCGACCACGGCTGTGGCATTCCCGAAGAAGAACTTGCAAACATTTGGCAACGGTACTACAAGGTTGACAAAACCCACGTCCGCAGTGTTTCGGGAAGTGGGCTCGGCCTTTCCATCGTGCGTCAAATTTTAGAGTTGCACGGTGCGCGTTACGGCGTTGACAGTCGTTTGGGTGTAGGAAGTTCTTTTTGGTTTGAACTGCCCGAATACACCGCAAATAACGACCATTCACAATAAAAAAAGTGTCTGTGATAAAATCACAGACACTTTTTTTATGCACGCTCTGCAAGCAGTTTTTCAACCGAAACAAGTTTGATAACGGTCACCAAAACCGATACCGCAGAGGCAAGTTCCGCAAGGTCGGGATAGGTCGGTGCCAAGCGAAGATTGCAATCGCGCGGATCAACGCCGTAAGGGAAGGTCGCGCCGACGGACGTCAAGGTAACGCCTGCCGCCTTTGCCTTTTCGTAAACGGCCTTTGCACAACCTTCCATGGTATCAAGGCTAACGAAATATCCTCCGTTCGGCTCCGTCCACGTGGCAACGCCCGTAGAACGAAGTTCCTCGTCCAGTGTTTCCAAAAGCAAATCAAACTTAGGACGCAGGAGCGCGGCGTGCTTTTTCATCTGCTCACGAACACCCTCCGCACCGCCGAAAAACGCAAGGTGACGAAGTTGGTTTAATTTATCGGGGCCGATCGTCTGGGTGGCGATCTGCTTTTTGATCAACAAAAGATCGGCATCCGATGCCGCCATCATGGCAATGCCCGCACCGGGGAAAGAAATTTTAGAAGTGGACGTAAAATAAAACACGCGGTTGGGGTTGCCGTACTTCTCTGCCTCGGCAAAAATATCGAGCAACTCATCACCCTCACCGTAAACGGTATGCAAAAAGTACGCATTATCCCACATGATGCGAAAATCGGGTGCGGCACACTTCATCTTGGCAAGGCGCGTGACCGTTTCGTCACTGTACGTAACGCCCGTCGGGTTACTGTACTTTGGCACACACCAAATGCCCTTAATCGTTTCGTCCGTCGCAACCAAACGCTCCACCTCATCCATATCGGGGCCGCTCTCCGTCATGTTGACGGGAATTAACCGAAAGCCGAGTTTTTCCGTCACGCAAAAATGACGGTCATAGCCGGG
>JAZSOK010000150.1:0-15511 GCA_045536865.1 Eubacteriales bacterium
ATGGCTACGATCCGACTTCTCCAAGTAGCGCTCGGGAATAACGTCTTCCGTGCTATCCGCCGCGTTTTGAGAAACGGGCAAATAACGCTTCAAGGCGTGAAGACGCGCCTTGGCAATAAAGGGATTGACAACCGTCAATGCACCGCCGACGCAACCGCCTGTGCATGCGTTCAACTCAATGAAATCGAGGTCGGGCATGGTGTTGTTATCAATATCCTCCAACACACGCATAACGTTATGAATGCCATCCGCCGCCAAATACTTGTTGTTAAAAACGGCCGTTGCCTCACCGCCCGACGATGCCCAACCGATGCCGATCATCCCTGTACGGGAAAGCGGCCGAGGGGGTGTTTTGTTGTTCATGCGTGACAACAGTTCAAAACCGATATCGCGCACGGAAACCACATAATCAACGCCCGAGGGATTGTCTTCGGTGCGGTTATTGATATAACTGACCTTTGCAGGACAAGGGGAAATGAATACCACCACAATGTCCTCATCGGTAAGGTTTGGATTTTTCTTTTTCGCCTCACTGCGTGCCTTCATGGCAGCAATTTCCACGGGCGGCAGAATAGGCAATACGTTTTCACATAAATAGGGATATTTCAAGGAAATCAAACGGGTGACAACGGGGCAAGCAGAGGAAATGATAGGCTTTTTTTCGGGGAACGCCTTGCAATAGCGCCGCGTATAATCCGAAACGATTTCCGCCGCCACCGACACCTCGTAAACGTCATCAAAGCCGTAATCGAGAAGTCCTTGCAGGACAACGTCAACGTCCTCTAAATTCTCAAACTGACCGAACAAGGCAGGTGCAGGCAAAGCAATTTTCCATTTATCTTTTGGAAGCTCTGACAACTTATTGCAAAGAGCACGCTTGGCATTGGCAGGACATAGACTGATGCATTGTCCACAGTCGATGCAACGGTCGGGATTGATCTCCGCGTGACCGTCGCGTATGCGAATGGCCTCCGTGGGACACTGCTTTAAGCAGGTGGTGCATCCCTTGCACTTGTTGACATCGAGCGACACCGAATGGTTGTATTTACCCATGTCATCCTCATTCCGATAACGCAAAACGCGTCATCAAGTCAAATATTGATTACCATTTTAATGGTTGTGCCCCGACCGAGTGCCGTTTGAATATCCATCGAGTCGGAGTTCTTTTTCATGTTGGGCAGTCCCATACCCGCGCCGAAGCCGAGATCACGAATGTTGTCGGGCGCCGTGGAAAAGCCCTCCTTCATTGCCAACTCAACGTTGGCAATACCGGGACCGTGGTCCTCAAGGACAATTTCAACAGTGCTTTCTGTTACCGTGACCGTAGCCACGCCACCGCCTGCATGAATCACCATGTTGATTTCACCTTCATACATGGCGACCGATACGCGACGAATGACCTCGGGCGGAAAGCCCAGCCAACGAAGTTTTTTCTTGACAGCGACAGATGCCTCACCCGCAGAGGTGAAACTATCACCGTCCACCGTAAACGTAAAAACTAACGGTTCGCTCATATGTTGCCTCCCTTTCGTTTTCAAGAAGGCTTGGGCGTCATGATTCCTTTGACAGTCCCAATCCGTTTGCGTAGAGGATACCGCATGCCTCATACATGCGTAACGAGGTAGAAAGAAGCACGATACCGCTTTCCTCGGCAAGACGAATCATGTCCGCGGTGGGCATCTTGTTTCTAACCAACACGACACACCGCATATCCATCATATCCGCAGTACGCACAACCTGTGCGTTAAGTAGCCCCGAAAGAAGCACTGCCTGATTTTTCACATATGCAAGAACGTCGCTCATCATATCGCTGCCGCATGCAGAATGCACTTCTCCGTCCATCTGTGCCTGACAACTGTGAACCTCTGCGTTCAAAAGTTCCGCGATTTTTGAAATCTTCATACCCGGTTATCCGTTGCAAAGACAGCCGTTTGGCTGCCGCAAAACCCCTTTTTGAAAATTTATCTCATCCCGACCGTCGGGGGCATCTTGTGCAAATTACTGATACTTCTTTAAAATGTCGGGAATTTGAGCAACCGTCAATCTGCCGTAAACGTCCTCGTTTATCGTCAAGACGGGAGCCAAGCCGCATGCGCCGATGCATCTCGTTGCATCAAGACTGTATTTTCCGTCGGCAGACGTCTCACCGGATTCAATGTGCAGAATTTCCGACACCTTGTTGATGATGTCGCCCGAGCCCTTAACGTAGCAAGCAGTACCAAGGCAAACCGCAATGGATACCTCGCCCTTCGGGTTCAGTGCAAACTGCGAGTAAAAGGTTGCTACGCCGTAAATTTCCGCCATCGGCACATCAAGGCCAAGAGAAATCATTCTCTGTACCTCAACGGGCAAATAGCCGTAAATTTCCTGTGCCTCTTGCAGAACGCGCATAAGGCTCCCCTTTTCACCCTTATACTTGGCAATCACTTCGTTCAGTTTTGCCTCTTGCTCGGGTGTTCCGTTAAAGGTCACTGTGGTCATTTTCTTTTTCATCGATATGTACCTTCTCTTCCTTCAGGATTTATTGTTCTGATTTATTTCGCATCCTTCTCGTTTCGGTTCGTTAAAAAAATCACAAACTTCCGCAAAAAAAACGCGAGGCTAACACGCATAAATGATTATAACATATTTCTTTTTAAAAATCTACACTTTTTTAAAATATTTCGTCGAAAAATTAAAAACTTTTATTTCCAAGGAAATCTATGCCTTCGGGCACGCCTTCGAGCGCGTCTTCTGGTGCGTCTTCTGGTGCGCCAGAAGGCACGTCTTCGGGTGCGTCCCCGCATCCCCAACGCTGTTCGGTATCCTCGGGAAAAAGTTCTATCAAAAACTCCGCCGCATCAGGTGTCTTACGAAGAAAATCGGCATAAATCTTCTGTACCGTGGCTATCTCCTTGTGCCCAAGAATGTTTTGCACCGTCCTCGGTTGCAAATCGCATTGAAACGCCATCGTCACAAACGCGTGGCGCAACTGCCCCGACATGATATATATCCCCGTTTTCTTGCGATAATGTCTGGCAAGCAGGGCAAAGCGCGCGGCACCGAGCGGACGTTCGCCGTCCTCCGAAAGGATATATCTCATCTCCTCCCTTTCGGGCAAATCGAGTAGCGTTTCTTTTAGTATGCGAAGCAAAGGAACCGTCCTTTTCCCCGTTGAATCATCGAGTGGGCAAAGGAACTGTTCCCCGTTTTTTTCGACAAGTGTGTGATTGACGTAAATACAATCGTTGTCGAAATCCACATCGCAGAAACGAAGAGCCAAAAGTTCGTTTTTACGCATCCCCGTCGTCAGTGCCATGTAAGGAAAAAGCCAAATATGCGAAGAATTGATCACCGTATCCCGTTCAGACGGGGTTAGGGCGAGTGCGGTCAAGCGCGAGCGCTTTTTCGGTATACCTACGACGATACAGGGGTTTTTATCAATATACTGCTTGTCTTTGGCATACTCAAAAATGGCAGTCATCATGTCAAGATAAGAGGCAAGCACAATATCAATATAGCCCGAATAAAGCAGTTTTTTCAAAAAGTTTTTGACATCCGCCTCGGTGATTTCCGCAATGTCACAGTCACCAAATGAAACCGTCAACCGTTTATACATAGGGCGGCTTTGGTCACGCAAGGCGATATCTGCTTGTTGCCACCAGGCATGGGAAAGCGCAGAAAAGGAGCGCGGATCTTCTTCAAAAAAAGAAAGAGGAGCACGTCTGTTCTTATCCTGCTTTTCCATCAAGAACACACCTCCTCTTCTTTCATAAATTTCTTGTATTCAATCACACGTTTGCCGATGCATCCGTTTTGACACGCACGATGACAAGTCCGTCCTTCTGCGATTTTGCCGACCAAATGATTTTACGCGGACACTTCGCAACGCAGGCACCGCAGTCATTGCATTTCGTATAATCAACGGATGCCGTCATTTCATTGACGGTAATGGCGCCTGTCGGGCAGACGCGCTCGCATAACTTACAAGCAATACAACCGACATCGCAATAGGTACGGGTTTCCGCACCCTTGTCGTGGGACATGCATCCCACCCAGTGGGCACTCTCAAACGGAATTAAGCGGATGATTCCCTTCGGGCATGCCGCCGTGCACTTGCCACAACCATTGCAGAGATGATAGTCAACGGCAGCCACGCCGTTTTCCACGGTGATGGCCTTTTGCGGACAAATCTCGGTGCATGTTCCAAGACCGATACAACCGTTTGGACAAAGTCTGTCACCGCCGCCCAAGCGCGCCGCTGACACGCAGTCGTGCGCGCCGGCATAGACGTATTTCTTCTTGGCAAACTCCGTTGTTCCCGAGCACATGTCCTGTGCGCGCATACGCTGCACCTCGCCGACCTCTACGCCCATCACCTCACCCATCGTTTTGGCAATGGGTGTGCCGCCCACGGTGCAATCACCGATATTGGCGGTACCTTTGGCGACCGCCTCGGCATACGCGGTGCAACCCGTGTAGCCACAACCGCCGCAGTTCGCACCGGGCAAGCACTCCGACAATCGGTCAACGCGCGGATCTTGCTTGACGGCAAACACGCGTGATGCGACGGCAAGCAAAAGTGCGAATAATAGACCCATGGCGGCAAACCATGCCGCAGGAATTAAAAATGACATATTCGTTCACAGTCCTTCGTACATTCTCCTTTGAGAAAACGCACGATCCTTTCTGTAAATTAAAGACAAGCGCCGCTTACTCTTACAGGTACTTGGTAACATCTAAACCCGAAAAGCCCGCAAAGGCCATCGCCAACAGTCCTGCGGCAACCAAGGTCAGTGGAAAACCGCGGAAGGGACGGGGCGGGGCTGCAAACGCCATGCGTTCCCGTACACCTGCAAACACCGTAATTGCCAAGGTAAAGCCAAGACCTGCACAACATGAGTAGAGAACAGACAATCCAAAATCGTAACCTCTATTTGCGCTTTCAAGCGCCGCACCGAGCACCGCGCAGTTCGTCGTGATCAGTGGCAAGAAAATACCGAGCGCACCGTATAGCGCAGGAATATAACGGCGGAGAAACATTTCGATAAATTGCACCAAAACGGCAATGATCAAAATGAACGCAATCGTCTGCAAATAGGTGAGGTCGCGATTGCCGTTAAGCGCGCTTGGCATGAGAAGTGCCTCATTCACAAGGCTGGTCACGGCGCCCGCCATGGTCATAACAAAGGTGACGGCGCAACCCATTCCGAGTGCCGTCGCGGGCTTGTCGGATACACCGAGGAAGGGGCAACAACCGTAGAAACGGGAGAAAATAAAGTTGTCCGTCAAAATGGCACCGATGATAATCGCAATAACAGTTGTCATTTCGCTTCCTCCTCTGCCACTTCCATAACGGGTTTTTGATTTATTTTTTCCTTGCGCGCCGAGCGCTCACGAATCCATGTCACCAACGCAATAAGCGCACCGAGCGCAATAAATGCGCCGGGGGCCGCCGTCAAGAGTGCCATCGGTGTATAATGCTCGGTAAAGAACGGAATGTCATAACCGAACAACGTACCGTTACCGATCAGTTCCCGTCCAAACGAAAGGAGTGTCAAGGCAAACGTAAATCCAAGGCCCATGCACACACCGTCCCACGCAGACGGCAGGGGCTTGTTTTTGGAGGCAAATGACTCCGCACGCGCCAAGATAATGCAGTTGACGACAATGAGTGCCAAAAACGTACCGAGCGCCTCATAAAGCGAGGGCAAATACGCCTGCATGAGCATTTGCACCGCCGTCACAAAGCCTGCAATAATAACGATGTAAGCGGCGATACGCACTTCCTTCGGGATAAACCGTCTTAAAAGCGAAATCATCACGTTAGAGCATATGAGCACCGCCGTTGCCGCCAGGCCCATACCTATCGCCTTATCCATTGAACTGCTCATTGCCAAGGTGGGGCACATGCCGAGCAACTGAATAAGCACGGGGTTTTGAACAATTAACCCCTCACGCAAATGGGCGAAGAAAAAGGATGATTTTTTCACGATATCGCCCCCTTCCCTATCTGCTCTTCAATCACCGCCAAAGCGGCGTTGACACCGTCAAGCACGGCACGCGAACTATACGTCGCGCCCGCAATCTTATCAATCTCTCCGCCTTGCTCTGCAAAGGACTGCTTTCCTGCCGCCCCTTCGAATTCCGCGCAAAGCGCTTGTGCCTTGTCACTTTCCGTCAGGCCCTTTGTTTCCGCATGGCTAATCAGGCGCACGCCGACGACGGCCCCCTTTTCATCTGTGCCGACCATCATCGTCACACTGCCTGCATAGCCCATTGTTTTGACGTTGGCACAGTAACCGATGAGCGCACCCTCCTCGTTATACACCTCGTCGAGTGCAGTCACCTTGTCGGATGCCTCGTTTATATCGATCTCACGTCTTTCTGCCATGTCGGGAAAAAGTTGTGCCACTGTTTTGTTTTGCAGGGCAAGTTCGTTTTCCTCGATGATGGGCGACGTCACCCCGTGAATGGCCGCCAAAAGCCCAACCATCACGGAACAAATCAAGGTAAGCACCACGCATATTTTCAAATAATACTTCATTTTGCGCTCGCCTCCTTCTTTTTGTCCGCCGATACGTAAGGACGGCTTCCAAAGCGGCGGGGACGAGTCAGTTTATCTATGTAGAAAACAAGCAAATTGCCAATCAAAATGGAGAACGACACACCCTCGGGATAACTACCGAAATAACGAATGAGTATGGTAATCACACCGACGAGCACACCGTAAAGCACGCGACCGACCGACGTGACGGGCGCGGTGACATAATCGGTTGCCATAAAGAAGGCACCCAATATCAAGCCACCCGAAAGGAGTTGCAGGAGCATAAAATCAAGTCTGTCAATGCCGCCAAGCGGAAAAAGGAAGGAAATTGCGGCGACCGTGCTGAGATAGGCAACGGGAATGTGCCACGTGATCACACGCTTAAAGATGAGGAAGAGACCGCCGAGAAGAAGCAGACACGCGCTTATTTCACCAATACATCCGCCCTTAAATCCTAAAAAGAGCGACAGATAATCCATCCCCTCAACCGACGAAGAAATATCCACCGTCGTTTTTAAGCCGGACTCAACTGCGGCAAGTTCGTTATTGAGCGCGTCCTTCAAAGCGGAAAGCGGCGTGGCGCCTGCACTTCCGTCCAAAGTCACTGCCTGTGTAAATGCGGGGAACGCCGACATACTGTCGGGATAAGAAAAGAAGAGAAACACGCGTGCGGCAAGTGCAGGATTGACGATATTCTTGCCAACACCGCCGAAAAGTCCCTTCACGACGACCATGGCAAAAAACGCGCCGACCGCAATTTGCCAGACAGGCAACGTGGGCGTGACGTTCATCGCAAGAAGCACGCCACTGAGCAAAGCCGAGCCATCCTTTACCGTGACAGGCCGGCGGGTGATTTTTTCAAATCCCCACTCGAAAAAGACGCACGAAATCATGGATGCGAGGATCAAAGAGATCGCGCGCAAGCCTATCGTCCAGTCCATTGCAAAGCAAATGGCCGTGCCAAACACAAGCGCGGGTAACAATGCAAAGGTGACGAGCGACATTAGGCGTCGCGTATCGTCTGCGTGACGAATGTGGGGCGAAGGTGCGACGACAAGCATGTCCGGATAATCTATGCGTGCATTCACGTTTTCATCCGCCATGGCTATCGTTTCTGTTTTTTCTGCCATACCGTCCTCACTTTCTCGCCCGATCGCGGGCGTTTAGGGCGTATTTTGCGGCACGAACGTGTTGAACGATCGGCACGCGCGCAGGACACACATACGAGCATGTTCCGCATTCGACACAACTGCGCACGCCGTATTCGGCGGCGTGATCGATATCACCAATGCGTATGTACGAAGCCATGTAATTGGGCATCAAGTGCATAGGACAAGCGCGAACGCACCTGCCGCAACGGATGCATGCGGCACCGTGAATGTCGGCGGGGTCGGCACTAAGCGCGAGAATGGCGCTTGTCGTCTTTGTAATCGGCATGTCGGGATCCCACTGGGCAACCCCCATCATCGGACCGCCGAAAATCAAGCGTGCAGGCGTTTCCTTAAAGCCGCCACAGGCCTCTATCAAATGTCGGCAAGACGTGCCGATCGGCACGCGGAAGTTGCCGGGATTTTTAATACAATCGCCATCAACTGTGACGACGCGGTCATATAGCGGACGGTGCATGGAAAACGCCTTCCAAACGGCGGCCGCCGTTTCCACGTTAAAAATAACGCATCCAACCTCGGAAGGAAGTTTGCCGCTCGGGATTTCACGGCCCGTCAAGGCGTAAATCAGTTGTCGCTCATCTCCCTGCGGATACTTGGTCTTCACCACGCAAACGGAAAGGTCCTCTCTATCCTCTGTCAAGCCTTCAAGTACCTTCACCGCATTTTGCTTGTTGTCTTCAATGGCAATGATGCCCTTTGAAAGTCCAAAGGCATGCATCAAAACCCTCGCACCGCCCAATACCGATTCAGGTTCCTCCAAAACGAGGCGATGGTTGGCGGTAATATAGGGCTCGCACTCGGCGGCGTTAATAATCAAGGTATCTACTTGTCCAAAGGCACTACGGATTTTTGCATGCGTCGGGAAGCCTGCGCCGCCCATGCCGCATATACCCGCATCGCGGATAATCTCCACAATGCTATCCGTCGTCTGCTCTTGAAGAACGCGGTCGGTGATGCCTATTTCGGGAACCGTGCGATCCAAAAAATCGTTGTCTATAACGATTTGTTGGACCTTCGCGCCCATCACGTTGGTCACGGTGCGGATAGCACTGACGTGTCCCGACACGCTACTGTGGATAGGACAACCAAGTCCCTCCGGCATCTCACCGATAAGTTGCCCTACGAGAACAGGATCTCCCACGTTGACAAGCGAACGGCAGGGCATACCGATATGCTGTGACAAAGGAATATAGACCTGTTCGGGGGCGACGATTTTTGTGATTGGCAAATCGGCGGTATTCTTATGTTCCTTGACGTGAAAACCGCCGCGAAAGGTGTACTTCATTTTTCGTGCTTTTCCTTTCTTTATGTATCGTGTGCATTTCTGTCGTTTTTTTGATAATTTTCCGGTTGTTAAAATATTATCATAATTTTAAATAGTTACTTCAAATTCATTATACATCACGACAAGTCAAATGTCAACCGTTTTCACGCTTTTTTTCGGCACGATGACTCATTTTAATGATGATTTCGCTACGCTTCACAACACCCCGTTGCGACCCCCTTCTTTCTTCTTTTTTATCACCTTTTACGAAAGCAAGGGAAAAAATATATATCAAGCAAAAAATTGCCATTTTGAAGACAAGTTGCGCGCCACCCGATAGAGGTATATTTGTAAATAATTGCGTACATAAAAACGCCAATATCAAAGAAGGTAACGGCAGAAAAAACGCACGCACGGAAAGCCCTGCGTGAAGCCGTCGCCGCATCCCTATGTAACTGAACAAGAAATTGACGACCTCTGCTATTAAAATCACGCCTATATAGCCAATTGCGCCGAAGCGCGGCAGGAGCAAAAGCACCATCAAAATGCTTAAAAAAGAGTCTCCGATATTGACAACCATAGCGTACACTTGCATGCCGATACCTTTGAGCATGGCATCGGTCACGTGGTCAAGGTACATAACGGGGACAAGAAACGCCAAAAGACGGATATACCTCCCTGCCTCCTTCGATGAATACAGTAAGATTCCCAAATCTTCCCCAAACAAAAACATGACGGTAGCCGCGCCGAGCGCAAAGGCAAACGTGGCAGAAAGCGAATCCTCCGTCATACGCCGCAGGCGTTTTTTATCGTCAAGCGCTTGGCTTTCCGTATATTCGGGGATCAACAGTCCCGCAAAGGACGTCAAAAGCGCCATCGGATAAAGAATAATGGGCAACGCCATACTGTGCAGAGCGCCGTACGAGGCAAGCGCCGCTTCTTTGCCCGCGCCGTATGCCGCCAACGCAAGGGGGATTAGCACGTGCTCCACAGTAACGAGTGCAGACCTCACGTAAGCACCGCCCGCAATCGGCAACGCAATCTCCAAAAGCGGTCGCCAACCGTCCCTATGCGTCCGTCCGACCGTCGTCTGTATGGGATGAACGTGACGGTCATAGGAAAAAGCGATATAAAGGATAAGGCAAGACAAGAGTTCACCGAGCATGCCGCCAAGCACCAAAGCCACGCACGCCCACGTGACGCCGTAGGGCACCAGTTTCCCTAAAAGAAAAACCGTCAAGCCTATCTTTATCCATTGCTCTGCCACTTGTACGGCGGCGTTTTTCGAGGCGCGGCGCACCGCAATAAAATATCCGCTAAACACAGAAGATATCGCAATGGGTGTCAAACTGATCGCAAGAAAGCGAAGTGAAGGCAACGTTCGCATATCTCTGAGAATGACGCTCGCAAAAAACGGCGCGCCGAGAAACAGGACGGTCGAGGCAAGCAACCCGCAAAAGCACGCATAAAAGAAGGAACGCCGCAACATCACCGTGGCGCAGGTACCATCACTATGCCCAATGGCTTCCGCCACCAGCCTCGTCACCGCCAAGCCAATGCCCGACGTTGCAAGCGTCAAGAAAAAGCCGTACAGGCTCATGGTCAAGGTGAAAAGTCCCATCCCCTCCGCGCCGACGCGCGAAACCGTATAGGCGTTAAAAAAGACGGAGACCGTACGCATAAAAAGTGCCGAAGCGGACAACACAAGTCCCCCGAAGAGAAATTGTTTTTTTCTTTTCGACAGTTGAAGCACGCCGATCGTCCTCATTTTCTCTATCACCATTCCCTTTTTCGCCCCCCTCGCGCACGTCTTTGTAAGGATATATGCCGGAAAATAAAATTTCATGCGATTTTTTTGTTTCTGCTCTTGCATACTTTAAATATCTATGCTATAATAGAAAAAAGCAGTGTGTTTTTTGCCCTTTGGCGATTGTCACACAAAAAAAGATAAGGAGGCGTGCTTCACCGTTGTCCACACTCACATCCGATGTTTTGGCGCGCAACTTATATAGTGTGCGTTCAAAAATAGAAGACGCCGCCCATCGCGCAGGCGTGCCGCTTCCGCGCTTGCTCGCCGTGACAAAAAGTTGTGATGACGACACCTTTCGCGCCTTGCTTTCCCTCGGTGTTGATGCCGTTGGCGAAAACCGCGCGCGGCAATGCCAGGCACGCGCCGAAATCATTGCAGAAGAAAACGCCCCCTGCGAGATGCATTTGATAGGCAGTTTGCAAACAAATAAGGTCAAATACGTTCTTGCGCGCACCGCCCTCATTCATTCCGTTGACTCGCTATCCTTGGCAGACGAGATAGAGCGTCTCGCCATCAAGGCTGGCCGCCGCATCGCCGTTTTGGCAGAGGTCAACAGTGGCAGAGAGCCAAACAAAGGCGGCGTGATGCCCGAGACGTTGGATGAATTTGTCCACGCCATAAAGGAAAGACCGCATCTTTCGCTCTGCGGATTGATGACGATGGCACCGCTTTCCGATGAAAAAGAGGCGTACCGCCCCTACTTCCGCGAAACGAGGCGTGCCTTTGACCGCCTACAAGCGCTTTTTGAGGGAGACAAGCCCATTCTTTCCATGGGCATGAGCAACAGTTTTGAAACTGCCATTGAAGAAGGCGCCACACTCGTGCGCGTCGGCAGTGCGCTTTTTTGCAATTAAATCGTAAACATGTGCGTACAATCGCACTGTGATAAAAAGCAAAAAATAAAAAATAAGAACATAACGGAGGACAGAAACATGGGAATTTTCGGATCAAAGAGAGATGCAGACAGTTACGTAGACTACGATGAGGGCTTTGTTGACGTTGCAGAAAACGATGCAGAAATTGACGAAGCCGATGACGTGGCAGAAGAGCCTGTCGCTACGAAGGACAAGGGTTTTGCAGGCACAGAAATCGGTGCGGCCGCCAGTTTGGAATTGAAGGTCGTACGCCCCGAAAAATATGAAGATGCATCCGACATTGCCGATCATCTTCTGTCTGGCAGAACTGTTGTATTGAACATGGACTTCATCAACAAGGACGTTTCCCGTCGTTTGATTGACTTTTTGAGCGGCGTTGCTTATTCTATCGGCGGTCAGTTCCAACGCGTGGCAAACGGCACCTTCATCATTACCCCCAAAAACATTAAAATTTCCGAGGCTACTCGTGAAGAAGAACTTGACACCGACGACGTGGTTTCGGGCATCTGAGTTTGACCTAAAAAATCACTATACCCCCTGTCCGTTGTTTTTCGCAATGAACAGGGGGTACGGTTTCCTCGTATCCTTTTAATAACCAATCCTTGAAAAAAATTTATCTATGCGATTTTTGACTCGCAAACCTGGAGAGCATCATGCCTTTTTTGCCTTACCTCATCTGCCAAACACTTCTGCTTTGGTTGTCCGTTGCACCCTTTTTCATGCTACTGCGCAGTCTGCGCTCCGTTTTAGTGCAGGGGAAAGATGCAACCTCCATCGATTATTTGCTTGCCCTAACGACAGAACCGTTAATTATGCCCATGCGCTTTTTGTTTGGCCCCCTGACCGATGGGCTTCCCTTCGATATTCCCTTTCTCCTTTCATTCTTGTTTATTCCCTTTTTACGCGGCGCGTTGCCCGCAATCACTCTTGCTTAACGTTACCGAAAGGAACACTCAATGAAAGACTTATCCACGGCGCCCGAAAAAAATAAAGATACAAAAAGCCGCCGTTCCTTATATGCCAAAATCCTTTGCTTTGGTTTGATGGTTTTCGCCGTCGTCGCCGATCAAATAACCAAATTGATCGTCCTTGAACACATGACGCTCGGTGAGGAAATTCCGCTTTGGCGTGGTGTTTTCCATTGGAAATACATCCAAAACCGCGGCGCGGCGTTCGGCATGCTTGCCGACAGGCGAGAGGTTTTTCTTGTTCTGTCCACCGTTGCCATCATCGCCCTGCTCGTTTATTTGTTCCGCACGCGCACCACGCGCTTTTGGTGGCTTTCTTCTATCGGTATGATCGTCGGTGGCGGCATCGGCAACATGATCGACCGCATCGCCTACGGTTACGTTGTTGACTTTATGTATGTCAAACTTATCAATTTTGCCGTTTTCAACGTTGCGGATTGCTTCGTTACCGTTGGAGCAGGTATTCTCTTCTTTTTGATGATCCGTGATATTATAAAAGAGGAGCGCGCCGAAAAAGCAAAAAAGAAAGCGGCGAAAGCCGCCGATGATGCTACAAAAAAGAGCGAGGCACAAGATGATGAATGAAATTTGCCTTCCGCACGGTGGGGGCGATGACGACCTCACAGAGCAAGAACTGACAGAGGACGTTTTGACCGCCGTCGTTTCGGATAATGACAACACAGAGCGCCTGGATAGTTTTGCGGCGCGCACGTTTTGTGTAACGCGGTCAAGTGCCGTTCGCCTGATCGAAAAGGGATGCATTACCGTGGATGGCGTTACCTTGCCCAAGCGAACGCCTCTCCGTGTCGGTCAAACTATTCGTTGTGTACTCCCTCCCGTGGTTGACACGGAGGTCGTCGCACAAAACATTCCGTTAACTATCGTTTACGAAGACAACGATATTTTGGTCATCAACAAAGATGCGGGAATGGTTGTTCACCCTGCCCCCGGCAATCCCGACGGCACACTTGTCAATGCGCTGCTTTACCATTGCAAAAGTTCGCTTTCGGGTATTGGCGGTGTTCTGCGCCCGGGCATTGTCCATCGCATTGATAAGGATACGTCGGGGCTTTTGGTCGTGGCAAAAAACGATGAAGCGCACCTGTCGCTTTCCGCACAACTTGAAGGGCACAACATCCGCCGCGAATACCGCGCACTTGTCAACGGCGGTTTTTCGGAGGACGAAGGTACAGTAAATCGTCCGATCGGCCGTCATCCCACCGACAGAAAGCGTATGGCCGTCATCGGTACGGGAGAAGGGCGCAGTCGCCATGCCATCACCCACTACCGCGTGCTTGCCCGTTACGGTGCCATTTCCTATCTCGCATTGGAGTTAGAAACGGGGCGCACGCACCAAATCCGCGTGCACATGTCCGCTTTGGGGCATCCTTTACTTGGCGATACGCTTTACGGCGGCGGCCACACCGCCTTTGAAAAGCATCACCGTTCATTACTAAACGGTCAATGCTTGCATGCCGCCATTTTGACCTTTCGCCACCCGCGCACGGATGAATTTATGCGCTTTGAAGCGCCCTTGCCCCCCGATTTTCTCCGTTTACTTTCTCTTTTGGAAGCGGATGCAAATCGCTGATGTAATCAATAATTTACATAAAAAGCAAAAAATCCTTACGGCATGAAAACCTTGCCGTAAGGATTTTTCTTTATTTTTATTGATTATTTTGTAAGGGAATTTGCTTTTGAAGTGGGCACGTTTTCGGCGGAGGAATAGACTTTTCCGCCCTCCGGCTCATTGAGAAGTTCGCTAACTGTGACAAAGGAGTATCCCTTTGCCGCCAATTGGTCGGCCGCGCGGCAAAACGCCTCTACGGAATTTTGATATAAATCGTGCATCAAAACAATACCGCCGTCCTTTGCCTGTTGAAGAATGTTCTCGGTAATGGCTTGAACGTTTTCTTCCTTTACGGTATCATCCTCGCACCCCTTGTGCGCCCAGTCACGTGCGTCGGCATTCCAAAGAATGACCGCATAGGGTGATGCTTTTATCCTATCCTTCGTCATGCGACCGCCAACAGGACGCAGTAGTTTTATCTGATAATCGGGGAGTTTTTCCGCAATGACCTCGGCCGTGCGCGTCACTTCAAAAATATATGTGTCTTCTTGACATTTCTCAAAATCCTCATAATGCGTAAAAGTGTGAATACCGATTTCGCACCCTGCCCTTTGTGCATACGCCATGGCCGCCGCATTTCCTTCCTCAAAAAGGCGACTGCCCACGACAAAAAAGGTCGCGCGTCCGCCAAGAGATATCAATTTATCAACGATTTGGACGGTATACGTCTCGTGCGGACCGTCATCAAATGTGAACGCTATTTGTTTTGACGAGGAAGAAGACGGTAAGGACTCGGTAGGTAATGATTGCGCCTCATTGTCCCCATCCTTGCATCCGACAAAAGAAAAAAGAGCGAACGAAAGGGTTAAAAAAAGAAAAAGCATCCGCCGTCCGCACGTAAGACCTTGACGCATATGTTCCTCCCTTTCCGACCTTTTGTCATCACACTCTTCAAAAAACAGTCAATTTTACATTCAACATTGACGATACGATACATTCAGTATAAATAAAAAAAGGTAAAAAGTCAAGTTTTTTGCCAAAATATCTCTACATAATAAAAAAGGAAGGGGCACAGCAGCGTCCCCTTCCTTTTTACGGAATGAAAACTTACTTAATTTCGACTTCAGCGCCGGCAGCCTTGAGTTCCTCGGCAACCTTGTCTGCTTCTTCCTTGGAAACGCCTTCCTTGATAGCCTTGGGAGCGCCCTCAACCATCTCCTTCGCTTCCTTCAAGCCGAGACCTGTGATGCCACGAACGGCCTTAATAACGCCGAGTTTGCCGGATTCAGGGAATGCCTTCAAGATAACGTCGAACTCGGTCTTCTCCTC
>JAZSOK010000020.1:0-7166 GCA_045536865.1 Eubacteriales bacterium
CCGCTTGGCCTCCGACTTTGCCTCCTGCGGTGAAGAGACGGTTGCCGACATGACAGAGTCCCCCTTGGCAGCCCCCGCTTTGACGAAGGATTTTGAAGTAAAGGATGACTTCAAAATCGGTTTCATCTTCTTACATGATGAAAACTCCACCTATGACCTGAACTTCTTGAATGCCGCTTTGGCCGCACAAGAGGCTCTCGGCCTTGCCAATGACAAGGTTATCATCAAGAAGAACATCCCCGAAACGAAGGCTTGCTACGATGCCGCCGCCGACTTGGTTGACCAGGGCTGCTCCATCATTTTTGCAAACTCCTTCGGTCACGAGGACTTCATGATCCAGGCCGCAAAGGCATTCCCCGACGTTGAGTTCTGCCATGCAACAGGTACGAAGGCTCACACGGAAGGACTTCCGAACTACCACAATGCATTCGCTTCCATCTATGAAGGCAGATACCTCGCAGGCGTTGCCGCAGGCTTGAAGTTGAACGAGATGATTGAAGCAGGCGAGTTCACGGCCGAAGAAGCGAAAATCGGTTACGTCGGCGCTTTCACATACGCTGAGGTTATTTCCGGTTACACATCCTTCTTCCTTGGCGCACGTTCTGTTTGCCCCACTGTGACCATGGATGTCCAGTTCACAGGTTCTTGGTTTGACATCACCGAAGAAAAGAATGCCGCAAACGCCCTCATTGATAGAGATTGCAAGTTGATTAGCCAACACGCAGACTCCATGGGCGCTCCCTCCGCATGTGAGGAAGCAGGCGTTCCGAACATCTCCTACAACGGTAGCACCGCCGAGTCCTGCCCCGGTACCTTTATCGTTTCCTCTGCCATCAACTGGGCTCCCTACTTCATGTACATTTCCAAGTGCGTGAACACAGGCACCGCCATCGCTCCCGACTGGTGCGGCGGTATCAGTGCAGGCTCCGTTGTTTTGACAGGCATCAACCTGACTGCCGCTGCTGAGGGCACGAAGGAAGCCATCGAAGCAAAGATTGCCGAATTCAAGGCAGGTACCTTGAAGGTATTCGCAACCAACACCTTTACAGTTGGCGGTAAGGCATTGACCTCCTACCAGGCAGACGTTGATACGGATGCTAACTACACACCCGATACGCAGGTTATTGCAAACGGTTACTTCCAGGAATCCGTATTCCGTTCTGCTCCTTACTTTGACCTCCGCATCGACGGCATCACCCTCGTTAACGAGAAGTATTAATCTTATCGCTATTTAGGCGATTTTCATGCAATAGGGCGGAGTGAATACTCCGCCTCTATTGCATCTATATACATTATTTTTAACCCTACATCCTACTTAAACGGAGGAATTTTCGTGGAAAAGCAAATTGCCTTGGAACTGTGTCATGTCACAAAGACCTTTGGAAGCGTTACTGCCAACAAGGACGTCGATCTTACCCTCTACAAAGGAGAGATTTTGGCGCTCCTCGGCGAAAACGGTAGTGGCAAGACCACGCTTATGAACATGATTGCGGGCATCTATTATCCCGACACGGGTAGCATGTTTGTCAACGGTGAGGAAGCGCTCGTCCGTTCGCCAAAGGATGCCTTTCGATACGGAATCGGTATGATTCATCAACACTTTAAGTTGATTGACGTCTTTTCCGCGAGTGAAAATATCACCCTCGGCATGGATGACGAGGGAAAATACAATCTTTCAAAGATACACGAAAAGGTATCGACCATTGCCGACAAGTACGGCTTTCACATTGAACCGAAAAAGAAAATTTATGAAATGTCGGTGTCAGAAAAGCAGACCGTGGAAATCATCAAGGTGCTTTACCGCGGGGCAGACATTCTCATTCTTGACGAGCCGACGGCGGTGCTCACACCGCAAGAAACGGAAAAACTCTTTGCCGTTCTTCGCCGCATGCGTGACGACGGCAAATCCATCATCATCATCACCCATAAAATGCATGAGGTGCTCAGCATTTCCGACCGCGTTGCCGTTCTTCGCCGCGGCGAACATATTGCCACGGTCAACACGAAAGAAACGGACGAAAATGCCCTCACCGAGATGATGATTGGCAAAAAAACAGTTTTGAATATTGAACGCTCCGAGCCGAAAAATCCCAAAAAGCGCTTGGTCGTTAATCATATTAGCAGTAAAACGCCCGAGGGTCTACCCCTCCTCGACAACGTTTCCTTCGTAGCAAACGGCGGTGAAATTCTCGGTATCGCAGGCATTGCGGGAAGCGGTCAACGCGAACTTCTGGAGGCTATTGCAGGACTTCATCACTTGGACGACGGTGAAATCATCTATTTCGATCCAAAGACGGATGAGGCAGAAAACCTGCGTGACAAAACGCCTCTCCAAATTCGTGATTTGGGCGTGCGCCTCTCCTTCGTGCCCGAGGACCGTCTCGGCATGGGCTTGGTCGGTAGCATGGATATGACCGACAACATGATGCTCCGCAGTTATAGCAAAGGGCATTCCTTCTTCCTTGACAGAAAGAAGCCGAAGGATCTGGCAGAGGAAATGATCAAATTCCTTGAAATCGCCACCCCCGGCGTTTCTACCCCCGTGCGCCGTCTGTCGGGCGGTAACGTGCAAAAGGTGCTTGTCGGCCGTGAAATTTCCTCCGCGCCCTCCGTCCTTATGGCGGCATATCCCGTGCGTGGCTTGGACATCAACTCCTCTTACACCATTTACAATCTCTTGAACATGCAAAAAGAGCACGGCGTCGCCGTCATCTTCGTTGGTGAGGACCTTGACGTTCTTTTGGAACTTTGCGACAGAATTATGGTCATCAACGGCGGTAAAATCACAGGCATGGTCGACGGACGACGTGCAACAAGAGAGGAAATCGGCCTCATGATGACAAAGAGTGAGAGCATCGACGAAGCCTTTGACGCTCAAACATCCTGTAAAAAGGAGGAAACCGTATAATGGAAGTGACAACCAAAAAAACGAAGGAACCACTCCTTCACATCACCAAGCGTGATCATATTTCATGGCAGGCGGCAGTTCTTGCACGCGTTTTCGCCATTGTCGGCGCACTTCTTTTTACAGCCGTTTTGATTATGCTTTTGGCGCATGAAGACCCCTTGAAAATTTATTCTTCCATGATTAGCGGTGCTTTCGGTTCGCCGCGCCGCATTTGGACACTCCTTGAAAGAACGGCGATACTCCTTGGCATTTCACTTGCCATCACCCCCGCCTTCCGCATGCGCTTTTGGAACTGCGGTGCAGAAGGACAGGCGTTGGTCGGCGGCTTGGCAACGGCAACCTGCATGCTCTTTTTCGGAAATAGCATGCCCCTTCCCTTGCTCTTTGTCACCATGGTCGTTGCCAGTGTTGTGGCAGGTGCGATCTGGGGCTTAATTCCCGCCATCTTCAAATCACTGTTCGGCACGAATGAAACGCTTTTCACTTTGATGATGAACTACATCGCCATACAACTTATCCGCGTATGCTTGAAGATTTGGGCAAAGGACGGCTCGGGTGTGTTGACAACGATGCCGCAATTCCGCTTCCCGAAGATTTTCGGTCAAGAGCATTTATTAACCATTTTCGTTATTTTGATCGTTTGCATTCTTCTCTACATCTATTTGCGTTTCAGTAAGCAAGGGTATGAAATCTCCGTTGTAGGAGAGAGCGAAAGAACCGCCAAGTACGTTGGTATTTCCGTGCCGAAGGTTATCATCCGCACCATGCTTCTTTCGGGTGCGCTCTGCGGCCTTGTCGGACTTTTGCTTGTGGCAAACGGAAGTTGCACCATCTCCACCGACATCGTCGGCGGACAGGGCTTCACCGCCATCATGGTGTCTTGGCTTGCCAAATTCAATCCCTTCTTTATGATTTTAACCTCCCTGCTCATCGGCTTCCTTTCCTGCGGTACGAGCCAAATGGTCACAGACTTCCGTCTGGACACCTCCATTTCCGAAATTGTGACGGCCGTCATTTTGTTCTTCATCATCGGTTGCGAATTCTTTGTTCAGTATAAAATTCACATCCGTAAAAAAGCGGTAGAGGAGGTTGCACAATGATTTCTTTTCTTGTCAGTGCCATCCGCTTGGCAATGGCGCTCTTGTTCGGCTCAACGGGTGAGACCATCACGGAAAAATCGGGGCATCTCAATCTCGGTATTCCCGGTGTTATGTGTGTCGGTGCCGCAAGCGGTTGTGTTGCGACCTCATTTTACTATACCGTTTCGGGCGGTCGCGTCGTTCCCTTTCTCGTCGTGATCATTCCCATTTTGGCGACCTTTATCGGCGGTATGTTGATGGGGTTGATTTACAGTTTTTTCACCGTCACCTTGCGCGCCAATCAAAACGTCACGGGTCTTGCCCTTACCACACTCGGCGTGGGCATCTCGAAATACATGATTTCACTTGTTACGCCCATCTCTTACAGTAGAGCAAGCAAATATTTTCTTGCGAGCATCCCCGGTGTGGACAACCTCGGTTGGTTTGGTGAACTGTTCCTTTCCTACGGCATTATGATTTATCTTGCCATTGCCGTGGCACTTGTTACCTCTTTCGTTCTTAACCGCACCCGTCTTGGATTGCACCTGCGCGCCGTTGGTGAAAACCCCGCGACGGCAGATGCCACGGGCATCAATGTGTCGGCGTACCGTTACGGCGCCACCTGCATCGGTTGCGGTGTTGCGGGCCTCGGCGGTCTAACATTTATCATGGACTACCTAAACGGAAGTTGGGAGTACGTCATCGACTCCATCGGTTGGTTGTGCGTTGCCCTCGTTATTTTCACGGTTTGGAAGCCGACCTTCGGCATTCTCTGCTCGATTATTTTCGGTGGCTTCTACGTGGCAAGCAGTTATATCCCGGGCATTGGCCTTGCCATGAAGGAACTTTTCAAGATGCTTCCCTACCTTGTCACCATCATCGTGCTCATTGCCACGAGCATCCGCGACAGACGCGAGAGCCAACCCCCTGCCTCACTTGGATTATCCTATTTCCGCGAGGAACGGTAATTTATCCGTAAAAATACCGTGCAAGGATACCGCACGGTATCCCGAACGATGAAAACAAAACCTAATAAAAAAATCTATCGCAGAATGTTTCTGCGATAGATTTTTTTATTACTATTTTATTTTAACGGCGTATGTTTTTCCTTCTATCATTGATAGGTTTTCTTTTCGTAAACCTATTCTCTTTCCCCTGCATGCCAAACGGCACGCCGAGCAGAGGCACATGACACCTGCGCGCCCGTCACTTTCTTGCACGATGCAAAAGAAGAGCAACCAAGCACCAAACACCCGCCATCGGCAGAAGGCACTCTATTGACAGTATACCGTGTTCGACACCCCCTGCAATCCCCAAGGTCAGTAAAACCACCGACACGATAGAAAGCGCGGTCAACGCCGTTTTGGTTTGTGCCGAGCAAAGGAAGGCAACTATGCGGCGCAGAAGTTCGACAAGGTAATCTCCCTCATATGTCTTTGTATGAACGCGGCGCGGTTCACGTCCCCACGCACCTCTTGCATTTACCTCATGATTCATTGTTCTGTTCATGATTTATCCTCCGTTTTTTGTATCCGCGGCTCCTTCGTTTTAAACCGCTTGTTTCGACAGATTAGCCGTTTATTTTCCATTTGTGGTTTAATAATAACATGTTTTTTCCATTTTGTCAATAGTTTTTTGATAATTTTTGGAAAAATTTTTTTATTTTTTTCCATTTCCTATTTACAAATGAAAAAAGACGTGTTATAATAATGACAGAAAATCACCGTCGGTGTGGTGGCGGAATTTATTTTTAGGGAGCGTGCAGAATGGATTTTTCAAAGAACTTACAACGCTGTAAAGAACAAAAAGGAATGACCATCGGTGAACTCAGTCACCGTAGCGGCGTGCCTGTCGGTACACTCAGTAAACTCCTTTCGGGTGCCATTGGTGAGCCGAAGGTGTCCGTTGCACTATCGTTGGCGGCAGGTCTTGGTTGCTCCCTAAACGACCTGCTTGATCCAAACGGCACGCACGTGACAGAAACCTTGAACGAGGAGGAACGCGCCTTCCTTGCCGACTACCGCCGCGCCGATGAGCATAGCCGCGAACTTCTCCGTTTGGTCCTTGACAAGCAACTCTCGGCATGCAAGGCACCGTCAGAGGTAATTTATACAGATAAAAAGGAAGCGACCAGGACAACCGAAGCGGCCCACGCCGCACGCATTCTCAGTATCCCGAAAAAGGAAAGACGGCAGAACGAAATTCCGCTTTACGACCTTCCCGTATCGGCAGGTACGGGTATCTTCCTTGACGGTGATAGCACGGAGATGATGCCCCTCCCCGACGCCTTCCCCGAGGGCAAGGCAACCTTTGCTTTACGCGTTAGCGGAGAGAGTATGGAGCCGCGCTTTTTCGACGGAGATATCCTTTTGGTGCATGAACAGGAAACGGTTGAGCAGGGTGATTTCGGCATTTTCTTGGCGGATGGAGAAGGCTACTTCAAACGCTTTATGGGAGATTGCCTGCACTCCTTAAATGAGGCCTATGCGGATATCCCCCTGTCGAATTTCCAGGACTTCCGTTGTTGCGGCAAGGTCGTCGGTCGCTTGGCAAAAAAGAAATAACGTGTCAATTTTTTAAAAAGACATCTTAAAATAAAAGATGCGCCCCGAAGGTCAAATGCCTTCGGGGCGCATCTTTTTTCTTCCCGCGTTGGCATTTGAGCCGAACTCTTGCGTTGTATAGTTTTCTTCACGGCGGGTATACTCAAAAGGGGAAAAGTCTATAAAAAGGTTTTATCCTTGAAAGGAGATATCCATGTACTGTAAAAAGCAAGAAAACTCCCATGTCCTTCCGTGGATGCTCGTCGGCATTTTCGGTGCGGCACTTCTCTTTTGTATCGTTCGCTCCGTTTGCAAAAAATGCAAGCAGGCCGAAAATGCCATTTCATCCTGTCTTTGTCATCCCGCCGATATGGATGATGAACTTGATTCCGATAACTGATAAACTGACCGATTGCCAAGCCACAGTCCGAGGGGTTTTGTCGCGTACAAAATCCCTCGGATTTGCATATACTGGCAACAGCAATTACCCTTTTCAAGACCATCTTCTTCGGAGGTGATTTTTACGCACGTTGTTTTTCTCTTTGACGATGCCCGTGCCCGCGCCGCAATGGAAAAACTCCCCTAAGTCGGATCGTAGCCATGTCGTTCTGTGGGCCAAGGAGTTGGTCATTTGGT
>JAZSOK010000070.1:0-13993 GCA_045536865.1 Eubacteriales bacterium
ATCCGACTTCAAAGAGAGCCGAGCGCGCCAAAGCGGTGGTCAAACGCCCCGAACACCACGCGGTCAACACGGGCGTTGATGGCGGCGCCCGCGCACATGGCGCACGGCTCCAAGGTCACGTAGAGGGTACAACCGTGCAAACGCCACCCCCCACGCACGCGGCACGCCTCCTCAATGGCGAGAAGTTCGGCGTGCGCTGTTGCCACGCGGTCGCGCTCACGGCGGTTGGCGGCCCTTGCAATAATTTTGCCTTCAAAAACGACCAGCGCCCCAACGGGTACCTCGTCCGCGCGCGCGGCATCCATTGCCAAGGCAAGCGCCTCTTTCATCATCTCGCGGTCAAACGCCTCGTCCGCATGTATTTCTTTTTCACAGTTCGTCATGGTGAACGTCTCCTTCTTTTACGGCTCTTTTTTGATGCGAAAGGAACAGTACGGCGGGTGCGGTGCAAACGGCGGCGACGGCAAGCACCAAAAAAAAGAGCGACGGGTAGGGGCAAAGGTATAGAAGTAAACTGCACGCGTTGTTTGCTCCGTGCAAGAAAACGGCAGGCAGGAGTGATTTCGTATAAAGGGTAAGCGCCCCTAAAAACAGTCCCGCAAAAAAGGCGTAGGGCAGTTGCGACACGCTCCCGTGTGACAGGGCAAACAGGGCGGCGGTGAAGACAAGCGCGGCGCGCGCAGAAAGCCCGTCACGCAAAAGAAAGAGGAGCATCCCAAACCGAAATAAGAGTTCCTCCGTCACGGCAGGCAGGACGACCAATTGCAAAAAAAGCACGAAAAACGCCTCGTCGGGTAAAACGGTCTTGCTCGGCAAAAAGAGCGAGGTAAGAAAGGAAAGTAGCATGGTGGCAAACAAAAAGGGGGGAAAGGCGAAGAAGGTCACATATGCCACTTTTCTTTTGTCGGGCCTTTTTTCACCGTACGGCACAAGCGGCTTTTTTCTCACCTTTGAGAGAGTTTTGAGCAGAAGAAAGGGGAGCAGTGCGCCCGAGACGTGCAAAAAAGCGGAAAGTGCCACCGTGTCTGCCGAGGCGGCAAGGGGCAAAAAGAATAGCCACAGGGCAAAGGCGGCAAAAACGGGTATGTATCGCGCAAGCATCAAAAACTCCTTTCTCCTTTTGTAAGGCGGCGTCATAAAAATCCAAAAAGTTTTCAAAAAGTATGGACAAAACGGAAAAATTGAGGTAAACTATAAGTGGTAGGTCAACTGATAAAAAGGGGATATGCACATGAATGAAAATAGAGAAAATAGAGAAAAAAAGATAGATACGGCACGCCCCATGAGCGAAAACCCCGTCAAGCGCGTGTTTTTTCTTGTTTTGGACGGCTTTGGCATTGGGGAAGCGCCTGATGCCGAACGCTTTTCCGACGTAGGCGCGCATACCGCCAAAAGTGTCTTTGACACGGGCGCACTGTTCATCCCCCACCTGCTCGGCATGGGGCTTGGACATCTGGAAGGTACGTCGTTTTTACCGGGGGCGCGCGCCTCGGGTGTTTCGGCGCGCCTCACCCCCCTGTCGGGCGGCAAGGATACCACCGTCGGTCATTGGGAGTTGATGGGTGTTGTCAAAAAAGAGCCTCTGCCCACCTTTCCAAACGGCTTTCCCACCGAATTTATCCGCGCGTTTTCCGCGCGCGTCGGGCGCGACGTGCTTTGTAACCGCCCCTATTCGGGCACTGCCGTCATCCGCGATTACGGCGAAGAGCATATGAGAACAGGCGCGCTCATCGTCTATACCTCGGCGGATAGCGTTTTTCAGGTCGCCGCGCACGAGGAAATTGTGCCGCGCAAAGAATTGTACCGCATTTGCGAAATTGCCCGTGAGATGCTCACGGGGGCGCTCGGCGTCGGCCGCGTGATAGCGCGCCCCTTCGTGGGTAGGGCAAAGGACGATTTTAAGAGGACGAGCGGACGGCGTGACTATTCGTTACCGCCCCCCAAGAAAACGCTTTTGGATGCCCTTAAAGAGGCAGGGCGCGACGTCATTGCCGTCGGCAAAATTGAGGATATTTTTGCAGGGCAGGGCATCACGGAGGCGTTGCACGCCAAGGATAATTTTGACGTCATGGCGGCGACCATCGCTTGCGCGCGGCGCGATTTCTCGGGCTTGCTTATCGCCAATTTGTGCGACTTCGATACCCTGTACGGTCATCGGCGCGATCCCGTCGGGTATGCCGAGGCGCTCACGCAATTTGACGTCACCCTCGGCATGCTCCTCGGCATGCTCGGGCGCGACGACGTGCTTGTCGTGACGGCGGACCACGGAACAGACCCCGCCTTCCAAAACGGCACCGACCACACGCGCGAATGCGTGCCCTTTCTTATGTACCGCAAGGGCGCTTCGCGCAGTAAGGCAGGCACGCGCACGGGCTTTACCCACGCGGCAAAAACCGTTGCCGACCTGCTTTGCATTCCGTATGCGGTGGACGGCGAGGACGTATCCTCCCTTGCCCCCTACCTTTCCTCGCAGGCGTAAAAAACGGCGAAAACGAAAATATAACCCGTGCCGATACTGCAAACACAGTATCGGCACTTTTTTGTCGATACGGTTAAAGTTCTACCAAAGAAAAGCGCACGCGCGCGGTAGAAACGTCGGCGGCTTCAATTTTGACCGTCACCGCATCCCCTATTTCATAACGCTTGCCACACACGGTCATGGCGCGTGCCTCCTCGTCAAAATCGGCGGGGTAGGGCAAGGCGTCCAAGGGGATAAGCCCCTCGCAGGTGTTGTCAAGTTCGGCAAACATGCCGAAGGACGTGATAGAGGAGATATGCGCGGAGAAAACCTCGCCCACGTGGTCGGATAGATAAACGGTCTTGTAAAGTGCTTCAATTTGCCGCTCTGCCGTCAGTGCGCGCATCTCCGTCTCCGTTGCGGCATTCGCGGCACGCTCGGCATAGGAGAAAAGACGGCTCTTTTCGCCCTCGTTTGCCAAAAGTTCGGAAATGATGCGGTGTGTCGCCAAATCCGAAAGACGGCGGATGGGTGAGGTGAAATGGCAGTAGTGGGTGAGCCCCAGTCCAAAATGGGGCGCGCGAATATGACTGTATTTTGCCTTCTCCATCGTGCGAAGAAGAAGGTAGGAGATAGGCTCGCCAATGCCGCGCTCGGCGGCGGCTTCAAGAAAGGGGCGGAACTGGTCGCCCGTGTAGGGCGGCGTTATCTTTGCGTAGGGAAGACCGCGACGGGCGGCAAAGGTGACGAATTCCCGTACGTGCTCGTCGCTCGGCGCACCGTGCACACGGTAAACGCAGGGGCGCTCTCTTGCCGAGAGGAGGCGTGCAACACCCTCGTTTGCCACGAGCATGCATTCCTCAATAATGCGCTCCGAAGTGCCGCGCTCGCGGCGCACAACGTCCACGGGATGCCCCGCCGCATTCAGAATGATTTTCGCCTCGGGACGGTCAAGTTCAAGTGAGCCCAAGCGCACGCGCCGCTTATGCAAAATGCGGTATAGCCGTTCAAGGGTTTTGAGCGTGCGGATAACGGGTTTGTATTTTTCGTAAAAGGGGGATGAAGTCCCCTTGGCAAGAACGTCGTTTACCTCACTGTAAACGCCGCGCACGCTTGAACGAATGATGCTTTTTTCAAGCGTGACTTCGATAAGTTCGCCAAACTCGTCAATGGTCAGGCAGGCGGTGAGCGCGTATTTGTCCTCACCCGCGTTTAACGAGCATGCGCCGTTTGAGAGGGCGGGCGGGAGCATGGGCACCACCTTGTCTGCAAAATACAGGCTCGTGCCCCGTTCGTTTGCCGCACAGTCAAGCGCCGTTTTCGGCAAGACGTATGCCGAAACGTCGGCAATGTGAACGCCGAGGCGGAAATGCCCGTCACGGGTACGGCTAACGGAAACGGCGTCGTCAAGGTCCTTCGCATCCGCACCGTCAATGGTCAAAATCGTTTCACGGCGGCGCACGCGCCCTTCGTCCGAAAGGGGTGTGGCGGCGGCGCGTGATGCCTCCGAGAGGACCTCATCGGAAAAATCAACGGGGACAGATAGGCTTTCGAGAATGGCTTGGTAGTTGGCATCGCGGCTGTCTGCTTTGCCAAAGATTTTTTGTATTTCGCACGTCCCCTCGTCGTAAGCGCCCGTCGGGCGGCGCAGGAGCCGCACCAGTACCTTGTCGCCGTCGGTCGGGAGAAGGCGGTCGTCCTCACGGTAGAGAATGCGCGGTTGTATGGGAAGACGGGCGTTGTCGGGGATGAACGTCATGATGTTTTTGAGCCGTCCGCGCCTGTCTTCAACGGTGATTTCCTCAACCGTTCCCACGATGTCAGGGCTTCTTTTTTGCAAAATGGCGGTCACCGTGCCCTCTGCGCGCGGTGCGCGCATGTAGGCGCGCGCCTTTTTGTATTCCACGCGCACAAGGTCGCCGTCAAGCGCGCCCATCGTCTTTTTGGCAGGGATGAAAATATCACCGTCTATTTCGTCGCGCACGTCCTCGGGAGGCATAACGAACCCGTAGCCGTGCGGCGTGCCCGAAAATAAAACTTCTTCAATTGTCGAAAAGGCGTGTCGTGCGCCCTGCCCGAAACGCTCGTGCGCGGGGCTGTTTTTGCGCGAGGGCGCGCGCCCGGGGCGCTTTTTGAAGCCACGCTTTTGTGTATGTCTGCCCTTTGCTTTTTTCATAAACTCTTTCCTCTGCTAAAAAATGTCGTATCGCGCTTGATAGTATGCCCAATCCGAAAGAAAACACAAGTGATGAGATGTGATAAAAAACGGTGGGCACTCACCGTACGCAAAGAGGTTTCGCGCAAGATAAGTGCCCACGACATATGACGGGGCATGGACAATGGCGCATAACCCCTTATTCTTCAAACTAAAACCGTTATCAGGTGGTAGGTGCCGTCGTCGGTGCGGACGTCGGTGCCGTCGTCTGACCAACCGTGCCTGCTGCGGGAACTCCCGTCGGCGCCTCTGTCGGCGCCTCCGTGCCGCTTACCCACGTCTGTGTTTCCTTGCCGTAACTTTCGGAAACACCCAAGCCCTGCCAGAGGGACTGGTGATTGTAGGAAAGACTGTACGTCGGTTGAATGATATACACGGCGATAACGATAACGACGAAGACAACGCCGAGAATGGTCGTCATCTTGGAAAGAATGCGGTCAACCTTCGAGCCGCGCTCTTTGCCGAGGAAACTCTCGGCGGCACCCGCAATGGTGCCCGAAAGACCGTGGGACTTACCGTGCTGCATCAGTACGGCAATGACGAGGAAAAGACCGATCACCAACAAAATAACGGAGAACGTGATAAAGAGCGAAAAATTCATGATAGAGTATCCTTCCTTAAAAATATCAACCATCGACGGGCGAAAAAACACCTTGCTCGGCGCGCCGCGTCAAGTCATTATATCAAACAAACGTTGGACAGAATACATTTTACCATATTGTCGGTAAAAATGCAATAGTTTTCTAAAAAATCGGCAAATTTTTTTATAAGAGGGGAAAAGCGGGGAGAGCATTAGCGCGAAAGGGCGTTTTTACGGCGGAAATGGCTCGTGACCGTCGCGTCAATTGCCTTGCGTGTGAACTGGCGCAGAAGCGACATTTGCGCGCCTATTTCACAGATGGTTTTCTCGTCGGGCAGGGGCAGTGCGGCGTAATCCGAGGCGTTAATTTGGCGTCTGTCGTTTAGTAGACATATGTAACGCTCGTAAAGGGAGGAGGAAAGCACGGCAGTCAGACCCAGGACGAAGGGCATGCTCATCTCGCGCCCGTCGGGAAAATCAATGTAGTTCAACTTGTTGTTCGTACTGATGTAGGGCACGCGCGGAAGTTGCGAGGCGGCGTATGCGGCGGCAACGATGTGACGGCCGTCGGCCTTTGTCGGCACGCGCTTAATAAGCACGAGGTTTTTGTTTTTCTGTTTGAGGGAGGGCAGTGTCGGTAAAAGCCAGTCCTGTCCGTCCTTCAAGGGGAAGGAGATGCGCCCGTCCTTGATGCCGCGCGGATGTAAAAGCGGCACGGTGCCTGTCTTTTGCACGGGGGAAATGTTTTCCGCATAGCGAGAGGGAAGCGTCAGACCCGTCCGCATACGCAGACCAAAGGTGGCAAGCGTGTTCTTTTGTCCTTCGACAAAGGAGAGAATGGAGAGGTCCTCGGCACCCGACAGTAAAAGCAGGCGTTCTTCCTCTCCACGCACGATAAGCGCACGGGGCACGGAGAAGGCGGGCTCTTCCTCGCCACTGACAAGGAGAGGATGAATGACGATATCCTCGGCGTGTCTGTTTGCCGCAATTTTGATGACCATTTTCTTTTCAAGTGCCGATGCCCCCTTCTTTTTCAGAAGGCAAAGGTCGGTCAGGGCGGCACCCGAAAGGAGTGCGTGGCGGATCTTTTCAAGATAAACGCCCGAGGCAAGCACCGTCGGCAAAAAGGCGACGAGTTGACCGCCCTCGGCGAGTTTTTTCCGCGCGCGGTAGGCAAAGAGGAAGGCAAGGTCGGTTTCACCTTGGCAAACGGAGGAGCATGCCTTGACCTCGGCACTGTCACCGCCCATCAATTCTTCGGGTGGGTTGGTGATGATAAAATCGTATTCGGCAGGTACGCCGAGGGGCAGTTCTTCCTCTGAAAGGAAACTTGCGTTTATAATGGTAAAGGTCAATTTCACGTGGTGAAGGCGGCGGCAACGCACGCGGAGTTGTTCGAGATTTTTCTCTAACATAGGGAGCATGACCGCGTCCGTTTCATAGGCAACGAGCGTGATTTTCTCTACCCCCGACCGGGCGGCAAGCGCCTCCACGGCGGCGGCGGACAAAATGCCCGTGCCCGCGCCCGCATCCAGAAGGGTGACGGCGGCTTTACCCTCGGAGGAAAAAAGCGATGCCATGCTTTTGGCAATGGGCTTTTTGGTGAAAAAGCGTCCGAGACGGGTGTTCTTTTCGCGCGATATTTCACGGATGAGTTTGTTTGTGTTGCGTACGGCCATGTTGAGCATAAGCGTGCCTCCTCCAAAAAAATTATCTTCTGCCCTATTGTATCATGTTTTTTTGTCAAATGCAAGGGGAAACGTGCGAAAATTATGATTGTTTTGGCTTTCCTATGCAAAAAAGAGGGCAACGTGTGCCCGTGGCACGCCCTTACTTGACGAAACGCCCTCATTTGAGAGATGAAGGAGCAGTAAAAAACAAAAAAATTGTCCGCCGCTCTTGCACCTCTTTTCGAGTTGTGCTATAATGGATGTAGATTTCGGCAACCGTGCCGCAAAAAGGGAGATTGCATTATGGACGATAAGCAAACGGTCATTCGCATTCTGCATGCGGGAGATATTCATCTTGACAGTATCTTTCAGTCACTTTCACCCGCCCGTGCCGAGGCGCGACGGGAGGAATTTCGCTCCGCGCTCCGCGATATGGCGGCGTATATCTGCCGCGAGAAGATAGACGTTTTGCTTTTGTCGGGCGACCTCTTTGACGAGGAGTTCGTCACCGCCGAAACCGTCCTCACCCTGCAACGGATTTTCGAGGAGATGGCAGATACCGAGGTGTATATTTCACCCGGCAATCACGACCCCTACACGGCAAGCAGTTTGTACGCCGCCAAGCCCTTTCCCGAAAACGTCACGGTCTTCAAGGATGAAAAAATACATAAGGTACTGTCGACGCGCTACCCCGTGACCGTCTTTGGTTACGCCTTTACGGGTACGTCCTTGCCGATTTCTCCCTTGGCAGGCTTTTGCGCGGACAGTGACGGCAGATTGCAACTCGTCGTCGGCCACGCCGACCTTGACGTGCCTCTTTCCGTTTATGCACCCGTCATGACGGGGGATATCCTTTCGTTTGGCGCGCATTATACGGCGCTTTCCCACCGTCATAACGCAGAAAGCATCAATAGGGCGGGCGACGTCCTTTACGGATATAGCGGCTTTTTCCTCGGCCGCAGTTTTGATGAAATAGGAAAGGGCGGCGTGCATCTCATCACCGCCACGTGCGTGGATGAAAAATGGCAACTGACAGCCGAGCGCATCTCCTTTTCAAAGCGCAGTTATGAAAAGGAAACCCTGGACGTCACGGGCGCACCCGATGCCGATGCCGTTCTTGCCGCCATCAAAAAGAGAATTGACGAGAAGGGCTACGGAGAAGAAACGCTTTTGCGCGTGACCTTGACGGGGGCGCTTTCGCCCGAATTTTCCATGGCAAGCGTCAAAAATCGCCTGCCCGAGTGTGAGCGGGGACTGTTCTCCCTTTCACTTATCGACCATACAAGCCCCACCTACGATACATCTCTCCTTGAAGCGGATATGAGCATTCGCGGTGAGGTCTACCGCAACTTTTTGCCCAAGTTGACGGAGGGCACGCCCGAAGAGCGTGCCGAGGCATCCATGGCGCTCAAATTGGCGCTTGCCGCCCTCGGCGGTCAACCTCCCGTTATTTGACGGACGTGTCAAAATAGAGTTGTCATGCGCCCCTCAAACCCATACCCACAACCTCTTTCGATATTTTTCAAAGGAGATAAGCCTCCCTTGTGTAAAGGGAGGTGGCGCACGAAGTGCGACGGAGGGATTGTAGCCTCCCTTGTGTAAAGGGAGCCATGGGTGGCGGATACCCTTTTGTTTGCATAAAAAAACACCCTCGGCTTTTTGCAAGCCGAGGGCTTTTTTCAAATGACGTGGGAATTAATAACGGGAAAGCAACTCTTTGAGCGCCGCCGCCATTTCCTCTGTCTTTTGACGGGTGGTCTCCTGGTCTTCACCCTCCATCATGACGCGCAAAAGCGGCTCCGTACCCGACGGGCGCACCACAAGACGGCCCTGCGTGCCAAGTTCCTTTTGCGTTTTCTCAATGAGTTTCTTAATGTCGCGGTCGGTGAAGAAGGCTACCTTTGCCTCTTGCGAAACGCGAATGTTTACAGTGTGTTGGGGATACTTCTTCATAACGGAAGCGAACTGTGACAACTTTTCACCCGAGCGAGCGAGAAGCGACAGAAGATGTGCCGCAGTCAATTGACCGTCACCCGTTGTGGCAAAGTCACGGAAAATAATGTGTCCCGATTGCTCGCCGCCAAGGGAGAAGCCGCCGAGTTGCATGCGTTCAAGCACGTAGCGGTCGCCAACCTTCGCGTCGATGAATTCGATGTCGTTATCATGGCAGAATTTGCCAAAGCCGAAGTTCGACATAATGGTGCCGACAACGGTGTTCTTATCCAGTTTGCCGCGCGATTTCATGTCCTTTGCGAGAATGGCCATCATGATGTCGCCGTCAACTTCCTTGCCGTTTTCGTCAACCGCAAGACAACGGTCTGCATCACCGTCAAACGCCACACCGCAGTCACAACCGTGTTCAACCACGTAAGCGGACAGTGCCTCCAAGTGTGTCGAGCCGCATCCGTCGTTGATGTTGATACCGTCGGGGTCTGCCGAGAGGATGTCGCAACGTGCGCCAAGGGACGTGAAAAGCGTCTCTGCCGTACGGCTGGAAGAGCCGTTTGCACAGTCGATGGCGATGTATAAGCCATCCAAGGAGTGGGGAACCGTTGCGCGGATGTGCGCCGTGTAATCGACAAGCGCGTTGTCTGCAAAGGTCACCGTTCCAATGTCGGCAGGGGCGGCAAGCACGGGGGCAGGCGTGTTGTCAAGCACAATGGATTCAATGCGCTCTTCAAGTTCGTCGGGGAACTTGAAGCCGTCCTCGTCAAAAATCTTGATGCCGTTAAATTCAAAGGGGTTGTGCGATGCGCTGATCATGATACCTGCGCGTGCCTTGTATTTTCCAACGAGGAAAGCAACTGCGGGGGTAGGCACAACGCCGACACGGATGACATCCGTACCGACGGAGCAAAGTCCTGCCGTTACCGCGGCGGCAAGCATCTCGGAGGAAAGACGGGTGTCTTGACCGATCAGTACCACGGGATGATAACGCTTTTTGAGGGATAGAACAGAGCCGACCGCACGGCCGATTGCCATCGCCCGTTCACAGGAGAGGAAATCGTTTGCAATGCCGCGTACGCCGTCTGTGCCGAAAAGTGCGTGCATAGTAATACCTCTTTTCTTGATATGATTTGTATTGTTGATCGTTAATCTTTAATCGGTACGATATTGCCTTCGCCCTTGTAAATGGACTTTGGCGGAACAACACCGCGCACGCGCGACAAGGGATAGACAATGCTTCCTTTTCCCACGATGGATGCGGGACACAATACACTGTTACAACCGATTTCCGCACCGTCGCCGAGGAAGGTGCCTATCTTACGAAGCCCCGTTTCCACGCGCTCCTCGTCCGTTTTCATGACGAGATTTTTGCGGTCACTGCGGATGTTGGATGCAATACAACCTGCACCCATGTGTGCCAGGTGACCGAGAATAGAATCGCCCACGTAATTATAGTGGGGAATTTGCACGCCGTCAAAGATGATGGCGTTTTTCACCTCGGAGGAGTTGCCGATCACGGCGCCCTCGCCAATCAAGGCCGAGCCGCGGATGAATGCCCCGGGGCGCACCTCCGTTTTCGCGCCAATGATGGTGGGACCGTCAATGTGCGCGCTTTTATCAACTTTTGCAGTCTTGTGAATGTAGACGTTTTCTGTCGGACAGTCGTATTCGTCGGTGGGAAGTTCCTTTTGCAAGGAAAGAATAAAATCGGAAATGGCAGGCAGTGCCTCCCACGGATAACGGCACTTTTTAAGCAGCGGTGCCGCCTTTGTCTTTTCAAGATTGAAAAGTGCAGATGTTTCAGGTAATTTCATGTATGAAACCTCCTTTCTTATGTATTCGTACGGTGCGTATGCACCGGGCGAATGAATAGGTAAGTGCTTCCTTTTAGGAAACATTTTCTAAAATACTGGAATATTATAGCACAAAGAGTGGCTTTTGTCAAGTGTGCCCCCCGTCCACTCCTTTTTCCCCATTGATAGCATGCCGCGCTCTTTGCAAAATATGTGTTTTTTATAAAATACGCTTCTGCTTTTATCGTGAAAAAAGCCCCTCACACGAGGGGCTTTTTATAGTACAGGGCGTCTTTTGCAAGCACTGCATTTGTGGGCATAAATGCAGAAAGGTGAAGTTTTTTGCTACGCAAAAAGTGAAGTTGCTACGCAGTGAAGTTTGTGCTTATGCACAAGTGAAGTTAAGTTTGCCCCACTTCGCCGAAGGCGAAACTTCACTCACAAAGTGAACTTCACTATCGAAGATAACTTCACTTGCCCCGAGGGGCAAACTTAGTTGGCGAAGTTGCCTTACGGCAACGGCGCCATGCGCGGAAAATCAAAGTACGCCTTGGCGTTTTCGTAGGAAACGCCGCGCACGATCCGTGAAAGCATCTCGCGGTCGTCGGGGTATTCGCCGTTTTCTACCCAGTCACCTATCAGGTTACAGAAGATGCGGCGGAAATACTCGTGACGGGGATAGGATACGAAACTGCGGCTATCCGTCAACATGCCGACAAAGCAACCGAGCGCGCCGAGGTTGCCGAGCGCGCGGAGTTGCGCCTCCATGCCGTCGCGTTGGTCGTTGAACCACCATCCCGAGCCAAATTGCAACTTGCTCTTGATAGGGCCGCGTTGGAAGTTACCGAGCATGGTGCCAAGCACGTAATTGTCCTTCGGATTTAAGGTGTAAAGGATGGTCTTCGGCAAGGCGTCCTCACGGTCAAGACTGTCAAGGAAGGCGGAAAGGTTGGCGGCTATCGGCAGATCTGCCAGTGAGTCAAAGCCCGTGTCGGGGCCAAGGGCGCGGTACATGCGCGTGTTATTGTTACGCAAAGCACCGATGTGCAATTGCATCGCCCATCCGCGCTTGGCGTATTCTTGCGCGCAGTGGCGAAGGACGGTGCAACGGAAAGCATCGATCTCCAAATCGGTCAGTGTCTCACCTGCCATGCGGCGCTCAAAGGCAACGCGCGCGTCACCCGTTGCGTACGGCACCGTCTCCAAGGCGTGGTCAGACAGGCGGCAGCCTCTTGCATGGAAAAAGGCAATGCGGTCGGAAAGTTTCTGCAAAAGCGCTGCAAGGCTCGTCACGCCGAGGTCTTTCATGTAGGGAACAAACGTTTCCTTGCCGATCTCCACCGCCTTGTCGGGACGGAAGGTGGGGAGGATGCGCGTACCGAAATCGGCGAGCGCCTCGTGATAGCGTAAATCGTCAATGGGATCGTCCGTCGTGCAAATGACCTCCACGTTCGACTTTTTAATGAGGCTCTTGGCGGTGAAGCCGTCCGTCTGCAAAAGTTTATTGCAGTGGTCCCACACCTCGCGGCAGTTCTTCGGCGAGAGGGGCTCGTTTACGTCAAAGTAACGGGAAAGTTCTAAGTGCGTCCAATGGTAAAGGGGGTTGCCAATCAAAAGCGGCAGGGTTTCTGCCCACTTGCACCACTTTTCGTAGTCGTCGGCATCGCCCGTGATCCACGCCTCGTCCACGCCCACCGAGCGCATCTGACGCCACTTGTAGTGGTCACCGCCGAGAAAGAGGTCGTACGCGTTTTTGAAGCGGTAGTCCTCTGCAATCATGCGCGGCTGCAAATGGCAATGGTAGTCAATGATGGGCAGTTCTGCCGCCTCCTCAAAAAAGAGGCGCTCTGCCGTCTTTGTACGGAGCATAAAGTTTTTATCGAGAAAAGCCATGGTCATTCTCCTTTTTCAAAACGTTTATTTTTACGTGGATATAAAATGCTTTTCATTTATAGCACAAAAAGGACTCTTTATCAAAACTTGACGGGTTCGTTTGTTGCAAAGCCTTTGCTTTATGATAAAGAAAGCGGCTTTAAGGTCGGTTTGCCGACGTAGTTTAAGTGGTACGTGTCGATTAACTCCATGGCGCGGACAAGAGACGCCTTGTCACAGGCATTTTCCGCGTCGTGGGCATCGCAACCGATGGTGACGGGCGCGCCCACCTCGCCCGCAACTGCCCAAAGATGTGGGTTTGGATAATTGCGGTGCGTGCGGATGCCGAGCATGTTGATTTCAAGCGGCACGTCCGCGTCACGGGATGCAATGCAAATTTTACGCATCTCCTCACGGTAAACGGAGGGGTCACCCGTGAAATTGAAAATGTCGGGGTGCGCGACGTAGGTAAAGACGTTCGTCTTGATGGCAGAAACGACGGCATCGACGTATTTTGCAAGCGTCAGAACGTCGTCGGTTTTCGTAATGGTCGCGCGTTCACCCGGGAAGTATTCGGGGCGCAAAAAGTGTTGCCCCAAAATCAGATAATCCGCACCGTAAGACTGTGCATGGGTGAGCATGTCGTCAAAGAAATCGGCGTAATACTCCATTTCAAAGCCGATTTTTATGTCAATGTCCTTTTGGTAACGCGCCTTTAAGGCGTTTAGTTCGTCAAAGTACGCGCCGACCTCGTTGCAGGGGAGGCGGTAATAGCTCTCTTTTGCGTCGGGGAAGGCATAGGGAAAATGCTCCGAAAAGCCCATGTGCTTGATCCCGCCCGCAATGGCGCGCAAAACGTATTCTTCGGGCGTGCCGTCGGCGTGGCGACACCGAAAGGTGTGCGTGTGATAATTGTAATCCATGATGGCTCCTTTGTCTATGGAAACGCAATTTTTATAACCATATTATTATACACTCTTTTGGCGGAAAAAGCAATACTGCGTGCAAAAAAAAGTTTTTTCGGCAGGGCGAGGACTTGACAATTTTTCCATATTATTATATACTACTATATGGGCTTTCTATCTATATGACAAGGAAAGGACAGACTTATGAATACGGATATCGTCATTATCGGCGCAGGACCTTCGGGGATTTTTACGGCACTGGAACTTCTTCGACAGGGAAGTCGCCGTCACATTGTGATTATTGAGAAGGGACAACCCATTGAAAAGCGGCATTGCCCGAAAGAAAAGACGGGCGCATGCGTCAGTTGTAAGCCGAATTGCCATATCACCACGGGCTTTTCGGGCGCGGGCGCATTTTCGGATGGCAAGCTTTCGCTGAGCTGTGAGGTTGGCGGCGATCTTCCCAATCTTTTGGGTATGGATTTTGTGCAATCCATCACCGATTACACCGATACCATCTATCTGGACTTTGGAGCAGACACCCACGTGGAGG
>JAZSOK010000126.1:0-18555 GCA_045536865.1 Eubacteriales bacterium
GACCGTGAGGGAGAAGCCATTTCATGGCACTTGGCGCATGAACTGAATATTCCTGCCGACAAGGCATGCCGTGTGACTTTTAATGCCATCACCAAGGACGTTGTCAAGGATGCTATTCGCCATCCCCGTAAAATCAATGACAATTTGGTGGACGCCCAACAGGCGCGCCGTATTCTTGATAGAATTGTTGGATATAAACTCAGTCCGTTCCTTTGGAAAAACGTAAAAAGCGGTCTTTCCGCAGGTCGTGTGCAGACGGTTGCCACACGCATTATCGTTGAGCGTGAAAACGAAATTCGTGCTTTTGTTCCGAAGGAATATTGGACGATAGACGTTGACCTGAAAACCGCGGACAACGATACGATAAGCGCCCGTTTTTACGGCGATAAGAAAAAGCACGTGTACCTTGATAACGAAAAGGATGCGTGCGCGGTCGTTGATGCGGTAAAGAACCGCCCCTTCCTTGTTTCCGACGTTCGTCAAGCGCGCAAGCAAAAGCAACCTGCACCGCCGTTTAACACCTTTACTTTGCAGCAGGAAGCCTCGAAGAAACTCGGCTTTCAGTCGCAACGCATCATGAAGGTGGCGCAGGAACTTTACGAAGGTATCAATCTCGGTGCAGAATATGGCGGCGTGCAAGGTCTTATTACCTATATGCGTACAGACTCGCTTCGCGTTTCCGAGGGGGCGCAACAGGCGGCTCTGGCACTCATTCGTGACGAGTACGGTGAGGAATATTGCCCCACAACGCCCCGCGTTTACAAAACAAAGAATAACGCGCAGGATGCACACGAAGCCATTCGTCCAAACGACGTCAACATTCATCCGAAGAAGATTCGTAAACTCCTTACCGCCGATCAGTACCGTCTTTATAAGTTGATTTGGGATCGTTTTATTGCGAGCCAAATGGCATCCGCCGTCCTCAGTACCGTGTCTATTGACTTTACGTGCGAGGGTTATCTTTTCCGTACAAGCGGCTACACCGTCCAATTCCGTGGACATATGGCCGTTTATGAGGAAACGAAAGAGGAAAACGAGACTGGCGAGGACGACGAGAACGGAACGCAAACAAAACTCCCGAGCATGGAGAAGGGCGCGGTGCTTTCAAATGAAAACCTTACTTCCCAAAAGCACTTTACAGAGCCGCCCCCCCGTTATACAGAGGCCTCTCTCATCAAATTTTTGGATGAAAACGGCATCGGCAGACCAAGTACCATCACAACGATAGTGACGACTATCTTTGCCCGTAACTACGTTAAGCGCGATGGAAAATCATTGGTCCCCACGGCGCTCGGCGAGGTGACGACAAAACTCATGTGTGAGCATTTTCCCGATATTGTCAACTATGAGTTCACCGCTTCTATGGAAGATAATCTCGACAGTATCGAGCAGGGAAAAACCGATATGTTGAGCGTGCTTCGTGATTTTTATGGCGATTTTGAGGCATCGCTTACCCGTGCAAATACGGAAATTGAAACGAAAACTATCGACGTGCCGCAAGAGGAGTCCGAGTACCCCTGCGACAAGTGCGGTCGTATGATGATTTATAAGACGGGCAGATTCGGGCGCTTTTTGGCGTGCCCCGCTTTCCCCCAGTGCCGCAATACGAAGGCCATTGACAAGGAAGGCCGCCCCGCCGAGAAAAAAGAAACAGCCCCCGAGACACTTGCCGATTTCAAGTGCGAACTTTGCGGCGGAGACGTTGTGTTACGCAAGGGACGTTACGGCGAGTTTTATGCCTGCACGTCTTACCCGACCTGTAAATTTACGAAACCGAAGGTGCAGACCATCGGTGTTTCCTGTCCCGACTGCGGCGCGCAGATCATCGCCAAACTCGGACGCAAGAGAATGCAATTTTACTGCTGTGAAAAATATCCCGAGTGTCAGTTCTCCACGTGGGATATGCCCTTAAACGATACGTGTCCCAAATGTCATAAAATCCTTTACCGTCGCAAGGGCCGTACAACCCTCTTTTGTAAGGATAAGGCCTGCGGATATAAGACCGAGGCGGGAGATATACAAAATAATCCCTCAAATGAGAGTGGAGATATTCAAAAATGACGGATTCTGTTTCCGGCGTTAATGCCGTGACCGTCATCGGCGCAGGACTGGCAGGCGCGGAAGCCGCATGGCAACTTGCTACGCGTGGGGTTCCCGTTCGTTTGATTGAAATGAAACCCAAAAAGAAGTCACCTGCACATCACACGGACGGCTTTGCCGAACTTGTTTGCTCAAACTCCTTCCGTGCGGCAGACGTGACGAACGCCGTGGGACTTTTGAAGGAGGAACTTCGTCGTTTAGGCTCTTTGATTATGGAGGCGGCGGATAGTTCTGCCGTTCCTGCGGGGGGTGCCTTGGCGGTTGACAGACACCTGTTTTCCGCCTACGTGACGGAGAAAATAAACAATCATCCCCTTATCACTGTTGTTTCCGAGGAGGTTCTTACACTGCCGACGGAGGGCATCACCATTGTGGCAAGCGGCCCTTTGACGGCGGACAGTTTGGCATCCGACATCCTTTCATTGACGAAAAAAGTGTTGTCAAAGGAAGACGGCACGCTCCACTTTTTTGATGCCGCCGCGCCCATTGTCAGTTTTGAGAGCATTGACATGTCCGTTGCTTATTTTGCATCTCGGTATGGCAAGGGGGAAGCCACGGACTACCTGAACTGTCCTATGACGAAGGATGAATACGATGCCTTTTACGATGCATTAGTGCATGCAGAAACGGCAGAATTAAAAGAATTCGACAGAAAAGAGCAGGCAGAATTAACCGTCTTTGAAGGATGCATGCCTGTCGAGGTCATGGCGTCGCGCGGTTATGATACGTTGCGTTTTGGACCGATGAAGCCCGTTGGATTGCCAAATCCAAGTACGGGCAAAGAAGCCTATGCCGTGGTACAGCTTCGCCGTGAGAACAGAGAAGGTACCATGTATAACTTGGTCGGCTTTCAAACACACTTGACCTTCGAAGCGCAAAGAAATGTGTTTCGTTTAATTCCCGGGCTTTCCCAAGCGGAATTTTTACGTTACGGCGTGATGCACAGAAATACCTATTTACAATCGCCGTCTTTATTAACGGCTACTTATAGCATGCGTGCCATGCCCGACCTCTTTTTTGCAGGGCAGATGACAGGCGTGGAAGGATACATTGAATCGGCATCGTCGGGCTTTGTGGCGGGCATCAATGCCGCCGCGCGTTTTTATAAGAAGGACCCCGTTCCCTTTTCAAAAGAAACCGTCATCGGTGCTTTGGCGGCTTACGTATCCGAAGGGAGCGTCACCATGCGCCGCCCGTCGGATTTTCAACCGATGAACGCCAATTTCGGCTTGATTGCGCCTTTACAGGCTCGCGTCAAGGGGGGAAAACGCGGATATAAAGAGGCGTATGCCGCCCGTTCTCTTGCGTGGATTGATGAAAACCGCGAGAGACTTTTACGGTAACCTAATGATTTATCCAAAATGAAAGGATTATCAATGAAGATTATACTTGATGCCATGAGTGGGGATTACGCCCCTTTTGAAATCTTAAAGGGTGCGGCCGCAGCACGCGATGAACTTGATAGCCAGATTCTTCTGGTTGGTCAACGTGAAACCGTTTTTCGTGCCGCAGAGGAAGAAAACATCTCACTCGAAGGTATGGATTTTGTTGATGCACCCGATCAAATTACCATGGAAGACAAGCCGTCTGCCATCATGAAGGAGAAAAAGAATTCTTCGATGGGCGTTGGCCTTCGCCTTCTCTCAGAAGGTAAAGGAGATGCCTTTGTCAGTGCGGGAAATACAGGTGCGCTTGCATTAGGCGCGACGTTTATCCTTCGTCGCGTGCCAGGGATTGCGCGCCCCGGTATTGCCACCATTATGCCGCTTCGCGCCCCCGTGCTTCTTTTGGATTCGGGTGCGAATTTGAACGTTTCACCCGAAGACCTTTTATGCTTTGCAAAAATGGGCGCTCTTTGCATGGAGCGCGTCTACGGGGTGCAATCGCCGCGCGTAGGCCTACTTAACAACGGTGCAGAGCCGACGAAGGGACATCCCTTGCAAGTGGATACGTACACGCTCTTAAAGAACAGTGATATGAATTTTGTCGGTAACGTTGAGGCAAAGGATTTGCCCTTTGACGCTTGCGACGTTGTGGTGACCGATGGCTTTACGGGCAATATCGTCTTGAAATTTTTGGAGGGAATGGGCCGTTTTATGCTCCTAAACCTCCGCGATATGTTTTACAGTAATACAAAGACCAAGGTTTCCGCCTTTATGATGAAAGACAAAATCGGTGATATGAAACGCCGTTTTGATGCGACGGAGTATGGCGGTGCGCCCTTGCTTGGTGTCACGCGGCCCGTCATTAAAGCGCACGGCAGTTCAAATGCCCGTGCGATCAAAAATGCCATTCGTCAAGCAGAATCCTTTGTCAATACGGGCTTTGTCAACGAACTGACGGAATGGGCGGCAGGCGAATACGCCTCCCTCCGTGCATCCCGTATGCAAAAGAAAAACGAAGAAGAATTAACAGAAAAGAAACCAGAGGAAGTCTGTTGACCATTCGTACCATACTATTAACACATTGAAAGCAGGTAGTATCCATGTCGATAGGAAAGGATCCAAAGACGCTTCAAGAGAGAATCGGCTATCAATTTCAGACACCGAGCCTTTTGCATAACGCCCTGACACACTCGTCATATACAAACGAGAGCCGTGTCAAGCACATAGAGAAGCCATCGAACGAAAGGCTTGAATTTTTGGGAGATGCAGTTTTGCAAATCATTATCAGCGAGTGTCTTTATAGCCGTTATCCCGATGTGGCAGAAGGTGTTTTGACAAAGTTCCGTCAACATCTTGTTTGCGAGGGGATGCTCGCGCACGTCGCACGTTCCATCGGACTTGGGGATTATCTTTGCCTTGGAAACGGCGAAGAGGCGCAAGGGCGAGATAGGCCGTCTATTTTGGCAGATGCCTTTGAAGCGCTTTTGGCGGCGGTTTTTCTTGACGCAAAGGAAGACGGCTTGCCGAAGGCAAGAGAGTTGCTTCTTTTTCTGATGAACGATGATATCGAGGCATGCGGAAAAAGCCAAGGCGGCGATTTCAAGACGCGCTTACAACAGATCGTTCAACAGGACGGTGCGGAGCATCTTGAATATGAGGTCGTGGATACGCGGGGACCTGCACATCATCCCGAATTTGTCGTTCATGCAAAAATAAACAGTAACGTCGTCGGGCAGGGCATCGGTGCCACCAAGCGAGAAGCGGAGCAACAAGCGGCGCGCGATGCGCTTGCATTATTCGGTATACACGATGATGAGGTTTGATGCCTCGATACAATTTTTAGACATTCAAACAAGGAATGAGGAGACACTATGTATCTAAAATCTTTGGAATTACACGGCTTTAAGTCATTCCCGAACAGGACCGTTTTGAATTTTGAGCGCGGCGCTACCGTGGTCGTCGGACCGAACGGAAGCGGAAAATCAAACATTTCCGATGCGATGCGTTGGGTTCTCGGTGAAATTTCCAGTCGTAATATCCGCGGTACAAAAATGGAGGACGTCATTTTCGGCGGCACGGACGATCGCCGTCCCATGGGCTTTGCCGAGGTATCCGTCACCTTTGATAATTCGCCTGCGGCACATAAAATCGATAGCCCTTATGATGAAATCACCGTCACACGCCGTTATTACCGTTCAGGCGACAGTGAATACCTTATCAATCGTAAGCAGGTTCGCTTAAAGGATATTCACGAGCTTTTCATGAATACAGGTATCGGCCGTGAGGGATACTCTATCATTGGACAGGGCCGTGTTGCGGAAATGCTCTCACGTAAAAGTGAGGATAGGCGCAACATTTTTGAGGAAGCGGCAGGTATTTCAAAATACCGTTATAAAAAACAAGAGGCAGAGCGCAAACTTGAAGAAACGGAAACCAACATGGTGCGTGTGCGTGACATCTTGAACGAACTGTCCACACGTGTTGAGCCTCTTGCAAAGGATGCCGAGCGCGCATCCAAATTCATTGCGCTTTCCGAGGAAAAAAAGGCGGCAGACGTTGCGCTTTGGCTATACGATACCGTGCGCCTTCGCACCGAACTTGCATCCGCCGAGGAGGCATTCAAACTCTCCGAAAACGAACTTACCATCATCAATCAGGCGTTAAGCGATCTCGAAGCACAAAGCGATCGTCTCTTTAACGAAACACAGAAGAACAAGTTGATTTCTGAGGGGCTTTTGCGCCAAATTCGTGAGGCAACCGAGGAAATTCACCGTTTGGACAGTGCGTATAGCGTTAAAGAAAACGACATTTTGCACCGCGAAGAACTCGCCAAACAAACAAGAGAACGCCTGGTTCTTTTGCAAAGCGCAGAGGAACGCGCACTGGCAGATAAAAGTGAAGCGGAGGAACGCGCCCGTTTCCTTGACGCAGAAATCAAGAAACTTTCCGATGACCGTTTGGAGGTCTTGGCAAAGCAACAGGCATTGACTCTTGACATTCGCACAATAGAAGAAAAGTTGGAAACAAGTCTTTCCGAATTGGAACTTACCGAGCGTCACGCGGTTGACCTTCGCGTGCGTATTGATATGCTTTCCCGTCAACGTGACGAAAGCAAGAATAAGGACGGCGACCTTTTGCGTGACCTTCGTCTTTACGAGGAAGAAGGCGTTAAATTGCTTTCCGAAGCCGAACGTTGCGAGAAAAATGCCGAGGGCTTCCGCGTGCGTATTACCGAGGCAGAGGCAGGCATACAAAAAGCAGAGGAGAAGAAGGCCGAACTTCTTTCTTTTAAGGATGAATTAAATCAAAAAATCAATGCCATGCGTGCAGAGCATGCGTCCTATTTACAGCGTGCAGAGGCACTGCGCCGCATGGATGAGCATTTTGAAGGGTACAGTCACAGTGTTCGTTTCGTCATGCAGGAGGCAGAAAAAGGGAATATCCACGGCAAAATTTACGGGCCGCTTTCCAAACTGATCACGGTTGACGATAAGCATATTACCGCCATTGAAACCGCCTTGGGTAGCGGTATACAAAACATCATTATCAATAACAAAAATACAACGAAAGCCGCCATTGCTGCCCTAAAAAATGCCCGTGCAGGGCGTGCAACCTTCTATCCCTTGGATGCCATCAAGGCGATGAGTGAAACGGAAGAAAACCGTCTTGCGGCAGGGCTTTCGGGCTTTATCGGTCGTGCCGATACGCTTGTGCGGTGCGATGCCCGTTTCCGTTCTGTCGTTGAATGGCTTCTTGTGAGAACGGTTGTCTTTGATACCATAGATCATGCATCCGAGGCGGCGCGCCGCTTGCATTATCGCATTCGACTGGTCACCTTGGACGGTCAAGTGATCAACGCGGGCGGTTCCTATACGGGTGGCTCGCTCAAACATGATAGCGGTATGCTTTCGCGCGGTGCCGACATCGCCAAACTTGATGCACAGGCAAAGAAACTTGAAAACGATATTCAAGCGGAGATTGTGGCAGAAGAAAAACTTGTCAAGGCGATCCGTGATACGGAGGACACGCGCCGTGAGCATGAGCAACAAAGAGAACTTTTACTTAGCATGTCACGCGCGCAGTTTGCGGCACTTGACAACGCAAAGGCAAAGGCGGAGGCAAACGATGCCTTGATTGCCAAATTGCGTGATGACAGAAAAGCACTTCTTGATAATGACACTCAATATGAAGATGAAATGAAACGCTTGAAGGGCGACCTTGAAGGCAAAGAGAAAAAAGCCGCCGATCTGCGCCGTTTCCGTAGTGAAGAAGAAGTATTACGTCATCAGAAAAACGACGAGCGTGATGCAACGCTCGAAGAGGCAAACGCATTGTCCGTGCAGATAGCCGAGGCGCGCAAGGATGCAGAGGCCACCGTGCAAAGTGCCTTGCAGATAGAGGCACGGTTGCAGGAAATTGCCGACGAGCGCGAAGAAAAGCAAGCACAAATCGATCAACACGAGAAGATGATTTCCGAAAGTCGTATCGCTATGCGCGAATATAAAGAAAATCGTCTTTCGATGGAAAAATCTCTCGAAGAATTAAATAGCGAGCGTGACGAGGTGGAAACGGGCACGACGGAGTTTGAACGCCGTACCATGGAAATCCATACGCAGACACGTGAAAAGAACGAGCATAAGGAACTTTGCTTGCGCGCGCATAGTAAAAACGAAAACAAACTCAATAGTTTGCGCGCAGAACAGGATAGGCTCGGCTCGCGTCTTTGGGATGATTATGAGTTGACCTATGAGGATGCCGTCCGTTTGGATTATCCGCCTGTAACGCAAGAAAACCGTTCGGAGGTCGCCTCCGTGCAGAGCAGTTGCCGTGCGAAAATCAAAGCGCTCGGCACGGTTAACCTTGCCGCGATAGAAGAATACCGTGAGGTCAAGGAGCGTTACGAGACTCTCAACGTACAGGTAGAGGATATGAATGCTTCCTATACCGAACTTTCCGAGATCGTTTCGCGCTTGGAAGAGGAAATGCGTACGAATTTCATCTTGACGTTTACGGAAATTAACAAGAACTTTTCTACCGTTTTCAGTGAACTTTTCGGCGGCGGTACGGCAGAACTGCTCTTGACCGATCCCGAGAACGTTCTGACAAGCGGTATTGAAATCAAGGCGGCGCCTCCCGGCAAAATCATTAAGTCGCTATCCTTGCTTTCCGGTGGAGAACAGGCATTCGTGGCGATCGCCCTCTTCTTCTCAATTTTGAAAGTCAATCCCACGCCTTTCTGTATTCTCGATGAAATTGAGGCGGCGCTTGATGAAGTCAACGTCTTCCGTTTTGGCGAATACATTAAAAAGTTCTCGTCAGAAACACAGTTCGTTTTGATTACGCACCGCCGTGGTACGATGGAGATTGCAGACCGTCTTTACGGCGTGACAATGCCCGAGCGCGGCATTTCCCGTGTACTGCCTTTACAGGTGTCCGAAATTGAAAGCATGAAAAAGGAGTTGCTCGACGATGGGGTTTCTCGGTAAACTGTTATCAGGACTTTCCAAAACAAAAAACGCCCTTGTTGGTCGCTTAACACAACTATTTGGCTTCTACGGCGAATTGGACGATGATTTTTACGACGAGTTAGAGGAAATTTTAATCAGTGCGGACATCGGCGTGTTGGTGACAGAGGAAATTCTTGACGAATTGCGTGAAAGAACAAAAGAGGCCCATATTCGTGAAGCGGCGGCGGCACAGGACATTCTTTTTGAAATCCTTCGTGAAATGGTTGGTGAGCATGAGCCGCTTTGCCTTCAAACAACCCCCTCCGTTATTCTCGTCATCGGTGTCAACGGCGTTGGTAAAACAACCTCTATCGGGAAAATGGCGGCAAGTTTGCGCGCAGAAAACAAGCGTGTTTTGGTGGCGGCGGCAGATACCTTCCGTGCGGCGGCGGCAGAGCAGTTGACCGTATGGTGCGAGCGAGCAGGGGTTGATATTGTCAAGCAGGCGGCAGGAGCCGACCCTGCGGCAGTTGTTTACGACGCCATTCAAGCGGCAAAAAGCAGAAAGTGTGACGTTTTACTCATTGATACCGCAGGACGATTGCACAACAAGAAAAACTTGATGGATGAACTTGTGAAAATTAATCGTGTCATTGAACGCGAATTGCCCGATGCCGACAGAGAAACCTTGCTCGTTTTGGATGCGACAACGGGGCAGAACGCCGTTTTGCAGGCAAAAGAGTTCAAGAATGCGGCAAATATCACAGGCCTTGTTCTGACGAAACTTGACGGTACCGCCAAGGGCGGCATTGTCATTTCCATTAAAAAGGAGTTAAACATTCCCGTAAAGTTTATCGGTGTCGGTGAGCAGATTGATGATATGCAACCGTTTAGTGCCGAGGAATTTACGAAGGCATTGTTCGAAAATTGATATGAAAGAGTTTGTGCTTGCTTCACGCAACAAAAAGAAGATAAACGAACTTCGGGAACTTTTATCGGAACTTTCCGACGTGCGCGTCCTTTCTCTTGATGACGTCGGTTTTTATGACGAAATCGTTGAGGACGGAACCAGTTTTGCCGAAAACGCCTTGATCAAAGCGCGTGTGGGCGCACGATACGGGAAAATCGGCATCGCCGATGATTCAGGGCTTGCGGTGGATGCCTTGGGGGGTGCCCCAGGCATTTTCTCCGCACGCTATGCGGGTGAGCATGCAAGCGATGAGGCAAATAACGAAAAATTGCTTGCCGCATTAGACGGTGTTCCCGAGTCTTTGCGTAGCGCACGGTACGTGTGTGCCGTGGCTTGCGTCTTTCCCGACGGCCGTTCCTTTGTGATTGAGGAGACCTGCGAGGGACGAATCATCAGTGACGCGCGCGGTGAAAACGGGTTTGGATACGATCCATACTTTTTCATTCCCGAGCGCGGTCAAACCTTTGCGGAAATGACGGCAGCAGAAAAGCATAGCATGAGCCACCGCGGTAAGGCAATGCGCCAATTTTTGCGCGTTTTTTCCACGTATAACGATTAAAATGACAAGTGTCAGAAATTGATGAAAGAGACGGTTTTACTTGTATGTTGACAAGCAAACAACGTTCATACCTTCGCGCACAAGCCCACGGTATTTCACCCATTTTTCAAGTGGGGAAGAGTGGCGTTTTCGAGGAAATGTGTTTACAGATAGGCAATGCCCTTGAAGCGCGGGAACTTATCAAAATTCGCGTGCTTGATAATTGCGATTACGGCGTGCGCGATGTGGCGGAGGAAATTTCCGCGGCGGTTTCTGCCGACGTGGTATCCGTAACGGGCGCGACGTTCCTTTTGTATCGTAAATCTCAAAAAAAGCCGCGCATTGAACTGCCGTGAAAAAAATAGGAATTTTCGGCGGAAGTTTTTCGCCCCCTCATATTGGACACGTTCGCGCGGCAAAGAATTTTATCTGCCAGCGCCATTTAGACGAACTGCACGTGATACCTGCTTTTTTGCCACCGCACAAGCACTTGGTCGGCGTGACGGCAGAGGATAGATTAACTATGTGCCGTTTGGCGTTTTCTTCTCTTCAAGAGGCGTCCGTACTGGATACGGAGATTGTGCGCGGCGGAAAGAGTTATACGGTTTTAACGCTTCGTGAATATCATGAAAAAGGGGTAAAGCCCGAACTTTTGATAGGTACGGACATGCTCCTTACCTTTGACCGTTGGTATTGTTACCGCGAGATTTTTTCTCTTTGCACGTTGGTTTGCATGCGCCGTGAGGCGGATGAATTGATAAGCGAACAACTGCTTTCCCTAACAAAACGCTTTGAAAATGAAGGCGCAACCATTGCTTTCTTGGACGGCACGGTGACGGAGATTTCTTCGACGGATATTCGTTTTGATATGACAAACGGTCGTCAAAACGGATATCTTCCCGAAAGCGTTGCCGATTATATAAGAAGAAAGGGTTTATACAGGTCTTGAATAAAGATAAAGTTGCCTTGTATTTGTTAGAATGCGCTGTGGAAAAGAGGTTATCCGCCTCGCGCATGGCGCACACAAGACGGGTGCGGGATGAAGCGCTATGCATCTTGGATACGTTACTTCCTTTTCTCCCTTTATCTCGTTACGAAAGAGAGAATACCCCCGCTTTTCGTGAGTCTTTGGCGGCGGCGGCACTTCTTCACGACGTGACAAAAGAAGAAAGTTTTGAAAAGCAGTTGCAATTGTTGCAAAAATCTGCTATAATGACAGACGCACAAGAGGCGGCACGCTTTTCTCCCGTTCTTCACGCCTTTACCGCCGCGTGCGTTATCCCCGATTTATTTCCGGAGTATGCAAGAAAAGACGTCCTCGATGCCGTTTATTACCATACGACGGGTACGGAAAACATGTCGCTTATGACGACGATAGTTTTCCTTGCCGATTATATTGAAAAGGGACGAACCTTCACCTCCTGCATTGCGGCAAGACAGTTTTTTTATGATAAAAAAGACATAAAAAACGAGGCAGAAGCACTTTTGCACTTGAATAAAACCGTTTTGCTTGTCCTTGAAAGGACGGTTTCATATCTCGGCAAGAAGGGGCAACCTATTCACCCCGCCACCTGCAAAGCACTCGATTTTTATCGCTCGATAACGGGTGCAAAATAACATTTGGAATAGCCCATTTTTCTTTGGTTACACTACATAAAAATGTGTAACGGGGGATTGTGGCTATGCATACTGTCAAACGGACAAGGCGGACCGTTCTTTATGTGTCCGTGGCGGTTTTACTTTTCATTGTGATATTATCCTTTTCCGTCTGGGCATCCTTCTTTCGTAAAACGACGGAAAAATCGCTTTCTCCCACCTCTTTTTTGGTTTGCGGTGTGGATGAAGCAGGCAACAATACCGACGTCATGATCTATTGTACGGTATCGCCGTTTACAAAGGAACTATTTTTTTTACAACTTCCGCGTGACACGTTCCTTTCATGTGAAAACGGCGTGCCGACAAAGATAAATAGCCGATTTGCACACCATTTATCGGTAAAAAAAGATAAACAAGCGGCGGCTATCGCTCTCGTTCAAGAGTTATCATCTCTTTTTTCATTAAAGGTTGACCATATCGTTTTGGTTGATATGAAAACCGTTTCCAACATGGTTGATGCCCTCGGCGGCGTTACCTTGCACGTTCCACAGTCCTTTTCCTATACCGACCCTTTGACGGGGGAAAGCAAAACGCTTTCGTCAGGTGAGCAAACCCTTTTGGGGCAAGACGCCGTTTCTTTTCTTCGGTACAGAAAAGGGTATACAACGGGCGATTTAGCGCGCATGGATGCACAGAAACTGTTTCTTTTCGCGCTCCTTGAACGCATCTCCCAAATAGATATGTCCCTGCCTCTTTTGCTTCGTTTGGGCGATACGGTATCGTCGGGTGCCATTTATACCGACGTTCCTCTACGGGATGCCGTGTCACTTTTCTTGAAAGTAAAAGGGGGCGACGGCGATTTGAAGGTGACGGCGACAACGTTGCCCGGGGAAGCTCTCTATACGGAAGGGCGTTGGTATTATATTGTGCATCGCATGGCGGCGGACCGTCTTTTTTCCAATCACTTTCCGCAATTTTATAATGCCGAGGCGAAAATTGACCCCAAAAGAAACTTTTCACATCAAAAAAATATTGCCATTCAAAATGCGTATGAAGATCCAAATACGGCGTGGCGGATATATACTGCATCTTCCGAGGATGCACGCCGCTTGTTTGAGACTTTACGATAAATTTTATTTTCATTTGTCACAACAAACAAAGGAGAGTTTATGGAAAATATTAAAAAAGACCTCACCCCCGATGGGGGCGCGGCAGAGGTCATGGCACCCGAGCGTTTGGCGAAGGAGATCGTATCTCTGCTTGATGAAAAGCAGGCGCACGATATCTTGCTTTACCATGTCACGGACGTGACCGTTATTATTGATTATTACGTTGTATGCACGGGACGTTCCACCACCCACGTCAAGTCTTTGACCGATGATTTATTAGAGCGCATGGAAGAAAAGGGCTTGACTGCGGCGCACGTCGAAGGTCGCGGCGGCGGTACGTGGATTCTTTTGGATTTTTCGTCTGTCATTGTGCATATTTTTACGCGTGACACGCGCGATTTCTATAAACTTGAACGTCTTTTCCCCGCCGAGGGAAAGGTTGATATATCGGATATCCTCACCCCCGAGGGTGATCAACAATAATCAAAGAGCATTACTAAAAATAAAAAAACAAGTTAACATAAAGTCCAAAAAGCACTATACATAAGCGAGGACAGTAGGAGAAATCATGAAATACGATCACGTTAGCATTGAGAAAAAATGGCAGGACAAGTGGGATGCATCAGATGCCTTCGCCACGAAGAACGACTATACCTTACCGAAGTTTTTTGCTTTGGTAGAGTTTCCTTATCCCTCGGGACAAGGACTTCACGTCGGACATCCGCGCCCCTATACGGCACTTGATATTGTTTCGAGAAAAAAGCGCATGCAGGGTTATAACGTCTTGTTTCCCATGGGTTGGGATGCCTTTGGCTTACCCACCGAAAACTATGCAATCAAGAATAAAATTCATCCGCGCATCGTTACAGAGTCAAACGTAGCGCGCTTTAAGTCACAGTTGAAGAGCCTCGGTCTTTCCTTTGACTGGAACCGCGAGATCAATACAACAAATCCCAAATACTATAAATGGACACAATGGATTTTCGTCAAATTGTTTGAAGCGGGCTTGGCTTACAAAAAGAAAATGTCCGTCAACTTCTGTACCTCCTGCAAGGTCGTTTTGGCAAATGAAGAGGTGGTCAACGGCGGTTGCGAGCGTTGCGGTAGCGAGGTCGTCCATAAGGTTAAAGAGCAATGGATGCTCAAAATTACCGAGTACGCAGATTCTTTGATAGACGGTTTGTCGGACGTTGATTTTATTGAGCGTGTCAAAACCCAACAAATCAACTGGATTGGCCGTTCAACGGGCGCAGAGGTTTCCTTTGCCACCAATACGGGAGATAACTTAAAGGTCTATACGACCCGTCCCGATACGCTTTTTGGCGCGACCTATATGGTTATTGCCCCCGAGCATGCCATGATCGACAAGTGGCGCGACCGTCTTAACAATTACGATGAGATCGTTGCTTACCGCGAGAACGCCGCCAAAAAGTCTGATTTTGTGCGCACCGAACTTGTCAAGGAAAAAACGGGCGTTCGTCTTGACGGTGTGACCGCTATCAACCCCGTCAACGGCAACGAAATTCCGATTTTTGCATCCGACTACGTACTTGCAAGTTATGGCACGGGCGCCATTATGGCGGTTCCTGCACATGACACGCGTGACTTCGATTTTGCAAAGGCATTTGATTTGCCTGTCATCGAGGTTGTTGCGGGCGGCAACGTGGAGGAGGCCGCATACACTGATACGGAAAAGGGTATCATGGTCAACTCTGGCTTCCTTAACGGTTTGGAGGTCGCGGATGCCAAGAAGAAAATCATTGAATACTTGACGGAAAAGGGTATCGGCGTTGCCAAGACCAATTATAAACTCCGTGACTGGGTATTTTCCCGTCAACGTTATTGGGGTGAGCCCATTCCCATGGTGCTTTGTCCGAAGTGCGGTTGGGTACCGCTGCCCGAAGAGGAGTTGCCTCTCCTTTTACCCGACGTCGAATCCTATGAGCCGACGGCAACCGGCGAATCGCCTCTTTCTCAAATGGAAGATTTCGTTAATTGCAATTGCCCGAAGTGTGGCGCCGCCGCCAAGCGTGAAACGGACACCATGCCGCAATGGGCAGGCTCGTCTTGGTATTTCCTCCGTTATTGTGATCCGAATAATAAGGATGCCCTTGCTTCTCGTGAGGCACTCGATTATTGGATGCCCGTTGACTGGTATAACGGCGGTATGGAGCATACCACCTTGCACTTGCTTTATTCCCGTTTCTGGTCCAAGTTCCTTTACAACAGTGACGTTATTTCTTGCCCAGAGCCCTATTTGAAGCGCACGTCGCACGGCATGATTCTCGGTGAGAATGGCGAAAAAATGTCCAAATCCCGTGGCAACGTCGTCAACCCCGATGATATCGTACGTGATTACGGCGCAGATACCATGCGTCTTTACGAAATGTTCATCGGCGACTTTGAAAAGTCTGCGCCTTGGAATCCGCAGAGCATCAAGGGGTGCCGTCGTTTCCTTGAACGTTTCGCTTCATTGACCGATCTTGTTTCAGGTAAGGGAACGACCGAGGCACTCAAACGTCCTATGCACCGTATGATTGCCAAGGTGACCTCCGATATTGACAGTATGAAGTTCAATACCGCTATCGCCGCCATGATGGCGTTCACCAATGAGGTTTACGAGGTAGGTACGATAACGGCGGATGAACTTTCGACGTTTACCGCATTGCTCTCTCCGTTTGCACCGCACATTGCGGAGGAGGTTTGGTCCACGCTCGGCAAGGATGGTTTCGTTTCCTTGACAGAATGGCCCACCTTTGATCCCGCCATGCTCGTTGACGATACTGTTGAGATCGTATTGCAAATCAACGGTAAATTACGCGGTACCGTGGTAGCACCGAAGGCCGCTTCTCGCGAGGAACTTTTGGCGCTTGCCTATGAGCAATCGCGCATGAAAGAGGCAACGGAAGGGAAGACCGTTGTCAAAGAAATCGTTGTTCCCGGCAAGATCGTTAATATCGTTGTTCGTTAAATTGTCCGGGGTGCGGTCAAATCACCGCACCCCTTTATTTTTTTGAAAAAACTTTACAATAAAATACGCAAAAGGTATTGACATACCATATTTTTTGTGTTAGAATAATGTAACGCGTGTGTGCAGGTTTAAGTGCTTATGCCGCCTGCCATAGCGACTTTGAAATGAAAGAGAGGTGCTTTTCATGTTTGCAGTGATTGAAACCGGTGGAAAGCAGTACAAGGTCAGCGAGGGTGATATTATCTTCGTTGAGAAGTTGGGTGTTGAGGACGGCGAAGCCGTTACCTTCGACAAGGTGCTGGCAGTGTCCGGCGAATCCTTTGTGGCAGGTGCGCCCTATGTGGCAGGTGCTTCCGTTAGCGCTAAGGTTTTGAAGAACGGTAAGACCAAGAAAATCGTTGTCTTCAAGTACAAGGCGAAGAAGAACGAGAAGAAAAAGCAAGGTCACAGACAGGCATACAGCAAGGTCATGATCGAAAAGATCGTAGGCTAAGTTCTGTATGACGAAGGTTGTATTTTATAAGACGAACGGTTCCTTTTATGCGTTTGAGGAAATCGGTCACACGGGATATGCCGAGGCAGGGGAAGATCCCCTTTGTGCGGCGCTTTCCGCAATGACGATGCTTATTGTCAATGCAATTGAGGTTTCTTATGCGTCAAGTGTCGATTGGACGATTGATGAGAAGACGACAGATATTCGCGTTGTGGCAAAGGGCGCGCTCAGTGCATTTGAGGAAGACGAGAAAAAGCGTTTTGCCGTTGCAGGTCTTATACAAGCCTATTATTATCAACTCATGGATTTGACAGAGGAATATTACGAGCATATTGACGTGCAAGTCAAGGAAGAAATGATCGTATGAAGCCAGACCGAACTGCAAAATGCAGTTTCTAATCAATACGGAGGTAGTGAAGTATGTTTCGCATTAGTTTGCAATTTTTCGCCCACAAAAAGGGTGTAGGTTCTACAAAGAACGGTCGTGACAGTGAGTCGAAGAGACTTGGTGTTAAGCGTGCGGACGGTCAAACCGTTTCCGCAGGTAGCATCCTCGTTCGTCAAAGAGGCACAAAGATCCATCCCGGCGTCAACGTCGGTCGTGGTTCCGATGACACACTCTTTGCAATGACCGACGGTGTTGTTAAGTTTGAGCATGTCACGAAGGACAGAAAACGCGTCAGTGTTTATGCTGACTGATTTTAGATAAACGGTTATTACTGTTTTCTTCTAAACAACCAGTATCAGAGGTGGATCGTAACTTGCCCTTCGGTGGTTGCCGACACCTCTGACTTTTTTATTTTTCTAACTATGCTATATAAAAAACAACTTGGAGGTAATCACCATGACTTTGGTTGTATTGGCCGCGGGCCTTGGCTCACGTTACGGCGGATTGAAGCAGATGGATCCCGTTACTGACCACGGCGAATTTATTATTGATTTTTCAATATATGATGCCATTCGTGCAGGCTACGATAAGGTCGTCTTTATTATCAAGCGCGAAAATCATGAGGCATTTTCTGAAACCATCGGTCGTCGTATCGAGCCTTTTATTAAGGTTGAATATGCTTATCAGGATATGACACTCCCCGAGGGCTTTGATTGCCCGCCTGCGCGTGTAAAGCCCTTTGGCACGGCGCATGCACTTCTTGCTTGTAAGGGTTTGTTGGACGATGATTTTGCCGTGATCAATGCCGATGATTTTTACGGTGCAGAGCCGTACCGTTTGGCTTACGAATATATGAAGAATAATAAGATGAGCGACGGTAAAAAGCACTATTGCATGGTTGGTTATCGCTTGGGTAATACACTGACTGAAAACGGCACTGTGTCGCGCGGTATTTGCGAGCGTGATGAAAACCACATGATGACGAGCATAACCGAGCGCACGAAGATTAAGCCCGACGGTGATGAGGCAAGTTATTTTGAAGACGATGCATGGCATCCTATCTCTGCCGATAGCATTGCATCTATGAATTTCTTTGCATTTAGCCCCGCATTCCTTTCGGATGTGGAAAACGGCTTTTTAAGTTTCCTTCGTTCACCCACCGTTAATTTGGAGAAGGATGAGTATTATTTGCCCACCGCCGCATCTACGGCTTGCAACGGAACCGATAGCGATTTGAAGGTTCTGCGTACCGATGAAAGATGGTACGGTGTTACTTATCGTGAGGATAGAGAACACGTCGTTTCTGCGTTACGGTCCATGATTGCTGACGGCCGTTATCCCGACGGACTGTGGGTAAAACGCTAACATTTGATTTTTGTTTGGAGGAATTCTTATGTCTATTTTAGTGACGGGTGGAACGGGATATATCGGTTCGCACACCGTTGTTGAACTTTTAAATATCGGTCAGGACGTCGTGATTGTCGATAACCTTTCCAACAGTAAAAAATGCGTTCTCGACAGAATTGAGAAGATAACGGGACGTCGTCCGACCTTTTAT
>JAZSOK010000123.1:0-1503 GCA_045536865.1 Eubacteriales bacterium
TGCCTCTGCACGCTGCTCATTGGCAAAAAACGTAACCGCATCCGCTACGACTACGATATGCGCAACAAAGAGGTTGGCAGACAGCGCGACTACGTGCGCCGCACCTTCTACCTCAAGGATTTTTCCAAGGAGATGCGCCTGAGTGAAATGTGGAAGGTTATGTACGGACGTATGCGCTCGAGTATTGCCGAAATGAAGGATATTGTACACAAATACGGCTACAAGGTGATGTTCTTCCGCTACTTGTACGACGTTATCTACAACGTGTTGGTGTATTCGGGAACGGTCCTTTTGGCATCCTTCAAAACCTTGGTGCTCAAAAATATGCTCATTGGCGATTGCTTTGTGGTTATCAACTCCATTACCAACGTTGCGGGCAACATCAACTATATGGGCAACGTGTTCCTCAAGCTTGACGAAAACTCGCTCTACGTTGACAACTTGCGCAAGTTTTTGGAGTACGAGGTACAAATTGCCGAGGACGAAAACGCACCCGCGGTTTCTTCTTTCCAAAAGTTAGAGCTGAAGAATTTGACCTTCTCTTATGAAAATCAAAAAACGCCCGCGCTTGCCGACGTTAGCTTCACCGTAAACGTTGGCGAAAAGATTGCCATTGTCGGACACAACGGCGCGGGCAAGACAACCTTAATTAAAATTTTGCAACGCTTGTACGACCCCGACGGGGGCGAGATTCTTGTCAACGGTGAGAATATCAAAACCTATCGCCTCTCGTCCTATCGCGCGCTCTTTGGCACGGTGTTCCAAGATTACTGCCTCTTTGCAACCACGGTTGCCGAAAACGTCATGATGCGTGGCAACATCACCGAAGAGGATAGGGCTACCGTTAAGGATGCCCTTCAAAAAGCGGGCATTTACGAAAAAATTGAAGAATTGCCCAACGGAATCGATTCTACCGTAACGCGCGAATTTGACAAAGAGGGCGCTATGTTCTCGGGCGGTGAAGCGCAAAAGATTTCTATTGCGCGAATCTTTGCGGGCGGTCAGGAGATTGTCATTATGGATGAGCCCACCTCGGCGCTTGACCCGATTGCCGAGCAGGAAATGTACCGCAATATGTTCGAGGCGTGCGAGGGAAAAACGGTTATTTTCATTTCTCACCGACTTTCCAGCGCGACCATGGCAGACCGCGTGTATCTCTTTGAGGACGGACGCATTATTGAACAAGGCTCGCACCGCGAGCTGCTTGCACTCCACGGCAAGTATGCCGATATGTGGCACAAGCAGGCAGATACCTATCTTGATAAAGAGGAGGTGACGGCATGAGCAAAAAGATAAAGGAAAAGAAGCAAAAAAAAGAAAAAGCAGAAAAGAAAGAGCGGCACAATCCCATACGGGTTGTCAAAAACCTTTGGTTTATGCTGCAATTCGTGTTCAAATACACGCCGGGATATGCCGTTATCACCGTTGTGGAGGCACTCGGACGCGGTGCTTCGCACGTTATTGGCATCCTCTTTACCAAGTACATCTTTGACGCCATTGAGG
>JAZSOK010000032.1:0-3363 GCA_045536865.1 Eubacteriales bacterium
GTCAAAGCCGATGCCGAATTCAATACCCTTGACCCCGCCAATGCCAAAAACCGCTTGGGCAATGGCATTTTCAACGCCATCGAACAGAGGATTGCCTACCCCTGCACGAAGACCGTATATACCGCACTCAACGCATCCGCCGACGGAGTCGCCATCCTCTCTTGCGGATATAATCAGGTCCTGCATTTTTTCGCCCGCATCATCGGAGAGGGTGGGGAAGGCACCGCCTTTGATTTTGAGAAGGTCGTCTTCGTTTAGTGCAAGAGGATTGATTTTATCATCGCAAACGTGACCGACAGAGGATAAATGGGCAACTATCTCGATGCCGCGTCTTTTTAGAATTTGCATCAAAATGCCGCCGACCGCACATAGGGGTGCAGTCAGACGTCCCGAAAAATGGCCGCCGCCTCTCAAATCGCAAAAGCCGTTATATTTGGTATAGGCGGTAAAATCCGCGTGTCCCGGTCTTGGAATATCCATTTGATAATCGGCAGACCTCGTGTTTTCATTTTTGATTAAAAGGCAAAGAGGCGCGCCCGTCGTGCATCCGTCCTTAATGCCCGACAAAATTTCGGGGACGTCTGCTTCTTTTCTCGGGGTGGAATACCTATTGTTGCCGCCTTGCCGCCGCTTTAAGAAATTTTGCAATTCCTCAAAATCAATACGTTCGCCTGCGGGCAAATTGTCTACCACCGCACCGATGGCGCTACCGTGGGATTCACCGAAAATACTTACCTTTATTTTTTTGCCGATTTCAGATGACATCTACGTTCCCTCCAACACGTTCAAAATCTTCTATAAAGGACGGATATGACTTGTCTATGGCTTTTGCATCCTTTAAGATAACATCGTTTTCGCAAATTGCGCTTGCAACAAAGGCGGACATGGCAATTCTGTGGTCGTTATGGCTTTCTACCGTTCCGCCGTTCAGTTTTCCTTTTCCGTATATAATCAAACTGTCGCTTGTTTCTTCTGCAAAACCGCCAAGGTTTAAGATGAGTTCCTTTGTCGTTTGTATGCGGTCGCTTTCCTTTATTCGCAATCTTTGTGCATTATAAAGTGTGGATGTACCGTTCGCTTTGCAAGCCAAAACGGAGAGAATGGGGAAGAGGTCGGGGCACTCTGAAACGTCAAAGTCAAACGGCTTTATATCGCTTTTTTCTACCGTAATTGCCTCCCCCGACACCGTATAATTCACACAAGCGGCGGTCAGAGCCTCTAAAATCATCTTGTCGCTTTGATGCGAATGTAGGTCAAGATTTTTTACCGTAACCTTGCCACCGATAGCACCGAGCACCATAAAGAACGCCGAATTTGACCAGTCGCCCTCGACTGCGTATTCCGAAGGCGTTTGATAGGTGTCGGTGGCACCGATGATAAATTCACGTTGATTTTGGTTGACGCGCACGCCAAATCTTTTCATGGTATCGACGGTCATGTTGACGTAAGCCGAGGATTGCAGATTTGACGTAAGGCGTATCACGCTTTTTTCGCCGAGCAAGGGAAGTGCGAACAGAAGTCCCGATATGAACTGCGAACTTACGTTTCCCGCAATGTCAAACGTGCCTGCGGTCGTCTTGCCCGATACCGTGATAGGCAGGTGCGACGATGAAAAACTGTTGCCGTGTTCACTTAGTAAATCAATAATCAAGTCCATTGGTCGCTCGGGCAAACGGCCTCCGCCCACAAAGGTTGCACCTACGCCAAGCGCCGACAAAACGGGCAACAAAAATCGAAGGGTCGAACCGCTTTCGTTACAATCTAACAGAGGATTTTTTACGGGCGTTCTGATGGGTGTAATTTCATAGACACCGTCCTTCTTCGTAAAATCCGCGCCCATGTTTTTGATGCAACGTAAGGTTGCCTCAATATCCTTTGATACGTGTGATATATGGATATTCGTTTGTCCGTCAGAGAGGGCGGCGCAAATAATCGCTCTGTGTGCATCTGACTTTGAAGCGATAGCCGAAACCGTACCGTTTGGCTCGATTGGTTTGATTTTCACCTGCATTGTAATACTTCCTTCAATAGAGAAACCTTTACCGTTTTTAGCACGCAACGTCCGATTTTTTCGGGGATGACAAGATTGATCGTTTCTCCGTTTCTCTTCTTATCCTTGACTATCGCCGATAAAAGTTCCTCTGTTGTGGCATCGGTATTCGTCGGAATGCCGTTGTTTTCAAGGCATTTTATGATTTGGGAGTGGGTATCTTCCGTTGACCATCCCAATCGGTCACTGATTTTAGAAATGATAGCCATGCCAATGCCAACGGCAATGCCGTGGGAGATTTCAAAGTTCGTCGTTTTTTCAATCGCGTGACCTATCGTATGACCGAAATTCAAGAGTTGTCTTTTGCCCGTGTCAAATTCATCAGCGGAAACGATGTCTGCCTTAATGGAAACGCACCGTTCTACAACACTCTCAATGTCCATGGTACTGTTTTTTGAAAGCAGATCAAACAGTTCCTTATCGCAGATCGCACCGTATTTAATTGCCTCGGAAACGCCTTCCTTGAAATTGTCTTCCGATAAGGTGTCAAAGGTCCTTGTATCACAAACAACGAGCCTTGGTTGATAAAATGCACCTGCAAGGTTTTTGCCCGACTTTAAGTTGACACCCGTTTTTCCGCCGACAGAGGAGTCTATCGCGGCCAAAAAGGTGGTGGGCACTTGGATAAAATCTATTCCGCGCAGATAGGAGGCGGCCGCATATCCCGACACGTCCCCGACAATGCCGCCGCCAAGGGCAACGATCAAATCGGAGCGCGTCACACTGTTTTCTGCCAAAAACTCCAAAATGTCGCAAATGGTTTCCATGGTCTTATGCTTTTCTCCGTTTTGGAAAGCAAATTTCAACACGTGAAAACCTGCACGTTGGAGCATGTCCAAAACCGTATGGGAATAAAGTGCATCGACGTGGTCGTCCGTGATGACGGCGACGGTTTTTGCTTTTGTCAGTTCCTTTATTTTTTCGGGAAGTATATGTAAAATATCCTTGCCGATGATGATGTCATAAGGCTTTTTAACGCCTTTGACGGTAACTTTTTTAGTCATTGTCAAGTGCCTCTTTTAATTCTCTACCGTTTTTCAGTAAAGCCTTTAATTCGTCTGCGTCGTTATTTTCAAGGGCAATCTTATATTCACCGAGATGGTCAATCAGTTCATTGATTTCCGAGATAAGATTTTTCTTGTTTTCTAAAAACAGTTCGGTCCACATGGTTTCATTCAGGTATGCAACCCTCGTTAGATCCTTAAAACTGCCTGCCGAAAGCCCCTTATGTTCTTTTGCGGTTTCGCTCTTAACGTAAGCGTTTGACAGTACGTGTGCAAGCTGCGAGGTGTATGCAATAATTCTGTCGTGGT
>JAZSOK010000086.1:0-1738 GCA_045536865.1 Eubacteriales bacterium
CATCCGCGACGAGGTTTGCCGCCTGTCCCACCTTCGGCGGTGAGGTGTCCTGCACGTCCACGTCCTCTTTTTCAAGGACCTTTGCATAAATGACGTTCCCCTTGCGGTAAAGACTGATCCATCCGATTTCCTCACTGTCTATCAAAAAGGAATTGGTTGCCTCATGCAAGTCGAGGGTCGGCAAAAAAGCGCCGATACCCACGCCGTACTCTTTGAGTGCCTCGGCAATTTCCGTTTTACCTACGCGATGGTTGCCCGTCACACGCACGTCCCACACGAAAAGGCTTGAAAGTATGATCATGCAAGCGGCCAAAAAGCAACCGAGCCATACGCCGTACCTGTCGGCATATCGAAGGAAAACGCGCGGCAGACCCTCAATGCGCCCTACCTCCAAAGGAACGTTCTCTTTTTTTGCAAAGGACACGAGATAATCGCGTTGCCGCGCCCTGATTTTCAAAAAAGCCACGTCCTCTTTTTCGCCACACCCCCAATAATCCATGTGCAGTCGAAAAAGAAGATTGTGGACGGCGGCCTCATCCTTTTTTGCAAAGCGAACGCGGCAATAGCCGAGGGCGGCGTCAAATATTCTCATCGCGAAAAGCCCCCTTCTCCAAAAAAGCCATTTCCTTTATCTTGCCGCGCACGTTGATGGCGCCGTCCGCATAGGCATGGCAAACAAGCCCCTCTCCGCGCATCACAAAATATTCCGATTGATAATCGAGCGATACGCAATTGCACGTCATCGTATGAATACCGCACACGCCGAAGGCGGTGATGCTTTTCTCCTCCACCCGTCCCGTGCGCTCTACGTCTATCTTAAAATCGGAAAAGGCGCACAGCGATACGTCGGTATAGCGTGATATACGCGAAAGTATGCTTTCCTTCGCCCCTTTTTTTTGCGCGTTTTCCTTTTCCGCCCGTACTTCCGTGCGTTTTTTCTCTTTCACTTGAATCACCCGACCTTCCGTTTCATTTTAATAGTCATGACAAACGCCCCGAAGCCATACACTATCATATGAAAGCGAGGGTTAAAACATGACGGACAAAAAGGAAGGCCGAAAGCCGTTTTTCTTCTTTTTAATGATGATATCGATGTCGTTTCTTTTGTTCTTTGCCAAGGACAGTGCCCTTTTCGTGCGTAAGGGGCTTGCCCTTTGCGCGCAAACGGTCATCCCCGCGCTCTTTCCGCACCTTGTCCTTTCCGATTTGTTGACGAACTATTTTCCATCCGATATTTATGATAAAAAAGGCGGGCTTTTGTCATCCGTCTGCCGTAAATTAAGATTGCCGCACGGCGCGCCGCTTCTTTTTTTGGTCGGCGGACTTTCGGGCTTTCCCATTGGCGCGCGCCTGACGTGCGACCTATACCGTGACGGCACTATGAGCGAAGAAGCGGCAAAGGACCTCGCCGCCTTTACCAACAACACGGGGCCGTCCTTCGTCATTGCGGCACTTGGGGCGTGTCTTTTCTCCTCACTGACCTTTGGCTTTCTCTTTTTTATCTCCGAGATGCTGGCGGCCATCGTCTGTCTTATCATCGGCGCGCCGTTTCGTCCGCCCGTCAAGGAAAATGCTTCCACGTCTATACAAAGAGAACGCAGGGGCTTTGTCGTTGCCGTGCGCCGTGCGGCGGAAACGTCCCTTTTTATTTGCGGATTTATTCTTTTCTTCTCCATCATTTCAGGCTTCGTTTTACTGTTTTTGCCGCCCCTCCCCACCCTCAGCATCATCTCTTTTG
>JAZSOK010000186.1:0-10821 GCA_045536865.1 Eubacteriales bacterium
TATCCGTATGTCAAGGTGGTGAGTGGAGAAACACTGTGCAGTCGGTTTTTATTGATGATGACAATATCCTTCGGCTTGACGTCATATATATTTTCGTCCACACGAATTCTGCCTTGTCCCTTTTTTACAAACAAAAACTCCACGTTTTCATGCCAATTTGCGCACGAATACGTTTCTCTCTCCGGTTCTAACGCAAAGGAGTTGATGATAAAAGGCAGATTGACATCCTTAAAAACGTGCTTTTCATAGATATCCATTTATGACGCTCCTTTTTTCGAAAAAAGCAATATATTACCAAAAAATAATCATTTTATCCGAGATTTTACCCATATAGAGTGATATAATTATTATAACACGAGCACGTTGAAAATGCAATACGCTTGTGAAAAACATCTGGGAGGATAAGATCATGCAAAAAATCGGTTCTTTAATCGGTCTTGTAGCAAACAAGGATTATTCGGAAACCTTCAAAAGGTTGGCGAAAAACGGTCTCGAATGTTGTCAGATCACTGTATGGGATCCAAGCCTTTACACAGACGAGAATGCAAACAAGTTACTCGCCGCGGCAGAAGAAACAGGGATAGAGATTTCTACTATTTGGGCAGGATGGACGGGCCCCGGTGAGTGGAATTTTATAGAAGGACCTGCCACGCTTGGACTTGTCCCGCCCGCCTATCGTGCAATGCGTGCCGAGCAGATCATTGAGGGCGGCAGATTTGCGAAAAAATTAGGAGTACATCGCGTTGCCACTCACGCAGGCTTTTTGCCCGAGAATTGCAACGATCCCGAGTATCGGGGCATTATCGCGGTTTTGCGTTACATCGCCAAAGAATTAAAAAAGATGGATATTAATTTCCTTTTTGAAACGGGACAGGAAACGCCCACAACGCTTTTGCGCGTCATTGAGGATATCGGCATGGATAACGTTGGTATCAACTTGGATACCGGCAATCTTATTTTGTATGGAAAAGCCAGCCCCGCAGATGCCGTAACCGTTTTTGGAAAATACGTCATGGATACGCACATCAAAGACGGATTTTACCCGACCACCGGTAAATATCTTGGTAGAGAAGTCAAGGTGGGCGAAGGTCTTGCCAATTTGCCCGAGGTTATACGCCGTTTGAAAGAAGTCAATTATAACGGTAACCTTGTTATTGAGCGTGAGATTGGTGGCGAGCAGCAAACAAAGGATGTCTTGGAAACGATTGCATATTTGAAAAAAATATTATCGGAGGTGGAAAGCACACAATGTTGAACGTTGCAATGATTGGTTTGGGCGGCATTTCAACGGTTCACCGAAATGCGTATGAAGCCCTCAAAAAGGATGGACGTGCACAACTTGTAGCGGTTGTTGATATTGATCCCAAGGCGATTAACCGTGTGGTGGCTACTAATCTTGATAGCGACCGGGCGAGAGATGACTCGTTTCATTTTTACACCTCAATTGACGAAATGCTGTGTCACGAGAAGGTTGACTTTATTGACGTTTGCACGCCAACGTACACCCACAAAGAGGTGGCGACATCATTATTAAAGCGCGGCATTCCCGTGCTTTGCGAAAAGCCGATGGCGCTTTCCGTTGATGATACAAAAGAGATGATCAATGCAGCCGAAACTGCCTCTACGCACCTCATGGTCGCACAATGCGTTCGTTTCTTTAAGGAATATGTTTACTTGAAGCAATGCATAGAGGATGAGCGCTTTGGAAAGATGGTTTCCGCCTTCTTCCAAAGGTTGAGCCCCCCGCCCGTTTGGGGAAGAGGCAACTGGTATATGGATGTTGAGAAATCGGGCGGTTGTATTTTGGATTTGCATATTCATGACGTTGACGTCGTGCGCTATATTTTTGGCGAACCGCGCGCGGTGAGTTGCCGTACCGCAGGTCATTACACAAAATATGACGTTGCACATACTTGTTTCTTGTATGAGAACGTTCCCGTGACCATCATCGGGGACTGGTCGTTGAAGGGTGTTAAATTCGCGCCGTCGTTCCGCATCAGTTTCGAGGAGGCTACGATGATCTACGAAAAGGGTGTCGTCACGGTTTATCCAAAGGATGGCACGCCTGCATTTACGCCGGAAATTCCAATGTGTGACGGATATGCCGAGGAGATTCGGTATTTCTGTGACGTTGTGGAAGGCAAATGCGAAAACGTCAAATGCACAGCGCAAAGCGCCGCCAAGAGTGTTGAACTTGTTGAAGTTCTCAAAAAGAGTTCCGCGGCGGGTGGCACGTATTTGCCTTTTTCCTGAATAGATCGAGATTTTGTTCTCCAACCATAGAAAAAGTACTTGCGTAGCCCAACTTCCCATAAGGAAGTTGGGCAGTTTTATTCGCCTCTGGCGAGTTATATTGCTTCGCAGTTATATTCTCTCTTACGCCGAGTGGTATTCGCTACGCGAGTTTGGGAGGCGAATAAAATATCACCGAAGCCGAAAGGCTTCAATATCACTATGAACATAGCGAATAATATCACTCCGACGCAGGCGGAATATCACTTGATAAAAAAACTGTTTTTGTGTATAATATTTTTGTGGTGATTATATGTCACATGATATCATTTTTAGTCTGGCAAGGAGAATTTATGAAAATCATCAAGTTGTTTCCGGGGATTTTGCTTTCGGTATTGATTGCGCTTGTCGCCTGTATCATAGAAAATCTATTACCCATACATTTGATTGGCGGCGCGGTCATTGCCATGTTTTTGGGCATGGTCATCAATCAATTTTTAGATAGATCCACGTTTTTTTCGTCGGGGTTGAAATTCACTTCTAAAAAATTCTGAAATTTGCCATTATTTTGCTTGGATTATCTCTAAATATAACGACTATTTTGAAAGTCGGAAGAATGTCGTTGCTCGTCATGGTCTTTACACTTGCCACGTGCTTTGGCGGTAGATATTTTATTGGCAGAGCCTTGAAATTAAACTGGAAACTTTCCGAGCAAGTTTCTCATGGTATGTGCTCTTGCCGCGATAGGATTGAACACCCCTTTTTCCAGTATGAAAAAATCGGGAATTCGTCCGATGATACACGGGTTTATCATTTCGCTATTGGTGGTCGTCGTTGCACTGGTAGTGGAAATTTTCATGGGATTAGTCTAAAAACATATAGTTGCGCAAGGCGACATCCTCAATAGTACAATCAATCTTACTAAACACCAATACACCGACAGGAAAAGGACGGAGAATGTAAAAATTCTTCGTCTTCTTTTTTGACAAGAACTGCATTTGTGGGGACAAATGCAAAAGTGAAATATTTTGCTATCGCAAAAAGTGAAATAATGTGCTTCGCACATTGTGAAATGTTGCTCCCGACGGTCGCAACGTGAAATGAAATAAATCCAAAACGCCCGCAGGCATTTCACTCGCCAAAGGCGAATTTCACGCACGAAGTGCATTTCACAAACCCCGAGAGGGATTTGTTTCGTTGCGTAGTGTCCTGATGGACACTACGCATACGGGCTACTTTTTTCTTTTTGGTACGGTACGAACTTAAAGTTTTTCGATAATCCTTTCGGCTATTCGCTTCATTCCGTAATCGCTTGGATGTCTTGAAACGCCTTGATGCTCAAAAAGTCCAATCGCCATGCTACCTTCCTCATTTTCAAGGTCGGTGAGATGCACAAAAGGACATTTGCGTTCAGTTGCCTCTTGTCTGAAAACATCATTGAACGTTCTGTGCCAGAACATATCTGTAATGAGCAATTTTTCGCATTTGTCACCGCCAAAGAAATCAATCATTTTCTTGAAATAAGGCTTAAAATCAAAGGCTTCAAGCGTTTCGTTAAAGACGTTTTCACCAAGACGGATAATGACGATGTCTGCGCCAAAATCCTTTGCATCGGAGTACAGTTCAGGCAACAAATTTTCGGTCTTTTCATAATGACGCTCCCAATAAGCTGCCTGTACGATGGCGTAGTCTACTTCACCGTAAACGTTGCGCAGATGGTTTAATACGATATGCACATAGTCATTTTCTTCGCATGAAGCCGCCATGCCGAAATTTCCAAACCAACCGATATCTTTGTTTGGGATATGATGTGTGATCGAGTTTCCAACAAAAAGGACTTTTTTGGAGCCTCCGTTCATTTGTATTTGGACGTATTTGTCAGGTGGGACCTGATTTTCGGCAGAAACGTTATTTGCTCTCGCATTTTCGGAGTCTTGCGCGTTATTTGTCTTCAAGTTTGTTTTTCTCCTCTTCAAGCCTTTTTGCACATACGTTACTGAAATCGGGGATTTTCCACTGCGTTGTATAAGAGCCAAAGCCTAAATCATAGGGCGTGCGATAGTCGGGCAGATTGTCCCGTTCTGTCAATTCTTCTCTTATTGCTTGCAAAAAGCGGTATCCGTATTCATAAGACGGAGAAACGTAGTGCCCTTCATCCCATTCGTTCCAGTTGTCAATCATGAAGATTCTCTTGCCCCATGCACCGTCGGGAAGATCGTCGGTCATTTTTTTCATGCGGTGAATAACGCCCCTGAATTCATCGGGAGATATTTTCCAAATTTTGCTCCTGTCAAATCTAAATCCCAGATCCATCCATCTCTTGCTTCTTCTGGGCGTAGGATCGCTAAAACACGAAACGGTGGGGATAAAATGCATATTATCAAACTCTAATCTGCGCTTCAAAAGTTCGCACTGTGCCTCTATCGCTTCTTCGGCGGGCGGATTATCCTCTTTTGGCGAATAACCTGCGTTATAACCGAATCTAAAATCGTAGCCTCTGTTGAGAGCGTCTTCTGCTGCCTCTTTGGATACCGTTGTGTCGCATGTGGCAAAAATCATTCCGTCAAAGCCGCATTTTTTTGCATACTCTCTGCAACTATCAAAGGCTTTCTTTTGATTTTCGGGGGAACCGAAGACCTCTTCAAGACGCATGGGATTATATACAAAAAGGACGGGCTTGTTGTCTATTTTCAGATAGTTTTCGCGGCTAAAATAGTTTTCAACCCAAAAAGGCATAAGATTGTCTATGATATCCTTTTCGTCAGTGGTGCCCCAACGCGGGCAGTTTTCAAACATAATGGCGAAATTGATGTAATTTTGATATTTTGCATTGAACAATGCCTCGTGAATTCCATGAGGGCAACGCAAATCATTTACCGTGACGGGCTTGCCCGTGTTTTCCAGGTTTCTGTACCAGCAGTAGATGAAGCAGTTAATGCCGTGCTCGACCGCCCATTTGATCTCCCAGTCGCACACCTCGGGGTTTTCTTCATCATAATAGCCCATGAGGGGCGTTCTTTCGGGAAATTCGTGAAGATCGTCAAAACCTTCGTGTATTCTGGCGGCTCCCTTTTTCCATGCGGCGTAGTAGTGCGCCGCCACGATTCTGTCGCTTTTTACGGGGCGAGGCTCGGGCACATAAGAATCCAGTTTGATATTATACATCTGATGTTCTCCTTTTGTTTTACAAGAATTGCTTCTTTTTTTGTTGTTCTTTATACAGTCGTTTGAAGCATCCAAAAGACCGTTTTCCATCTTGATTTTATCAAAAAAGCATGGTATAATAAATGCAAAAAATGAATATTTTTTTGTCAAAAATAAATATTTTGGAGAACGATATGAAATTAGAGCAAATCAGTCCTTTTGTGAGATACGCAAGAAAGAACGAGATGACATTCAAAAACGTCGAGTGCATTGCGTTTGACCATCGAATTTTCTGCGTTGAAAGCGGCCAAGCGGTTATTTATCTGAATGACATACCGTATGAACTTTCGGCTAACGACGTTGTGTATTGGCGCTCGGGTGTGAAATACAGAATGGAACTGGGGGAAAACACGGTCCTTTCGGGCGTAAATTTTGATTTTATGAACGGTAATATTGCGTATGAAAGACCCTTGCCCCCCGTTTATGCCGATGAGTTTAAGGGCAAACTGATAGAGAATGTTTCTTTTGAGGACACCGATTTTTTTGATAACTCGTTCGTGTTGAAAAATTCTTTTGACCTAAAAAACAAGATGCATGAAATTATAGAAGAGTTTAACAACAGAGAGAATTATTACAGGGAGCGCGTTTCCGCGCTCTTAAAGGAACTTTTGGTGCTTTGTATTCGGAAATCGGAACTTGGTTCAAACGATAAGTCAAGCAAGAAAGCGAGTGAGATCATAGCCTTTATAAAAGAAAACTATCATAAGGAAATATCGAATACCACGTTGGCGGAGCGCTTTAATTATCATCCCGGTTATATAGGCAGTATTATCAAAAAGCATACAAATCAATCCCTTCACAAATACGTGTTGACATACAGGATGTACGTTGCCGTCAATTTGCTCGAATCTACGGAAATGACCGTCGGTGAAATTGCCACAGCGGTAGGCATGTCAGACATTTATCATTTTTCTAAAACCTTTAAGGAAATTATAGGAACAAGCCCGAATAAGTTTCGCAGGCCGAAAAAAGATATCCGATAAACAAGCAAAAGCAAGAGAAAACGTAAACAGTGGTTTACGTAATGAAGAGATTTTGACAACCGTTGCCCTGCCTCTTAACGATGAGTTCGTGTTTTGGAATTTGCATTTTCTCGACATGGTTTTTTCTAATTTGCACCCGCTTTGGTATGATAATGCCCCGTCCAAGGAATGCTTACAAAAGGGGTGAATATTTGTTCATAAGAAGGGTACAAAAACCCACTTATAAAACGGTGAAAAAGCATGACAAAAAATTGCCAAAACGAAACGGAATAGGTCATAAGAAAGAGGGTCACATGAAAGAAAAAGCATCAAAAGTAGGTAAAAACATGATGCTCACCGCTTTTGCAGGTGCTTTGTCTGCCTTTGGGTTGTGGGTGTTTGTGTTTCCTTTTGATTTTGTCCCCAGTGGAGTTGACGGGATTGCCGTTGCATTGCAAGAACTGACAGGGCTCAATGCAGGATATTTTAATCTCGTTTTTAATATTATTTTGCTTTTTATAGCGTGCTTTTTTATCAATAGACGCTACGTCGTGTATACAGGCATTTTTTCGGGACTTTCCGCTACGCTTTGTATATTTTTGGAAAAAATCAATTTTTACCAATACACATATCCTGAAAACGCGATGGTTAGCGCGTTGTTTGCGGGGATTTTTGCAGGGTTGGGCATAGGCATCATGCTTCGGTTGCGCGCATCAAGCGGAGGCTTGGATATTATTGCGGCAATCATTCAAAAAAGAAAAGGGCATTTGCAAATAGAAAGAATTATCAGTTTATTAAGTTACGTCATTGTCGGTAGTTCTTTTTTCATTTATTGGGATTTGAACTGTATTTTACTGTCTGCCATACAAATATTCAGTACGGAAGTCACGGTGAAGGCAATTTTGAGGGACACGAGAAATGCCATAGAGGTCAAGATAGTTACCAAAGACATTGACAAAATCAAAGATGATATCATAGAAAGATTGGCGCACTCCGCCACGGTCGTTGAGGCAAAGGGATTGTATCTCGATGAAAAACAGACCTTTTTGTTTGCGGTCATCAACGTCAGACAATTAGGAGAACTTTACCGCATCTTAAAGGATTATCCGGACGCCTTCGTATATTATTCGGACGTCATGGGTGTGCACGGTTATTTTGATAGATAAAAAGGCGTATTTATCGGTGAAAGAACAATTGGCAAAAAGTGTGATGACGAGCGCAATGTTTTGTAAGAATGCTTGCATTATAAAAAGGGCTGTGATATAATATGCACAGAAAGCCTTGCATCGCAAGCCTTTGGGCTTCGCCCTGCGTGTGCTTTCGCACACCTGTGCCATTGATGCACGGCGTAAAAATGTCCTTGCGAGCAAACATTTTACTTGTGATATAATCATTTTGAAGGGACATGGGGGCGGTCAATAGATGATTGATAACGCCGCACGTTCTTTGAATAAAAACAAGCATTTACGCAAGTCGCGCTTGCGACAGAAGGGACGAGCATGGAAAAATCAAGACTGGGATTTCATCATGTTGCATTGAAGTGCAAGGATTTTGAGAAGAGCATTGCCTTTTATCGGGCAATAGGCTTGGAGGAATATGCCCGTTGGAACGGCGGTGCGCGTGATATTGCGCTAATGAAGATGAGTGACGGTGGGATGATAGAGTTGTTTTCGGACGGTGGCGACATGTATCCCGAGGAAGGAAAGTACGTGCATTTTGCAATCGCCTCCCATGACGTAGAGGGCGATTATGAACGCGCCTTGAAGGCGGGGGCAACGCCGCACATTGCGCCGAAAACGGTTGTACCGGGTTCTCTTCCCGTGGCGCTTTCCTTACATCTTGCTTTTGTCAAGGGGCCTGACGGAGAGCAAATTGAATTTATAGAGTCCACTGAAATATAAGGTTTATCTTACGGATAGCGAAGACCTGCTTGCCTACGTTGACGTCCATATGGACAGGCAGTATATGTAAACTTTGATATACGTTTTAACGTTGAAGGAATGATATGTGCAAGGTTAGAGTAAACGGCATGACGCACGATGCGCCAAAAGGAATGCTGCTTTCGGAGTTTCTCATTCATATCGGCGCATCGGTCGCGCATCCGTGCGGCGGACGCGGAAGTTGCGGAAAATGCACGGTGACGGTCAACGGGCAAAAGACACTTTCCTGTCAATACCGTATTCAGTCGGACATTGACGTTGTGTTGCCCGAAAAAACACAAGTACATACAAGTGGTGAGCATGTAAGCGGTCGGGCGGCGACACCGGGCGACATGCTCGTTTTGGATATGGGAAGCACGACGCTTGTCATGGCGTTGCTTGATGGCACAAAAAGGGAAGTGAAGCAAATTGTCTCGCGCACAAATCCGCAACTCACCATTGGCGCGGACGTGATCAGTCGCATTGCTTACTGTACCGAGCATACCGTATCTTCGGCACAAGCGATGGTGGTGGACGAGGTCAATCGGATGATTGCCTCGTTTGGCGCACCTCTCATTGACACGATGGTGGTGGCAGGGAATGCAACCATGCTCCACATTTTCTTTGGAGCCGATTGCTCTACGCTTGGCGTCTTTCCCTATCGTGCCGTCTTTTTGGAAGAAAAACGCGTTTTTGCACGGGATATCGGTGTTTTAGGCGTGGAGCATATTGTGTCCTTGCCCTCTTTTCACACCTTTGTCGGTGCGGATTTGGTGGCAGGAGTTAGCGGTTTGCCGATGCCCGATGCGGGAAAATACAATTTGCTTGTTGATTTGGGCACCAATGCGGAGGTTGTGCTTTATTCATCCGAGCGCATTTTGTGCACCGCAGCGGCGGCAGGCCCCTGCTTTGAGGGGGGCAATATTTCTTGTGGCATGAGCGCAACGGACGGCGCTATACAGAGTTTTTCTTTGGACGGCCACAAGGCATCCTATGAGACGATTGGAGGAAAGGATGCGGTCGGTATTTGCGGCACGGGGCTAATCGATATCGTTTGCGCCCTTTTACGGGCGGAAATCATTGAGGAAAGCGGCTACATGGAAGAGGATTACCGCATTACGAAAAACATCCTTCTGACGAAGAAGGACGTGCGCGAGGTGCAACTTGCCAAATCTGCCATTTGCTCCGCCATACAAGCACTGATCATTGGTGAAGGGCTTTCCTTTGACGATATAGATACGCTATATATTTCGGGCGGTTTTTCCACCAAACTGAATTTGGAAAACGCCCGTAGGCTGGGACTTTTTCCAGCCGTATTGGCAAATAGATGCGTGCCGATGCACAACACCTGCTTAAACGGGTTGGTGGGTTACGCTTACGGCAGTCGCGATCTTTCTCGCTTGCAAAAGAAAGCAACGTACATTGACCTTTCGGCAAGCGAGGTGTTTTCCCGTCTTTTTATGGAAAACATGGCGTTCTGAAAAAGCGCGGAGGCGCACTTTTGATTTTATAAAACCACGAGGCGAATATGCAGAGGACGGCTATCCTTGTGCCATATTTGACCGTCATCATTTGTAATAGGTGTACTTATGTATCATTATCCTTTGTCATTGGCGATTAGTTTTGTCGCGCTTGCATTGGTTTCGTTTTCTTATTTGGTCAAGAAAAAGCGGTATTATCTGTTTTTGCAAGCGCTTGCCTGTCTTTGTCTTGTCTTTTCCTACTTTTTCGTGACGGAATTTTTCGCCATGGTGTCGATTTTCGTGGGGCTACTGCGTACGCTTATTTACTACGCGTATGAAAAAAATGACAAGCATGCGCCGCCGCTTGTTGTTGCCGCCATTTGCTTTGTCACCGTTTCCGTTTATTTTATCATCAACGTGGGGGTGCTATCGACGTGGCGGCCGCTTGACGTTTTGTACGTCCTTTCGCTTTGCATGTATGCCATCGTTTTCAGTGTCCGCAACCTCTATCTTATGAAATGGTTGGTGATTATACCGCACGTTCTCGCCATTTTATATAACGTCATGATTTTTGCGCCGCCCTTTACCGTCCTTTCCTATTCGGCGGAACTATTTTTCAATCTGTATTCACTGTGCTTAATGACATGGGAGCGCAGGCAGTCGAATAGACGCTCTTCAATGAAAGCGCAAAATAGATAAAAGAAAAAAGCGAAATCGGATCTCCTGCGAATGGGGATTTTCGATTTCGCTTTTTCTATTCATTGCACAATTCACTCGGCAAGGTCAGTGGATGACTTGTCGAGTGAATTGTGTTTTTGTTTTGTATGATAATCCTTTTTTAGGGGGAACTTATGCTTTCACGCTTTTTGAAAAAGTCAGTTGCTATAAGGTGCCATCGTCAGACGGATGAAAAAACCTTGGTCGTGGAAGCAGACGGGGCAGGAGGCAGGGGCGGTTGGACCTTCGTGGATATGGCCGCAATTAAGGCAGAGCCACTTCGTTTTCGTATCTTCCGTAAAGAGTTTTTTCTCTTGCATGAGA
>JAZSOK010000168.1:0-4259 GCA_045536865.1 Eubacteriales bacterium
CGGCATGCGCCTTCGGGAACATGTACTTGATTTTTTTGCACGAGCCGATGTACCAATCGGGCACGTCGTGTGCGCGCATGGCTTCCTCGTATTCGGGCTTTAAGCCGCGCCCCTTACGAACGTCCTCCATGATTTTGAAGGACATGCCGTTGTCAAGGCCGTGGCGAATAAGATAGAGCATGATGCCGTCACGCGTTCCCACAACCTCGGAAATATCACAGATGCCCTCTTTAATTAAGTCCTGTGCGTTGCCGAGCCACACGTTTGTACCGTGCGTCAAGCCCGAAATCTGCAAAAGATCGGCAAAGTTCTTGGGCTTGGCATCAAGCAGCACCTGTTGAATGAAGGACGTACCCATTTCGGGGATGCCGTACGTGCCGAGTTGGCAACCGAGAATGTCATCGGGGGTAATACCAAGCGGCTTCGTTGAACGGAATAGTTCGTAAACCGCCTTATCGTTCATTTTGACGTCCAAGACGCTTGTGTTCGTATACTGTTCAAGCACCTTGTATTTCGTCGGCATATCGTGTCCGAGTTCATCCAACTTCAAAATCGTATCGTGCAGATACGAGAACTGGAAGTGCGTGGTAATGATATCCGAATTCGGATCGTCGGCAGGATGTTGTACGGGCGTAAAATCGTATATTTCATACTTACGGGGCACGACGATAATACCGCCCGGGTGTTGCCCCGTCGTCCGCTTGACACCGACACAGTTGGTCACCACCTGCGCCACGGCGGCAGGCGACATGGTGATCTTATGCTCCTCCAAATACTTTTTGACGAAGCCGTAGGCGGTTTTTGCCGCCAAGGTGCCGATGGTTCCTGCGCGGAACACGTTACCCTCTCCAAAGAGTTCTTCCGTATATTTGTGGACGCGCCCCTGTACGTCACCCGAGAAGTTCAAATCGATATCGGGGGACTTATCGCCCTTAAAGCCAAGGAAGGTCTCAAAGGGGATATCGTGTCCGTCCGCATAGAGCGGCGTGCCGCACACGGGACAGTCACGGTCAGGCAAATCAAAGCCCGATCCAACGGAGCCGTCCGTGAAAAATTCGGTATGACGGCAATTTGGGCAACGGTAGTGCGGCGGCAGAGGATTAACCTCGGAAATACCCGACACGGTGGCAACGAAGGACGAGCCGACAGAGCCACGCGAGCCGACGAGATAGCCAAGGCTTTCACTATACGCCACCAAGCGAACGGCAATCATATAAAGCACGGCAAAGCCATGCTTGATGATGGAGTCAAGTTCACGCGTCAAGCGCGTTTTTACAAGTTCGGGCAAGGGATCGCCGTACCACTCACGCGCGCGTTGCCAACACTTCTCGGTCAACTCCTGCTCCGCGCCCTCCATTTCGGGCGTGTAGGTGCCGTCGGGAATGGGCAAAATTTCTTCAACCATATCGGCAATTTTGTTCGGGGCAGAAATGACGACCTCACGGGCAGTCGCCTCACCGAGATAGGCAAACTCCTCTAACATTTCCTCTGTCGTACGGAAATACAGACCGCTATCCTTATCAGCATCGGCAAACTTTTTGCCCGCCAACAGAATTTTGCGGTAAATCTCGTCGTCACGCTCCAAAAAGTGTGCGTCACAGGTCGCAAGCACAGGCTTGTTCAGTTTTCTGCCGAGCGACACGATGCGGCGATTTAACGTACGCAGAGCCTCTTCATCGGGAACGCGCCCCGCATCAACCAAGAAGCGGTTGTTGCAAAGCGGTTGAATTTCAAGATAATCGTAAAAGGAAGCAATCTCCTCGATGTCTGCCTCGGCACGGTTATCAAGTAGGGCTGTATACAGTTCGCCCGCCTCACATGCCGAGCCGACGATAAGCCCTTCCCTGTGCGCTTCAAGCAACGACTTCGGAATACGGGGAAAACGGCGGAAATAGGAAAGATAACTGGCGGAAATCAACTTGTAAAGATTTTTTAAGCCCGTCAAATTCTTTGCCAAAAGGATCATGTGGTGCGTTTTTAAGAGCAAGGGGTCCGCCTGCTCACTCATGCCGCGCACCATATCGGAAAGAGTATGTATGCCCTCCTCACGAAGCCCTTTTTGCATGCAAAAGAAAATGTTGGCGAGCATTTCTGCATCGTCTGCCGCGCGGTGATGGTCAAAATCGCCAAGCCCGTAGTGTGCGGCGACAACATCCAATTTGTGCTTTTTGAGGGTGGGGTTTAAGAAACGTGAAAGTGCCACCGTGTCAAGGTAGGCGTTGCCGAAGGGGATTTTTTGGCGATCTGCCGCCGCCTTGACAAAGCCGATATCGAAATTGGCATTGTGCGCGATAAGAAGCCTGTCCCCCACATATTCGAGAAAGGCAGGCAACGCCTCGTCAATGGTGGGCGCGTCGGCAACCATCTCGTTCGTAATACCCGTTAAGTTGGTGATCTCCTGCGGTATCGGCTTTTCGGGATGCACAAACGTGCCGTAACGGGAAAGGACCTCCCCTGCACGAATGAGCACCGCGCCTATCTCTATGATTTCACAGGTGGCGTTTGAAAGGCCCGTGGTTTCTAAGTCAAACACCACCATCTCATCGTCAAGTGATGCCTCTTTTTTCCCGTAAAGGGCACGGGCGGTGTCATCGACGTAGTACGCCTCCATGCCGTAAATCACCTTGAAGTCAAGGTCGGGATTTTTCTCTTTCGCCTTTTTTTGCGCCTTCATCATTTCGGGGAAACTCTGCACGTTGCCGTGATCGGTCACGGCAACCGCTTTATGCCCAAAGCGGATGGCGGTATTGACCAGATCGGCTGGCGAAATGAGCGCATCCATAGCGGACATGTTGGTGTGGACGTGCAGTTCAACGCGCTTTTCTACTGCATTATCCTCACGCAAGCGGCGACTGATTTTCATAATCGCTTTCGGTGAGCAAACAAGTTCGCCGTCGTATTTGTCGGCATAGACCGTGCCGCGGATGGCAAGGACTTGTCCCTCCTTTAACGAACGGAACCAGTCTGCCTCCTCCGCCGTCATGCTCTTTTTCAGATAGATAGAGCCCGAGCCGTCCGTCACACCGATATTGACGGTTAGGCTCTGTCCGTTGTTGCGCTCCTTCGTGAGAAGTTCAAAAATCTCACCGAGCAAGGTGACGCTTCCCTTGTCGGAAAGCGAGGCAATCGACGTCGGCTCTTTGATCGTAAAGGGGTTGCCCAAAACGGGGGTAGGCTCTTTCGTCAAAAAAACGTAAGAGCCGATGGTGAATTCGTCCGTCGCGGAGGAAACTAACTCGACCTCCCCACCGCCAATAGAAGAAACGCGCGAAAAGTCGGGGGGCGGTGCCTCCCTTTGCGGTGCGCCGCTTGCGACGCGTGCGGCATGTGCCTCTGACGCGGCGATCGATGCGCGCGCCGCCTCCTCCCAATGGCGCATTTCTTCCATGCGCCGATTTTCACGCACGGCTTGATGGGAAAGATAATCGCTTGCCGTGACGATCTGCACACGGCGAGACACCCCGTAACGGCTAAAAAGGATACGGGAAAGAATATCGGACGTGCCGCGGCTTTCCACCAAGGAAACGGCGGCCTCGTTATAGGGAATTTCCACGCGAATGACCTCTCCGTCATCGGCGTAACTTGCAAAATCAAAAAAGCCGCGCGTGATAGCCCCGATGCGAATGGCCTCGTCCGAAACCTCTCTCATGCAGGAAGCTTCAAAGCACTCCTTCGGGAAGTGCGGAATAATCTTCATGGAGGTCAGATCATAAAGGGCACGCATTTCGTTTTCAATGCGATAAAGAAGTTTTGCGGGAACGCGGCGGTCAAAGGACAACTCGACCTCCATGCGCTCGGTTTTTTCGGGCGGCTTGGGTTGAAGACGCAACCGAAGACTGTGTGCCGATGCCAAAACGTCGGCACATTCCTTGTCGGGTGTGTATTGCTTGAAAATATCTGCAAAGCGCTTTTCTCCCGTCGCTTGCCCTTCGTTTCTCGAACTCATCGTCGATGCTTGTCCTTTCTTTTTTCTGCCTTAAAATAAGTGCTTTTTACATAGATTTAATTTCCGAAATCAGGCGTGATACCACCATATCGGCAGGGATTTTTTCGACAATCTCGCCATGGCGGAACAGTAACGCCTCGGAAATACCGCCCGCAATACCGATGTCTGCCTCACGCGCCTCACCGGGTCCGTTGACGGCGCATCCCATAAAGGCGACCTTGATGGGCTTTTCGCGAAGCCCTTCCTTATCAATTGCCGCTTCAAAGGCGGACAGTAGCGGAATTAAATCAATTTTCGTTCTGCCGCAGGTGGG
>JAZSOK010000095.1:0-1604 GCA_045536865.1 Eubacteriales bacterium
TGAACCCCTGCCGTTGCGGACACTACGGTGATGCACGCACACCGTGCACTTGCCGTGCCGATCAGGTGCGGAAGTATCTCGATAAAATAAGTGGCCCGCTACTTGACCGAATTGATATTCAGATCGAATTGCAGGCGGTCAGTTATCAAGATATGCATAGCGGCGAAAAGGCGGATGGCACGGTAGCAGAGACGTCGGCACAAATTCGTGAGCGCGTGTGCCGTGCGCGTGAATTTGCAAAAGAGCGATGCGAAAAGATGGGTGTATCCTATACGCCGAATGCGCGCCTGTCGCCCGCCCAAATCAGAACGGAATGCGTTTTGAGCGATGAAGCCTCGGCGCTTTTGGAGTCGGCGTTTACCAAATTGCGCTTGTCCGCGCGCGGTCACGACAGAGTTTTGCGCGTGGCGCGCACCATTGCCGATTTGGAGGGCAGTTTTGACATACTGCCGTCGCACATTGCAGAGGCGGTGCAGTACCGTTCTCTTGACAGAAAATATTGGCGTCTGTAATCAAGATAAGACGTCTCGTTTTGTTTAGCAAAATGGGACGTCTTTTTTCTTTGAAGAAAAAGGGATGTCGTCAAACATCCCTAAGAAATCGTGTTTGCCATATCTTCCGATATAACGGTGAAGCCGTTTTCAAGCAATCTTTCTGCCGTCATGCCGTTGCCGACCATCCGCGTACGGGAAAAGGTGCCGTCATACCGAAAGCCGCAACCGCACGAGGGGCTATTTTGTTTGAGGATGGCCAAATCAATGCGAAGAAGCTCGGCAAGGGCAACCGCTTGGTCGGCACCGCGCGAAAAGAAGGCGGTAACGTCCTCCCCCTCACGGTTGACGACGCGATCCCCTTGCCGTTCGGAGGGGGTGCGCGGCGTTGGCAGACCGCCGAGTTGCTCGGGGCAAATGGGAATGAGCGTATGCTCTTTTGCCAAGCGGCAAACGTCGGGCACGGCGACACTCTTTCCGTCATAGCGGCAGGGGACGCCAAGAAGACAGGCACTAACCAAAATACGCATGGCAAATCCTCTTTTCGAAAGACTTACGACGGATACATGGCATCCGTTCGACGAAACAGTTCTGCCCATTCATCTGCTTCTTTTGCCTTGTTTGTCGGGTACTCCGTCGCTATCTGGTAATGCCATGCACTGAGTTTTTTAAGATCCTCGGCATGCGTGCGCCAATAGTCGCACCGTTCTTCCGAGGTCATATTCTCCTGTCCCCAAATCACAACAAGATCAAGGGCGACAAGGCTACGGAGTAAGGCCTCCGTTTCGCGGCGACGGATGTTTTCGGGGGAAAGAGGCGGCATAAGGGCGATGCCCGCAATGATGTCGTCTGCGGTCGGAGGCGCGATATCGGCACCTTGCGCGTAAGGAACAGGCGCGCCAACACGTCGTGTCCCACATCAAGTGGATGAACGCGGTCGCCACAGATAAAACTCGGGTGTTCCCGTTCCTTCAACTGGGCAAGCAATTCTATTGTGGGGGTGCCAAGATCAATGAACTGTCTTAAATGATCGTTGCGGAAGGCAAATTGGTTTTCGAGGAACAAGTTGTGAAGCGCCTCTTGGCATCCTTTCAGTACAGGTGCGGGTGAATC
>JAZSOK010000157.1:0-9909 GCA_045536865.1 Eubacteriales bacterium
CGTCTCACCCAACGTGTTGAAAATTCTGCCGAGTGTTTTTCTGCCAACAGGAACACTGATAGACCGTCCCGTATCGAAAACGGGGGTTTCTCTTTTTAGGCCATCGGTAGAGGACATGGCGATACAACGCACCACGTTATCCCCGATGTGTTGGGCAACCTCAACAGTTAAGGTATTATCGCCGTTTTTCATAGTCAGGGCGTTATTGATGGCAGGTAAAGTCCCTTCTTCAAAACGAACGTCAACAACAGGTCCCATGACCTGACTGACTCTGCCATTTGCTTTATTTGACATTTTATAGTTCCCCTTTCATAGACTTATAGGCCGCTACCGGCGACGATTTCCGTGATTTCCTGCGTGATAGCGCCTTGTCTTGCGCGATTATATGCCAAACTTAAATTGCTCAACATTTCCTGCGCGTTCTTATCGGCGGAATCCATGGCTACGCGACGCGCCGCCACCTCGGATGCAAAACTCTCTTTTACCGCGGCAATCAACATCCCCGCCACGTATTCGGGTACTGCTTCATTGAGAACGGTTAATTCATCCGGCTCAAAAATGACACTTCGTGCATTTGTCTTTTCCCTTTTTTCAAGGGGAAGCACAAAGCGCACCGACGTTTCCTGCGACATCATCGAATGGTACTTTGTATAAACGATTCCCAAACGGTCAAACTCACCGTTGTAAAAATCACGGCAAAGCGTTGCCGTCAAGTTCTTGGCATCTGCATAAGAAAACGTTTCTGCAAGTCGAATGGGCGCACCGAAGCGTTCACACGCTCGCTTACCAATAGGAAACACCGTTGCGTCCTCGTAATCGCGCATAAACCGAAAGACGTTTGCATTGTAGCCGCCCGCCAATCCACGGTCACCCGCAATGACGATCAGGCGCGTGCGCAAACCGTCTCTTTTTGCCATATAAGGGCTTTTGGCACACTCGGTACACACCGATAAATCCGCAATCATATCACCGACGGCATGCGCGTATTCCTTTGCGCGACACATCATATCATTGGATTTGCGAATTTTCGAGGAAGCAACCAAGCCCATCGCTTTTGTCAGGTGCTGTGTGGAGTTAACGCTTTTGATTCTGATGCGTAACTGCTTAATATTGGCACCCATTCACTCACCTCTTCATTTCCGAAAGAGCCGTCTTTAAGGTTTCGAGATCCTCGTCGCTCCACGAGCCACCCTCAATGCGTGTCAAGAAATCGGCGTACTTATTTTCAAGAAGTTCGTAAAGGCGCGCCTCGTAGTCCTTCACACCCTTGACGGGCACATCGTTCAAATAGCCGTTCGTCACCGCATAGACGATGGCGACCTGACAACCCACGCGAACAGGCGCGTTTCTGCCCTGCTTTAACACCTCAACAATGCGCTCGCCGAGAGCAAGGCGCGCCTTGGTATCTGCATCCAAGTCACTACCGAACTGGGCAAATGCCTGCAACTCCTTGTACTGCGAGTAAAGCAATTTCAACTCACCCGATACCTTTTTCATCGCTTTAAGTTGGGCAGAGCCGCCCACACGGCTAACCGATATACCGGGGTTGATGGCGGGCATAATACCTGCATGGAAAAGTTCAGTTTCCAAGAAGATCTGACCGTCCGTGATGGAAATGACGTTTGTGGGGATATACGCGGAAACGTCACCTGCCTGCGTTTCAATGATAGGCAGTGCCGTAATTGAGCCACCGCCGTATTCCTTTGCCACGCATGCCGCACGTTCAAGCAAGCGGGAATGCAAGTAAAAGACGTCTCCGGGGTACGCCTCACGACCCGGCGGACGGCGAATCAAAAGCGACAGAGCGCGGTATGCGACGGCGTGCTTTGACAAGTCGTCGTAAACAATTAAAACGTCCTTGCCCTGCTCGCGGAAATATTCCGCCATGGCACAACCAGAATAAGGGGCAACGTACTGTAAGGGCGCCGACTCCGAGGCAGAGGCCGATACTATAATGGTATAATCCATCGCCCCTGCGCGCGTCAATTCATTGGCAAGTTGTACCACCGAACTGTTTTTTTGTCCGATAGCCACGTAAATGCAAATGACACCCGTATTTTTTTGATTGATAATGGTATCAACGACAATCTCGGTTTTTCCCGTTTGTCTGTCACCGATAATCAGTTCGCGTTGTCCGCGACCAATGGGAATCATACTGTCTATCGCCTTAATTCCCGTTTGAAGCGGAACGGATACGCCTTCGCGCTCAATAATTCCGGGCGCCTCCGACTCAATATTTCGGCTTTTCTCTGTCTTGATTGCACCCTTGCCATCAATCGGTGCGCCAAGTGCATTGACGACACGACCGAGCAAACCTTCACCAACGGGAACGGACAAGACGTGATTGGTGCGGCGGACGGTTGAGCCCTCGCGAATACTGTTCTCATTGGAAAGAAGCGCAACGGACACCGTTTCCGTTTCGAGGTTCTGCGCCATGCCAAACGTGCCGTCTTCAAATTCAAGAAGTTCGTTTGCCATGCACTCACGAATGCCGTACACACGTGCAATACCGTCGCCAACAAGAATAACGGTACCCGTTTCCTTCATGTCGATGCGCGACTGATAATTCTTAATTTGCTCTTTTATGACGTTACTGATTTCTTCAGGTCTTATATTCATGTGCTAATCACTTCCTTTACCTGCTGTAAACGGTTACGAAGACTTCCGTCCATAACCTTATCCTCAGCCTCTACTACAATACCACCAAGCAAGGCAGGATCAATGGCCGTCTGTAAGACAACCGTACCGCCGTAGCGTTTCTCGAGTCTTCTCTTTAACTTATCAAGTTCCTCGTCCGTCAAGGCGACGGCGGTGGTAACCTTAACCTTCATAATACGCTCCGATGCATCAAGCAATTCAAGATATGCGCGCTCTGCATCGAAAAAGCAAGACATGCGCCCCTTTTCGGCAAGAAGTTTCAAAAAGGAAAGAACGTCTGCCGAAATTACACTGCCAAACACGGTTTGTATGGAATCAAGGCGTTCCCTTCTCGATACGCTCGGTGAGGATAAAAAGGAATAGTAATCCTCGCTTTCCTTGAAAGCGTCTGAAACTATCTTCAAATCCTCGGCGTAAGGTCGCCTTTTATCCACCTCGACGGCGAGTGTAAATAGTGCCGTGCCGTATTCCTTTGAGATATCATTCATCGTCGTCACCTATCTTTTCAATGAAGGAATCGATAAGTGCACGGTGATCCTCTTCTTTGATTTCCCGTTCAAGTATCTTTTCGGACAAAGCACCCGATACGTCAACGATTTGGCGCTTGATGTCATCTTTTGCCTTTTGTTTTTCAAGTTCGGCTTCTTTTTTTGCCTGACGGATGATTTCCTCGGCCTCCGCCTTCGCTTGTGTCATGATGGCATCTCCGCGTGCTTTTGCGGTTTCTGCCGCATCACTGACGATATTATCCGCTTCTTTTTTGGCAAAGGCGACGGTTTCTTCCCACTTCTTTTGGTCGGCGCGAGCAGTATTCTCTGCCAACGCTGCCGCCGCATACTGTTCATCCAATTCTCCTTGGCGCTTTGCAAGCACGTTTTTAACGGGCTTGTAAAGAAACTTTTTGAGAATTAAGAATAACAATACAAGATTTAGAAGAGAAATCAAAATTTGCCATATGTTTATAGATATGACATCTAAATTTTGCATACTAATCCTCCGTTTTTGCGTGGAATACGCGACTCGCAAGCAAAACGATTACTTACCGACTGCTTCCAAAAGAATATCTACAAGAAGGTTGGGGGCAACGAAAATAAGGAGAATGGCGATAACGAGAGCATACAAGCCTGTCGTCTCCGCGATAGCACAACCCATCAACATGGTACTGGTGACCGCACCCTTGCTCTCAGGTTGACGGCCAATTGCCTCACACGCCTTTGCAACTGCGTTACCTTCACCGATACCGGGGCCAATACCCGCTACCATTGCACAGCCTGCGCCCAATGCACACGCACCTAAAATAATACCGATTGCCAATTCTAACATGATTAGATAACCTCCGCTTTTTGTTTTGTTGTTTTTTTATTTTGTTTTATTTCTTTTCTCATAAAATAAAGGTCACTGGGGAATGCGCCCGACACATACATCATGGTCAACATGGCAAAAATATATGCCTGCAAACAACCACTGAAAACGTCAAAGTAGATGGAAAGCACCGCGGGCAAACCAATTTGTAAGAACGGAATGTCCGAAAGAAAACCGGGCAACCATCCAAAAAGAAGACCTGACGCACCCTGTAAACCATAGGCAATCAAAACGGCTATTACCGAGCCCGAAAGAACGTTTCCGTAATGACGAAATGCCATGGAGATAGGTGTTGCCACCTCGCTTATCAAGTTGATGGGCGTTAAAAACGCCACAGGCTCTGTGAAACTCTTCATATACTGCAAAGGGCCGCACTTCGCCTTATAATAGGTGATCAAGAAAAAGACGAGCAACGCCCAACCACCAACGACGTTGATATCAGACGTCGGGGCATACAACCCGAAAAGTGTCAAAAGACTGGAAAATGCGGAAAGTGCCAAAATGGAGGCAATGAACGCCGAAAAGCCCATGAAATAATGCCCCATGCTATCATTGACCAACGAATCGACCTTTTCAATAATCCATTCCGCCACGTGTTGACGGACACCCACGTTTCTCGTCCTCATGCCGTGTGTCAAAAAAAGACACAGTCCCAAAATAACGACCATCACGAGCCAAGAGTTTACTTGCGACTCCGTAATGATTAAATCCTGTAAAGGCATCGGGACCGTAAAGTAAATGCGCGCACCCTGTATATTCACACCGTCGCCGACAGGCGTTGTCAAGACCTTCAAAACAATTCCTGTCAAAATGGGCAAAATCATCATGCAAATATATAGGATATCTGCCGCTAAAAAACGGCGGCTTTTACCTTTCATATCAATTCACCTCATTTGCTATTGTTTTTCCTGTCAGACAATGCGCGTATAGCCAAGCCAAGACGGGGAAAAAGCAGCGGTATTAGCACGGAAACGGTGTGAAAACAAGGAAGCACCACACCAATTACGGCAACCACCAAAACCATCAAATTTCTGTACATATGCGAGATTTTCATGAATTTATTGAGTTCATCGGGGGATTTCTGCAACGCCTTTTGCACGGTCACGCCCAAAAGGAAAAAATTGAGTATCGCCACCGAAGCACCGAGAAGATTTCCAAGCAAAACGCGATAACTCCACTGACCGATGATCAAGAAAACCGCTTGCATCAGAAGGCTGAAAATCAGCGTCCAACACACGATATATTTTGTCTCTTTCATGACAACTTTATCAACCTTCATAGACCTCACCTCAGTTCTCATCTTTGCGTTAACTTTTACGCATAGGAATATGTAAAATATTCTTGCATAACACAATAATATTTATTATATCATAAAAAATGGTATTTTTCAATACTTATTAGGATTTTTATAAGAAAAACAAACAATTTCCATTGTCAAACCGTTGTACAAGACGAGTAAAACAAAATAAGAGGATTTGAATTTGCAAAATGCACATTCAAATCCTCTTATTTTTTATAAAACGTTTTAACGTTTCCCCTTCGGTTTTTATGAATACATTATTTTTAGAAGGAGAATATCAATCGTTATCCCGCGCACCTTCCTTACGGTAACGCTCCATGGTGCGGTCTGCTTGCCGCCTGGCATCATCGTCGCGTTTGTCGTAAAGTTTTTTACCTTTGCAAAGTCCGACTTCCATTTTCACGTGGGAGCCTGAAAAATAAAGGGATAGCGGAATGAGTGTGTAGCCGTCTCTTGTCACAAGACCGAGCAATTTTAATATTTCTTTTTTGTGCATGAGCAGTTTTTTGTCGCGCATGGGATCACGGTTGAAGATGTTCCCTTTTTCATAAGGGCTAATATGCACACCGACGGCATAAAGTTCCCCGTCACGCAAAGTGCAGTAGGAATCCTTCAAATTGACCGTCCCCGCGCGTAAGGATTTTACCTCTGTACCAAACAAGGCAATGCCTGCCTCGTAGGTATCAGTGACAAAATAATCGTGCCGCGCTTTTCTGTTGAGGGCAATGGTTTTACCCTGCGTTTTATTCTTTTCCATAGGCCCTCCTATTCTTTCTTTTGGATATATTATATACTAAAAATGCAAAAAAAGCAACTGCAAAACAAAAAGGTTTTATAAAAAATCGCGCACTTATTGACAACCGCCCTCTTTTGTCAAAACCGCCTCGATTTCGCACACATACATGCGGTGAAAATCCTTTGCTTTATAAAAATCAAGCGGTGCTTTTTCCGTAAAGCACGCCTCATCCAAATTTTGTGCATATAGTTTGTGTGCCAAAATAACGTCTGTTGCTTCCTCGAAGTATACAGTCCCGTTCTCCGAACGGCGAGGGGTCAACGCGCATGCGGCGGTCTTATCAATATCTCTGCCGCTTTTGGCACCGCAAAGTTGTATCACGTGGCGATGTGCATCATCAAAAAAGCAAAGTGATATTTGCGCCCCCGCCTCTGAAAAACCGTAGGTATATCTTTGCGGCCGTATATAAACGGTACAAACGTCGCGCCCCCACAGTGTCCCGAGCGTTCCCCACGAGGCGGTCATCATATTGTAACTGCCGTCGGGCTTTGTCGCCACAATCAACATGGCGCGCTTCCCTATCGCCGAAAAGGGATTGACCGCCCATTCGGTGGGCTTGCAAGAAAAAAATTCTTTCATTGACGTACGTCTCCTTTACAAAAAGTTATTTCTATGAATTATATGCAAAATTTGAATATTTTTGACAACTTTACGGTCTTTTAGAAAAACGAAACTGCGGATATAAAAAGGAAATGACTGTCTATCCTGCAAGGAAATGTTCGCGCGCGCACTTGATATCAAAAAAGAAGAAAGGACATACTATCATCGTGGTGATGGTTTCTTATCTAAAACCACACGCATCCGCAAAGCCCAAACGAAAGGATAGTTAGCATGCAAAACATTACCGCAAAAGAGTTAGATTCGATTAACGAACAACTCAGTTTAGAGGAAAATTTAGTTGAAAAATACAAGTATTTTTCAACCGTTACCGATGATACTGCTCTGAAAAATAAATTTGAGCAAATGGCAGCCACACATCAAAGTCATTTCAACAAACTGTATGCACATTTGCAGTAAGGAGAGCCCATGTCCTGCCAAAAATATAATGAAAAAGAACAATTGACAGACCTTTTGTGCGCCGAAAAGTTCATGACGTCAAAGTATAATGATTGCCTAAACGAAAGTTCCACCCCCGAGTTGCGCGCGGCGTTCGGTTCTATTTTAGAGGATGAGCATAAAATTCAAAACGAGATTTTCAAAGAGATGAACACCCGTGGCTTTTATCCTCTCAAATCCGCCGACGAAGCCACCCTCAAACAGGTCAAGGACAAATTTGCCTGTCATTGCAGTTGTCAGGGGTAATTTTTTAGTTTGTAAAATTGCTCAAACGGGCTGTCTTAAAAACAGCCCGTTAACTTAACCAAGATACACAACCGTAAAGGAATCGTCTCCTTGATTTAATTCTTTTGAAAGCCCCATGACGGGAATTCTATCCAAAAGATAGCGCGTCGTCGTGTTTTCCGTACGGAAACTCTCTCCCGGGATATAAAGAAGAATATCTCCGCTCTTTTTCAAATTGGCAAGCATACGGCGAATGCTCCTTGCCAGTCTGCCGTTTTCGGCATCGTTTTCACACTTGTGACGAAGGAAAACGGCACCGCCGCCGTTCGCCTTTGTAGACACGAGAAAAAAGAGTATCTCTTTTTTTACATCCTTCATATTCTTTGTATCCTTCAAAGACAAAGAAAGACTTGAAAGCCTACTTCCCATCAAACCCCTCCATAAAGCAAGTCAACGCGACTGCGTATTTCACCAAAAAGAAAAGCGCGAATGTTCTCTTTCGTTTCCTGTAAGCACCTCACGCGCGCCTCATATGAGCCCCACGCCATGTGCGGTGTCATCAACACCTGCGGCAGACCTATCAGGCGCGACATCGGATGGTCTTTTGGTAGCGGCTCTGGGTCGTAAACGTCCGTCCCGAAAAAGCCCAGTTGTCCCGAGAGAACGGCTTCTGCCACCGCCGCCTCGTCGGTGACGGCACCGCGCGCCACATTGATAAGCATGGCACCGCGCTTCATTTTAGAAAGAGCCTTTGAATCAATCATTGCGCGTGTCTCGTCCGTCAAAGGAACGTGTAAGGAAACGATATCCGACTCTGCAAGCAACGTATCAAGAGATACCTTTTCAAAATCCTCTACCGCCCCACGGCGGTAAGCAAGCACGCGACATCCCATGGCGCGTGCCACCGTGCCCACCTGCCGACCGATATTGCCAAAGCCGATAACGCCCCACGTTCTGCCTGCAAGTTCGTGATAAACGGGCGTCAAGCAGTTTTGTGCGCTACCACGGGTGTAGTCTCCCGAGGTTACGTGTTGACTATATGCAGGCAAATGCGTATAAAGTGAAAGTGCCATCGCGAGTGTCAGTTGTGACACACTTGCAACGGAATACCCTGCCACGTTGGCAACGGCAATGCCGCGCGCACGGCAGGCTGCCACGTCAATATTGTCGTACCCCGTTGCCATTTCGGCAATCATACGCAAGTGCGGCAATCTTTGGAGGAGCGAGGCCGTCATCTTCACCTTATTGATGACGGCAACGTCGGCATCCTTCAAACGGCCTTCCACCTCGTCGGGAGCGCTCAAAGGATAAACGGTCACCTGCCCCAGTGCATCCAAAGGCGAAAGGTCAAGGTCCTCGCCAAATGTTTTTGCATCAAGGACCACGATATTGATGGATTTATGATACATATTATCACTCCACGTACTTTTGTTAAACGTTTATTACACCTCAGGCTCTGCGCGCAACATATCCCAAGGCGTTATCATTCCTAAAAGCGCGCCGTTTTTCGTGCCGCCCTCCGTGACAAACACTGCCGCAAGGCGTTTCTTTTGCGGTCCGCCCTCATTAAAAAGGTCACGAATATCTTCATATGTAGTCAAAGGATTGACAAACTCAAACCTCTCCGTTGCGTGGCAATCGGTGGGCAATGCATCCCATAGCTTTTCTATCATCGCATTGCGACCCAAAAGTTGGTCGGGATGCTCACGAAAATAGGAAAAAAGTGTGCTTACACTGAGAACACCGTACAGGTGTCGGCCACGCATCACGGGCACGTGTGAAAAGCCGCGTCGCTCCATATCACCAAGGACAGAAAGTAAAGAATCCTGCTTTTTCGCGCACATAAGGTCCTTCTTCTTCGTACATACGTCCAAAGCAGTTGGCGGATTTTCCAAAAAGCGAAGTAAGTTTTTGAGAAAAGTCACCAAGGTTTCTGCCGGCTCCACCGCCCCCACGCCGCGAAAGCGCGCGTGATGAGAAAGGAGATTGCGTACCTCACGGCAAAGGTTCAACTCTTCGCGAAAGCGGCTTCCCTCTCGACTGTTCATGTAATCGACAACGGCATTGCCGACGCGCCGCTTTTGCCCGTGAAACTGCCGCGCCTCCAACGTTTCTTCAAGTTTTTTATATAAATCAAGAAATTCTTCAGAACGGTCCACCGTATCTCCCCTTTCTTCATTTATCTGTAAAGCCATGCGCCGATGAAAACAAAAAGAGACGCACCGCTTTCTCAATTGACTAAATCACTATATCTATCATACACTAAATGAAGAAAAAAAGCAATCCTTTTTTTGAAATAGACCTTTCTCGTATCAATTTATTTTGAAGATTTCGATCAATAAAAGTCTTTTATTCATCAAAGAATAACGGTAAACCAAAAATATTCTAAAAAACGTCAATTGGTCACAAATAATTTGAAAAATGCAAATCTTTTTTTCTTTTTCCTCTTGCTTTTTTTTGAAAGTTGTGTTATAATAAGCGAGCAATGTATTTAGGGGTGTAGTTCAGTTGG